>CBIHMP010000400.1:0-3320 GCA_966211015.1 uncultured Luteolibacter sp. | reverse complement strand
CCCCTCCAAAGCCGTGGAAATGCACACCCGCCCGCCCGTGCCGCGGGGCTCGATGCCATGATGGATTGCGTTTTCAACCAGGGGCTGGATAAGCAAGGCGGGTACCAGGAGGCCGGGGGTTCCGGGAGAAATATCCCGCTCCACCTTCAGCCGCTCCCCGAAGCGCATGCGCTGGATCTCGATGTAGCGGTCCACGAAGTGAAGTTCTTCGCTCAGGGGAATCTCCGGCTTCCGCCCGCCGTCGAGGGCGATCCGCATGAGCTCGCTCAGGGAGGTGATCATTTCCTCCGCGATCACGGGATCCCTGCGGGTGAGCATTGCAATTCCATTGAGGGTATTGAACAGGAAGTGAGGCTGAAGTTGTGCCTGAAGAGCACGGGCGCGGGCTTGGACATTCTGAAGGTCCAAGAGGGCCGAACGCGCCTTTTCCTCCTTCGCGGTGCGGAGGAACACCCACGCGTGGGAAAAAACCGCAAGAGCCACGAAGGCGAGGGAATCGAGAAGCACTGCCGCTCCCGCGGGAGACTCCGGCAGGCCTCCCAAAGTCGCATCCGACCGCTTCACGATCCGTGCCCAGTTGGCTTCGATCCGGCGCTTCATTTCCTCCCGGCCGATGATCCGGCCCGGCAACTTCCGCGGATCGACCTCAGGAGGAAGCCCGTAAGATTCGGGAATCTCCACCGCCGGATCGAGACCGATCGCACGGCTCAAAGGAATGCCGAATTCCCCTCCGGGGGTCTTGTCCAAGCCGGGGGGAAACCAGGTCTCGATCGCCGGCATCGGGGCGATAAGCGGCTGCAGTCTGCCCGCCCGCTGGTGGAATGCATGGCTCAGGGACACGAAGACGATGCCCGCCAACAGCAGCACCAAGGCGTGGCGACGCTTTCCTCTGCCGGACAGGGGGAACTTCGTCGCCGTCCATAGGACGAAAGGCCCCAGAAGCACCCAAGGAATCATCGGGAGCAATTGCTGCCTCAAGAGAATCCATGAAATGCGCTCCCCCGCCTGATTCCACTCCGCAGGATCGATATCCACGAAAACCACCCGCTGCGCCGGAATGCGAACGGCAAACCGCCAGGTGACGAAGACGGCAAAGACGCTCCACAGGAATGCCATCGCGAGGATCAGGCGGATCCGCCGGCCCCCCTCCCCATGACGGGCATGTTTCCGGGCTTGTGACACCTGCCGATTCTGCACCCGGCAGGGGAGGAGGAAAGCCCTCAGACATCAAGCCCGGACGGGCCCGGAGCCAAGGTGTCCGCCAAGGGAACTAAAGTCATCCATTTCCTCGAACTATACATTAAATATAAAGAAAAGCTAATCGTTAGATGGATTATTGACTTTTCCTTAAATTCTTAGTTCAAACTAAAGGGTCGCCGCTGTCCCGATGAAAACCACACCCCTTGCACACACACGTACACGCGCCCGCATCTGGAGCATCCTGCTCTGGCCGGGCTTCTGCCTGTCGCTCCCCGCTGCGGAGCTACAGTTCACCCTGACCCCCACCGCCGATAACAAACAATTCGGTACTGCCTATGCCTCGGCTGGCGATATCAACGGCGACGGCTTCACCGATCTGGCGGTCTCGGATCCCTCCTACCGATCCGGAGCCCTGCTGGGCTCTGGCATCGTCTATATCGTCAGCGGAGCGGATGGCACCTTGCTGCGCACCTATCAAGGTGATGCGGCGGCGGCCCAGTACTTCGGCTTCTCGCTCGCCGCCCTTGATGCGAACGGCGACGGGATCACCGACCTTGCCGTAGGATCTCCGGGATACGCCGGGACCGTCGGTTACGGCACCGGTGCCGTGCGGATCTACTCGGGAGCCGACGGAGCGCTGCTCTCCTTTACCGTCGGCACGATCACTTCCCAGTACGGCTCCTCGCTTGCGAACGCGGGCGATCAGAACGGCGACGGGAGCGACGACCTGTATGTCGGCGCGCCCCTGGCCAACAGCAACCGCGGCGCGGTTTACGTGCAGTCCGGCCTCGCCGGAAGCGTCCTGCGGACGATCATCCCTGCAATCAGCTTCACCTCCTTTGGGACCGCTCTCGCCGCTCTGGGAGATGTCGATGCCGACGGGCTGAACGACGTGGCGGTAGCTTCTCCCGGCTTCCGCCCGGGAACGATCGCCAACGCCGGCAAGGTCTCGATCATCCGCAGTTCCGACGGCGGGATCGCGGCGGAAAGGACCGGCACCGCCGTTTACAACCGCTTGGGTCAAACACTCGCCCCGGCCGCGGATGCGAACGGCGATGGATTCGCCGATCTCATGATCGGCTCCTACTCCGGAGGCATCGCGCTGCTGGTCTCCGGCACTGATTTGAGCACCCTGCTCGATGTTTCAATCCCGACGCTCCCCGCCTTCCAGCCGGTCAACGTCGGCGGCAGCGTGGATTACGATGACGACGGCGTGGCCGATCTGATGATCGGATCGCCCGCGCTCAACCAAACCGTCATCCCCGCCGCGGGCGGCGTCCGCATCCTCTCGGGACTGGACGGTTCGGCGCTCTTCGAACTGATGGCCACGGCGGCCTACACCGGCCTCGGGACCAGCATGGCTCCCCTGCCGGGCTTTGGCTTCGCGATCGGGGAAAACATGCTCCTCGATGCGACCACGGGCGGCAGCGGCTTTGCCCACCTCTACTACATCGAGCAAGAAGAGCCGGTCATCGATAGCGATGGCGACGGCTTCCTCGACGACGTGGATGCGGTGCCCCAATCCATCATGGATCCGGTGATCTCGATCTTGGGATTGAGCAGCAGCGTGCCGAACCGCGTGGACAGCAGCGGCACCACGCTCGCCGACAGGTTTGCCGCGCTGGGGATCCTCTCGGATTACCGCAAGCCTGCACAATACCTCATGGCCGCCACCTCCCTCACCGCCGATCTCTTCTCGGCCAAGCTGGTGTCGAAGAAGGAGGCGGTCCGTCTCATCGCCACCTCCGCGGTGAGCGTGGTCCTCGGATCGCGCCGCCGTTAAATCATCTCCCGGTTGATTGACGCGATATCAGGCGCTCCGGGCCATGCCCGGGGCGCTTTCCGCACAGACGTCTTGTCGCAAAAGGCTTTGCAGATCGCGGTCCGTATCAGCCGAAAAATGCTCCCGCCGGGAATCGAACCCAGATCTAGAGTTTAGGAAACCCTTGTTCTATCCGTTGAACTACGGGAGCGAGCGGCGGGAGCCTAGGATGGGGGGCGCCGGGGATGCAAGCCCCGGGCTTGCAGGAGCTGCGCGAGAGGTGGAAAGTCCCGCCGCAGATGAGCGAGAGTATTCCGGAACTTCGGCAGCCCACGATCGGGCATCGGCTGGAATATGC
>CBIHMP010000399.1:0-3334 GCA_966211015.1 uncultured Luteolibacter sp. | reverse complement strand
CTGCTCCTGTAACCCCCCGATCTACCGCGGAGCAGCAAAGATCGCGGAGGAACGCAAAGAAGCCGTGAGAGAAAGTCATGACTCTGCGGCCCTCCGCGACCTCTGCGGCTCTGCGGTTCCAGCAGGGTGGCAAGTCACCGTCCGGCCCTCCGGTCCGTCATGCGGCCTTCCCAATAGTCACTCCCCGAGACCACACGTTCCGGCATTCTTCCTTCCCAATATTCACTATTCAATTTTCATTATTCATTTTCCTACGCCTCGTCCGCGGCGCGTTCGATTTCGGCGATGTCGATTTTGATCATTTTCGTCATCGCTTCCATGGCGCGGCGGGCGCGGTCCGGATCGGGATCCTTGAGCAGCTCCATCAGGCGGGTCGGCGTGATTTGCCAGAAGACGCCCCAGCGGTCCTTGAGCCAGCCGCAGGCGATTTCCGAGCCGCCATCGGCCGTGAGCGCCGCCCACAGCCGGTCGGTCTCGGCCTGATCCTCGCAGGAGATCAGGAAGGAGACGGCCCCGGTGAATTCGAAGCCCGGCGTGTTCAGCGCGAGGTAAGAGGTGCCGGCGAGGGTGAACTCGACGAGGAGAACCGTGCCCGCCTCGCCGCCCTGCGTTTCCATGGGCGAAGGGATCACGCGGTCGATCCGCGAGTCCGGCAGGAGCGAGACATAGAACCGGGCCGCCTCCTCGGCTTGCCCGTCGAAGGAGAGAAAGGGTGTGACTTTGTTCATGGGTATCTTTCGATGCGGTTGGATCGGGAAAAAGCCTCCGGGCCGTCTAGCCATCCTTTCATGGCCCGTCACCCTCGAAAGATGGCATCGCGACGCACGGATGGGAGGGACTTTTCTCCGGAAAGTCCGGCGGGGGGCGGCGTCGAAAAAGCAGCCGCCAGAAGCCGGACCGCTTGGAAAGCGTTCCCTGCCTTTCCAAGACGGCCCGTAAATCGCAAAGCTCCGGTTAGCCGGTCATTGCTCGAAGTTCCGGTCGCCGTCGGTATTCCTCCAAAGCTCCAGATCCACATTATGGCTTCTGCCGGTAGTGATATCGATCTCCACTTTCCCATAGCTCCCGTCCTGAAATTTGATCCAGAAGTTCCGGGAATGTGAGGGACTGGTCCTTCCCCAGTTCTCGATGCCTGCAGGCATCTGGATCTCATGCTCTTTCCGGTAGCCCGCTTCCGGAGCTTCCACAGGATCGGGTTCGGCAATGGGCTGAAGCTCCCCGTCCTTCACCCGGATCTCGGCTCGCCAGTCATAGCGGGCGTAGGTGAAGGGCTCCGGGGCCGAGGACCAGCAGCGGATGTCGATCTTCGCATCGGCAAGCTTGCCGCCCAGAGATACGAGAACCGGCTGCCCCGTCTTCGATAAGCTCTCATCCGATGCCTGGGAATATTCCAGCTTCGCAACGGGCTTCTTTTTCCGAAGGCGAAGGATCGTCGGTTGGTCCGAGGTAGGCCTCCGATTCTCCAGGTTCCTGTCAGGTCCGATATAGGAGATTCTCGCAACCGAGAGATCCCGCCGGCTGACGGTGTCGATCAGGGGCGCGTAGCCTTCCACCGAGGCCTCCACCGTGATTGCTGCGCCCTTCCTCCCCAGCACCTCGAACGCCCCCGACGCATCCGAGCGCAATCCGAACTCCGAATTGTTCCCCTTGCCCATGGACCATGAAGAATCATCGCGGAGCGTTATAGAGATCAAGGCACCGGAGATGGGCTTACCCTCTGCGTCCACCACCTTCCCCCAGAAATCAATCCGATTGAGGAACGCTGCTTTCCAGAGAAGATCGCCCGGCCCGTAAGTCACCAAGAGAAAGGCCAGGAGCGCCACGAAGGCTACCGCGGCAAATGACGCCAGCTTCTTGAGTGATTTCATGAGGGGAGAACGCTCGATTTACCTTCCGGGTCGTTCGTTGAAATCAGCGCGCATCCGCACGCGGCGGCGTACTGCTCCCATAGATTGAATCCGGCCAAGGTTCGGACATCGGTCTCGAAGAGGATGCGGCGATCTCCCTCCGCGGTGACGAACCCGTACTGCCCGGAAAAGACGTCGGCGCGGGCATGCTCGTTTTGCCAGAACGTGGAGACGCCGTGGGCGGAGCCGCTGTCCCAATGGATGCCGCCGTCCCGGAAGCGGATCTCGATCCGGCTGCGGCCGGAAGGCTTGTAAGCCACTGAAGCGATCAACAGCGCGGCCCAGAGCGCTAGGGAGAGAAAGACGACGAGATCGAAAAAGGCGGCCAATGCCAAGACAAGGCACTGGGCCACTCCCCACGGCAGGAATCGCGAGGTCCGCTCGGCAGGGGTCTTGTGCCGCAGCACCTGGAAACCGCCGGCCCCGGAGATCACCAGGTCCGCGGTATCTGCGATCCATTTCGTTTCCATGTCCGATCCTCCGCAGGCGGGAACCCGGCCAGCCGAGGTGGCCCGACGCTAACGGTTCTTCCTCCCGGGTAGCAAGCACGCCCCGGCGGATGCACTTTCCGCATCCCGTGCTACCGGTAAGGCATGGACGGGAAAAAGGCGCGCATCTACCGGATGGTCACTCCGAAGCACTTCTGTCCCTGGGGCATCAAGGCGACGGATCTCTTGAAGCGATCCGGCTACGAGATCGAGGACCACCACCTGGCCAGCGCGGAGGAAAACGAACGCTACAAGAAGGAGAACGGCGTGGATGAAACCCCGCAGATCTTCATCGGCGAAAAGCACGTCGGCGGTTACGATGCGCTGCGCGAGCACCTCGGCCTCGGCCCGGATCCGAAGGAGGGGCGGACCTACCAGCCCATCGTCGCGGTCTTCTCGATCACCTTCCTGATGGCTGCCGCCGCTTGCTGGGCCGCCCTGGGCACGCTGGTCCCCGTCCGCATCGCGGAGCTCTTCATCGCCTTCAGCATGTGCGTGCTGGGGATTCTGAAACTGCGGGATCTCCAGTCCTTTGCCACGGGCTTCGTCCAGTACGACCTGATCGCCCGGCGTTACGTTCCGTATGCCTACGCCTACGCCTTCATCGAGACCCTGGCGGGTGTCCTCATGATCGGCGGCCTGCTGCCCTGGCTGGCGGCTCCCGCGGCCCTGGCGATCGGCACCATCGGCGCGATCTCGGTTTTCAAGGCGGTCTATCTCGAAAAGCGGGATCTCAATTGCGCCTGCGTCGGCGGCGGCAGCAAGGTCCCCCTGGGCTTCATCTCCCTGACGGAGAATTTGATGATGATGGCGATGTCGCTCTGGATGCTGCTGGGGTGAGCGCCGTCCGAAGCGGGGACTTTCCGAGGTAGGGACCTTTCTCCGTGTACAGACCGGGTACATAGGTAACAGACGTGCGGGGACATGGGTAACACATTG
>CBIHMP010000398.1:0-3336 GCA_966211015.1 uncultured Luteolibacter sp. | reverse complement strand
CGCAGATGAATTTCAGAATGAATCCGTAGAATCCGAATCTGCGGAATCTGCGTTAATCCTTCTTAATCTGCGGTTAAAAAAAAACGTCAAATCCTCGATCTTGCGTCCGACATTCATCGGTCCGCCGCATGGATATCCAGTATCTTCACATGCCTGTCGGCATCGTCGATCCAGTACATCAGCGCGAAATCCCCGACAATGGCCACATGCAGGAGTCTCCCCGTGTCATCGTAGTCGTTGGCATCGGAACAACCCAGAGGATCCGCTCCGATGGACGCAAACGATGATCGGATGACTTTCCTCATTCTGACGGGCAGCCGCTCGACGAACTCCACCACATCCATCGAAATCAAAAGCCGATAGTCCATGTTCAGGACGAAATCCGCTGGTCGTAATCCTCAAGCGAAAGCCAGTGCTCCGGACTCGTAGCGTCGATCGTTCTAGAGATGGAAGACCGATACTCCGCCATAACCTTGTGCCTCAGAGCGACCAGGAAAGCGGCGAGATGCCGACGATCTTCCAAGGGAAGTGCCTCGATCTCGCTTTTGATTTCCTTCACACTCACAGCGTCAGAATAGCGGAAAAGGCGATTCTTGCAATGGCTTCTTCAGGAGCGACGGGAACGCACCTCCATATACCAGAGCCAGCCGAAAGCCACGAAGTAAGCACCCAGCTCCGCCGCCTTCGTCCAGTAGCTGAGCTTCGCATCCCCACCGTGGCAGCCGCAGGAGATATCCAGATTCTTCGACCACGCCCAGCCGACCGCCACCGCGAAAGTCGCCACCAGACCGGTCATCGCCAGCAAGGTTCCTTTCCGCAGAATGCCCAGCATCAGGCATAGCCCGCCGATGACCTCCACCCATGGCACGCTGTAGGCGGCGATGGCGTCCAGCGGAGCCGCCACCAGCTTGTAGTTCGCCACATCCCGCGTGAATTTATCGAGTCCCGTGACAAAGATTTTCAGGCCACCGCTGTAGGTGAACCACGCGCCGAGCGCGACGCGCAGCGAGAGCGCGGCGACCTCCGCCTTGTTTTTCGGAACCGGGTGCAATGGGTCAGGCAGGTTGCAGGAACTTCCGTTGCTCGGCTGCCTCCGGGTTCAAGGCAGCATCCGGGATAGCCGGGACCGTATCCGCCAGAAGCTCCTCACGGAACTTCGCGATGATCGCCTCCACCGGCCAGGACGACGCCTCGCCGAACGCGCAGATGGTCCGTCCGTCGATCTGATAGGCCACGCTTTCCAGCGTATCGATATCCTGCGGAGTCGCTTCTCCAGAGACCAGGCGGTCGGAAATTTTCTTCATCCACGTCGAGCCTTCGCGGCACGGCGTACACTGGCCACAGGACTCATGCGCGTAGAAAGCGTTCAGATTGTTGAGCACCCACGACATCTTGCGGGTGTCATCGAGCACGATCACCCCGCCGGACCCCGCCATCGAGCCGCACGCGGCCAGCGTATCGAAGTCCATCTGGATGTCCCAGAACGGCAGATCACGGGTGCTGCCGTCCGGGTTCTTGAGTTTGAAAACCTCGTCGCAGCGCAGGATCTTCGATGACGATCCACCGGGGATCACCGCCTTGATCTCGCGGCCATCCTTCGGTCCGCCGCAGAGGTCATAGATCACCTCGCGCATGGTCAGCTTGCCCACCTCCACCTCGAAGTAGCCGGGGTTCTTCACATCCCCGGAGATGCAGAGGATCCGCGTGCCGGTGTTCCGCGCCACACCCAGCTTCGCATACTCATCCCCGCCCATGCGGACGATGTGCTTCACGTGGCAGAGCGACTCCACATTGTTCACGATCGTCGGGCACATGTAGAGCCCCAGCGCCGCCGGGAAATACGGTGGCTTGATCCGTGGATACGGACGCTTGCCTTCCAGCGATTCGATCAGGCCCGTCTCCTCACCGCAGATGTAGGCGCCCGCGCCGCGGTGCACGTAGATCTCCACATCGAAGCCGGAGCCAAGCACGTTCTGCCCCAGAAAATTGTGCGCGCGCGCCTCCTCGATCGCCCGCTCGACGCTCAGTGCGGCCTCCGGGAATTCCGAGCGCATGTAGCTGTAGGCGACATGCGCGCCCACCGCGAAACAGGAGATCACCATGCCCTCGATGAGCTGGTGCGGATCCTGGTGGAGGATGTAGCGGTCCTTGAAGGTGCCCGGCTCGGACTCGTCGCCATTACAGATCAGATAGACCGGCTTGGTGTTGTTCGGCGGGATGAAAGTCCACTTCACACCCGTCGGGAAACCCGCGCCGCCGCGCCCCCGCAGGCCGGACTTCTTCACCTCCTCCGTGATGTCCTTCGGAGCCATGGTGATGGCTTTTTTCAGCTCATCGTAGCCGCCGTCGTTCAGGTACGTGCCGATCGATGGATCCCAGCCCTCGCGGTCCACGTTCTTGAAAATCAGCCGGTATTCCCGGGAGTGAGGTTGCTTGCCTGGCTTGTAGGAGATCATGGGAATTCGGAAATGGTGGGGATGCGCTCCAGCAGGAGCCCGTAGGGTATGAAGCGTTCGAAGTCGCGGATATTCCGGGTGGCTACCGGCTCGCGGGAGCAAAGCGCCGCGGCGGCGATCATGCAGTCCGCGTGCGATCCCCGCCGGCGCCCGGTTTGATGGAAGAGCCGGGATGCCTGTTCCGCATGATCCTCATCAAAGGGACGGACGCCCCCCTGGAGGATGGCACGCACGGCATCCTTCTGGGTCAGGGTATGCGGGCCGTTCAGAAACTCGGACCACGCAACGGCGGAAACGGTGAGAACCTTCTCTTCCTCCAGCCAGCTCTTCACGATCGCCACCTGCGGTGGGTACGCGGTGACGAGATCGATGAGGACGTTGGTATCGAGATGGATCATGCCTCCCACCAGTATTTTTTGGCTTCCCGCTCAGCCTGGAGGTTGGCGCGGTACACTGCGGCCTCCTCCTGAAGAACGCCGCCCCCACCCTGCAACCATTCCAAGGCTTCCAATGGCGAAGGCCCGGCATTCTTCTGGTCCAGCCGCTCCTTGGCCTCACGCACGGCGCGCCGGATCACCCCGGCCTTCGAGGTGCCCCAGTTTTTGCTCAACTCATCAAGGATCCCGATGGTCCAGCCATCCAGAGCCATGCTGGTCCGGGTAAGTTTGTTGGTTCTGTAGCTGCCGTCCATGTGGTAACCATTACCGCTTGCATTACCTTTCCGCAAGTTTTTTTTAGGAGTATTTCCCAAGGAGTTCCTGCGCCTTTTCTGCCGGGATACCTTCGTGGAAATCATCATTCACCATGCACACGGGAGCAGATCCGCAGGAAGCGAGGCATTCCGCGAACTCGACTGAAAACCTGCCGCACGGCGAAACGG
>CBIHMP010000397.1:0-3339 GCA_966211015.1 uncultured Luteolibacter sp. | reverse complement strand
GCACGAAATCAAAGTGCGACGCGATCGCGGCGGAGGTGAAAAAGCGCACCGGCCGGGAGATCGCCACGGCCCAGGTGGATGCCGACGATCCGGCCCAGACGGCTGCCCTGATCCGGAAAACCGGTGCCACGCTCGTGATTAACGTGGCCCTGCCCTACCAGGACCTCGCGATCATGGATGCCTGCTTGGACGCCGGGGTGGACTATCTGGATACGGCGAACTACGAGCCGAAGGACGTCGCCAAATTCGAATATTCCTGGCAATGGGCCTACCAGGAGAAGTTCGAAAACGCGGGCCGCTCCGCCCTGCTCGGATCCGGCTTCGACCCCGGTGTGACCAACGTTTTCACCGCTTGGGCGCTGAAACACCACTTCGACGAGATCCACACCTTGGACATCATCGACGTGAACGGCGGCAACCACGGCAAGGCCTTCGCCACGAATTTCAACCCCGAGATCAACATCCGCGAGGTCACGGCCGAGTGCCGCCACTGGGAGGACGGGAAATTCGTCGAAACCCCGCCGATGTCCGAGCACCAACCCTTCACCTGCCCGGACGGCGTGGGGACCTACGAAATCTACCGGATGTACCACGAGGAGCTGGAATCGCTGGTAAAACACATCCCCACCATCAAGCGGGCGCAGTTCTGGATGTCCTTCTCGCCGAACTACTTGAAGCATCTCGAAGTACTCCAGAACGTCGGCATGACCCGGATCGATCCGGTGGTTTACAACGGCGTGGAAATTATCCCGCTGCAGTTCCTCAAGGCCGTGCTTCCCGATCCGGGCGAGCTCGGCCAGACGACCAAGGGCAAGACCTGCATCGGCAACGTCATCACCGGCGTGAAGGACGGCAAGGCCAAGGCGCTCTACATTTACAACATCTGCGACCACGAAGCCTGCTTCGCGGAGGTCGGCAGCCAGGCGATCTCCTACACCACCGGCGTGCCCGCCATGATCGGCGCCAAGCAGATGCTGGAAGGCAAGTGGCGAAAGCCGGGCGTGTGGAACATGGAGCAATACGATCCGGACCCCTTCATGGCCGATTTGAACGTCCACGGCCTGCCTTGGCAATTCATCGAGCTGACGCCGGAGCAGGCGGCGGGGTTCGAGGTGGCGTGAAAGGGTGACGGAGGCCCGTCTCAACCCACCTCCCCGATCACTTCTTTCACCGCCCTCGCGGCGGTGCGGAATTGCTCGGCTTCAAGTGCGTTGAGGTCGGGGTGGAGCACGCGCTCGATGCCCCTTTTCCCGACCACCACCGGCAGGCTCAGGCAGACTCCCTCCACGCCGAGGAAACCGTCGATCTTCACGCTCAGGGGGACCGTGCGCCTCTCGTCGAGCAGGATCGACTCGATGATGTAGGCGGCGGCCTGGCCGATGGCGTAGCAGGTGTTCCGCTTCTTCCGGAAGACCTCGATGCCCGCCCCGGCCGCCTTGTCGCATAGGGCGCGCCGCTCCGGCGTATCGTCGATCTTCTCGCCGCCCGCCTGCGCCACGCTCATCGCGGGGAACTGGTGTTCGCCGTGCTCGCCCAGGATGTAGGCGCGGAGGTCGTCGGGATGGATCCCGATCATGACCGATAGCATCTCGCGGAAGCGGATCGAGTCCACCAGGGTCCCGGTGCCCATCACCCGCTCCGGCGGGAAGCCGGTCAATTGGAGCGCTTGCCACGTCAGGACGTCCACCGGGTTGGAAACCATCACCAGCTTCGCGGCGGGAGCCACCGCCGCGATCCGCGGCAGGAGCGCGCGCATAAGGGCGACATTGCCCTCGGCGAGCGAGTTCCGGCTGGTGATGCCCTCCGGCGTCGGCACGGAGGCACACATCGCGATCACCTCGCTGCCGGCACAATCGCCCAGATCCCCCGCCCTCACGGTTACCGGGACCTGGAGAAAGGCCTGCGCGTGCATCAGGTCCATTGCCTCGCCTTCGGCCTTGGCCCGGTTCGCCCCCACCAGCACGATCTCCCGTGCGGCCCCGCGCAGCATCAGCGTGTAGGCCAGCACCATCCCGACATGTCCCGGACCGAAGATCGTTACTTTCACGGGCCCTTCCTTCTCTGGCGCGGGCGGAAACTTCAACGTTCGATGTTGGACGTCCGGCGAATGCCGTTCATGGTCCGGGGGTGGCTTCCTTCGTCGTTTCCATCGCCGCGCTGAAGCGCAACTCCGCCATCCTCCGGGAAACGGCGGACGCGGCCGGCTGCAAGATCGTCCTCGCGCTCAAGGGATTCTCCTGCTGGAAGGCTTTTCCCTACATCCGGCAGGATCTGGACGGTTGCTGCGCCTCGGGCCTGTGGGAAGCGCTGCTAGCGCGGGATTACTTCGGCAAGCACGTGGTCACCTATTCTCCCGCGTATCAGGAGGAGGACATCCGGCAGCTCTGCGAATTCACGCATCACCTGGATTTCAACTCGCTTTCGCAGTGGTTCCGCTTCCGGGAGATGGTGATGGCCCACCCGCGCTTCAAGAGCGGCGAGTTCCACTGCGGGCTGCGGGTCAATCCCCAGTGCTCCACCGGCCATACCGCGCTCTACGATCCCTGCGTCCCCGGCTCCCGGCTGGGAATTACCGCGGACCAACTGGAGAATGCCGACCTGACCGGCCTCTCCGGCCTCCATTTCCATACGCTCTGCGAGCAAAACTCCGACGATCTGGAACGGACACTCGCCGCGGTGGATGAGAAATTCGGCCACCTGCTGCGCTCGCCGCAGTTCACCTACCTCAACATGGGCGGAGGGCACTGGATCACCAAGCCCTTCTATGATCGCGATCGTCTGGTCCGGCTGGTGAAGGAGACGCAGGAGAAATACGGCGTCGAAGTCTGGCTGGAGCCGGGCGAGGCAGGCGCGATCCACACTGGCGTGCTGCGCGCCGAGGTGCTGGATGTGTTCGAGTCGGCGGGGCACAAGCTGGCGATCCTCGATATCTCCGCCACCGCTCACATGCCGGACGTGCTGGAGATGCCCTACCGGCCCGATGTTTTCCTGGTGGACGGTGCGGCGTCCGCTGCGAAGCCCGCCGTGACTTTCGCGGGCGAGCGTTACCATCCCTCCGCGGAAAGCGGCGAGCACCTCTACCGCCTCGGCGGTCCCACCTGCTTGGCAGGCGATGTCACAGGGGATTTCGCGTTCCCGCGGCCCCTGAAGCCCGGGGATGTCCTCGTCTTCGACGACATGGCGCATTACACCATGGTGAAGACAACGACCTTCAACGGCGTGCCCCATCCTTCCATCGTGCTGCAGCATGAGGACGGAAGGCTGGAAACCCTCCGGGAATTCGGCTACGAGGACTTCCGGGACAGACTGGCGTAAGCCGACCCTCCCTTAATCCATGAG
>CBIHMP010000396.1:0-3354 GCA_966211015.1 uncultured Luteolibacter sp. | reverse complement strand
CACCGGCGGGACGCCGGCGCTCCTTGAATGGGCCGCATGGCACCCGCGGGCGAGTCCGTCTGGGAACACCGGCGGGACGCCGGCGCTCCTTGAATGGGCCGCATGGCACCCGTGGGCGAGTCCGTCTGGGAACACCGGCGGGACGCCGGCGCTCCTTGAATGGGCCGCAGGGCACGCGCGGGCGAGTCCGCCTAGCGCTGGAGATACTTCCTCGATTGAATCACGTATTTCTCCGCCCAGGTCTTTACCTTCGCCTGTTCGTCCAAGGAGAGCGTCCGGACGACCTTCGCGGGCGAGCCGATCACCAGCGATCCCGGCGGGATGATGGTACCCCCTGTCACGAGTGCCCCCGCGCCGATGATGGACCGTTCGCCGATCACCGAGCCGTCGAGAACGATCGCGCCCATGCCTACGAGGACTTCGTCCTTCACCGTGCACGCGTGGAGGATGGCCGAGTGTCCGACCGTCACGAGCTCCCCGAGATAGGTGCCCAGATCGTCCGAGACGTGGAGCACCGCGCTGTCCTGAACGTTCGAACGGGGGCCGATCACGATCTCGTTGATGTCGCCACGGACCGTCGAGTGGTACCACGCGCTGCTTTCCTCCCCGAATGTCACCCGCCCGATCACATCGGCACTCGCTGCAAGATAGGCGGAGGGGTGGATCGAGGGGGTGAAGGACTCGTAGCGTTCGATGGCCATGACGGTAAAACCATGCGGTGCGCTCCCCCCGGTGTCACCCGTGAATGTGCCGCCTTCGGCAGGGATCCGGTGGCGGTTACCCGCAGTGGCCCTTGGGCGGGAACGCCACCACCTCCGGATGGCCGGAGGTTTTTTTGATGTTCTTCAATAGCAGCGACATGGGGCGAAGGCCTTGCGCCGGAGCAAATGGGGCGGGAAGCCTACGCGCTCCCGTGAAACGGGATTTGTTTCCTTTCCCTCCCCCGGGAAGGCCGTGGCGGAGTTCCGGCACGGCTTTCCTGTGGTCCGACGAATCGCTGGACAGCGGCGCGGATCACGCGGAGAAGTCGGGGGTCGGCAATCACGCGAGTCCAAATCTCCTTTGAAGAGGGGGCGGGGCGCTTGGTTTCCGCCCTCCCTGCCATCCATGCGTTCCTGCCTCATCGTCATCGGACTGTTCGTCCTCGCCATCGGCCTTCGCTCCTCGCGGAAGGCCGTGGTGCGCAAACTGGGGGCGCTTGTCTTCCTCGGGGCGAGCTTCATGGCCTTCTATTACCTCAGCGGCTTCTGGTGGCTCGGCGTCGTGGGCGTGGCGATGTGGTTCTTTCTCCCGTGGGTGGAGCTTCTGACGCGGATCCGGCGGATGCGCCTGCCGATGGACAACCGCTTGAAACAAAAGGAGCTGCCGGACCCGTCTTTTTTCCCGAACGCCGTCGAAGCGGCGGGGGCGATGGAAGAGGCGGGCTTCGAGCACGTGGACGATTGCGGCTGGGAATGGGGCGGGATGAAGCAATTCTTCCGCCTATTTTGGCATCCGGAGGAAAGGGCAGTCGGCGCCGTCTGCCTCTGCGAGCAGGGTGAGGTGGCCTTCGCTTTCATCTCCGTAACCTCCCGCGACAAGGCCGGCCGTATCTGGCGTACCACCAATTTCCCGTTTTCCGCGACGCTGAAATGTCCGCCGCAGATGCGGTGGAATCACGTCCCCTGCGAGCGCAATTGCTTCCACCACATCCTAAAGGATCACCATGAGTTCCTGCGGCGGGCGAATGTCGATCTGGATTCCCTGCGTATGCCGGACCCGGAGGAAATCGAGGATTCGATCGAGGCGGAGATGAAATGCCAGATCCGGCACAACCTCGAAGCCGGCATCATCCGGGAGACGGGGGACGGGCACTTCGAATACTCGTTCCGCGGGCTGCTCTTTCTCTGGGGTCAGTTCGTGAAGGACATGGTGCGGCTCTGCTAGGGCCGCGCGCTTCCCGCGGGCGGGGAGCCGTTCTTCAAGCTGTCATTTACACCGCGGTTCGGACGTGGTGTGATAGAGGCGGTGAGAATCCATCCGTCAGCGGGTGAGGCCCGGTCGGGCCTTTTCGCGGCCGCGGCCGCGGCGGTGATCTTTGCGGGTACCCTGTGGCTCATGACCGGTCCGGGCCATGCCACCGGACGGATGGCGGCGGGAGCGGCCGTGGTTCTCGCGGGAGGTATGCTTCTCGGCCGGCGCGCGCGTCCGGCGGCGGGGGAAGGAGAGTCCGGGGCATCCCGCCTCGCGGAGATCAACCGCGGGCTGGAGGCGAAGCTGCGGGAGGGCGCGGAGTCGCGCCGCAAGCTGGAACACTACTTCGAGATGCTGATGGCGAATGTGCCGGCCAATATCTACTTCAAGGACACCGAGTCCCGTTTCCTCAGGGTGAATCAGAGCATGGCCGCATGGGTGGGGAAGGGCCATCCGGAGGACCTGATCGGAAAGACGGACCACGATCTCTTCGGGCCGGAGCATGCGGATCAAGCCCGGGCCGATGAAATCCGGATCGTGCGCACCGGCGCCGCGATCACCGGGCTGGTCGAGCGGGAGATCTTCCCGGACGGGAAGGTCGGCTGGGTGCTCACCAATAAGATGCCCTTCCGCGACCGGGAGGGCCACATCATCGGGACCTTCGGGATGTCGAGCGACGTCAGCGAACTGGTGGAGACGCAGCACCATCTGGAACGGGAGCGGAACATGCTCCGATCCCTGATCGACGGCTTCCCTGATAAGATCTTCGCGCGCGACCTGGAGCGCCGCTACATGGTGGTGAACAAAGCCATGGCCGAGTGGGTCGGCGCGAAATCTCCCGATGAGATGATCGGGAAAACCCCGGCGGATTATTTCCCCGAGGTGGTCGTCAGGACCGGCAAGGAAGAGGACCTGAAGATGATCGAGACCGGCGATCCGGTCTTGAACCGGGAGTGGCACCTGGAGCTGAGGCAAGGCGATCTCCACTATTTCGTCACCACCAAAGTCCTGCTGCGCGATGCCGACGGGAAGCCGTGGGGGATCGTGGGCATGGACCGGGACGTGACCGAGCAGCGCCGCGCCCAGGAAAAGGCGATCCAAGCCGAGCACCGGATGCAGGAGATGATCGACAATAGCCCGGCGGTGATTTCGATGAAGGATCTCAAGGGGCGCTACCTGATGGTGAACCGCGGCTTCGAGGATCTTTTCGCAATGGAGCGCAAGGACGTGCTCGGCTTCACCGACCATCAGCTCATGGCGGACAAGGAGGCCGCCGATAAATTCCGCAAGCACGACTTGCTCGTGACCGAGGCGGGGGAAGCCCTGCAGATGGACGAGGAACTGTTCGTGGACAATGAGCCGCGGACCTATGTCTCGGTGAAATTCCCGCTGCGGGACCTG
>CBIHMP010000395.1:0-3366 GCA_966211015.1 uncultured Luteolibacter sp. | reverse complement strand
CTCCTGGTAGCCGCGAACTTCGTGGAAGTCCACCTCGCGAAGGAAGGCCACAGAGGGATCGTCGGCATCAACTACCTGCACAAGATCCAGACGCCCACCCTGCCGTCCTTGCTCGGTGCGATGCTCGCAGGTGTCGATGTAGTGCTAATGGGTGCCGGGATTCCGGTGGAGATTCCGGCCTGCCTCGACGGCCTGAGCCGCGGTAAAAAGGTCGAGCTCGAACTCCACGTCACCGGCGCGACCCAAGCCCACCTCCAGTCGCTGGATCCCGCTGGATTGCTGCCAGAAATCTCCTTCCCGCTACCACGCCCGCGCTTTCTGCCGATCATTTCCTCGGCGACCCTCGGAACCATGCTGCTCAAGAAGAGCAAGGGCGGGATCGACGGCTTCGTCGTCGAAGAGCCGTCCGCCGGAGGCCACAATGCCCCGCCGCGCGGCCCGCTGAAGCTCAACCCCGCGGGGGAACCTGTTTACGGTCCGCGGGATGCGGTGGATACTTCCGCCCTCCGCGCGCTCGGCCTGCCGTTCTGGCTGGCCGGATCTTACGGGAGCCCGGAACGGCTTGCACAAGCGTGCACCGCGGGTGCCGCGGGAGTCCAACTCGGCACGCTCTTCGCATTCTGCGGCGAGTCCGGCCTACGCGAGGACCTCAAGCGCGCTGCGATCCGCGAAGCGGTGCGTGGCACGCCGCGCGTCTTTCGGGATCCACTGGCCTCCCCCACCGGCTTCCCGTTCCAAATCCTCTCGATGGCCGGCACGCTGTCCGAGCCGACGATCTATGCCGACCGCTGCCGGCAATGCGACCTTGGCTACCTACGGGAAGCCTACGAACGCCCGGACGGAGCCCTGGGCTGGCGCTGCCCCGCCGAAGACCCGGAGAGCTACGTCAAGAAGGGCGGGAAAATCGATGACACCCTCGGTCGCAAATGTCTCTGCAACAGCCTGATGGCAAATATCGGCCTGGGCCAGATCCGCCATGGCAGGGAAGAGTTGCCGCTGGTCACATGCGGCGAGGACTTGTCGGGCATTGCCGCCGTCCTGCCCCCGGACCGGAGTTCCTATTCTGCTGCCGATGTCATCGGCTACCTGCTTGGCGAATCCGAAGAGGCCTGCGCCTGATAGGCTTTCGTCCGCGATCATGTCGGAGGGACCTCCTATGGATCTTTCCCCGTCCGGCATCCTTCTTGTTAAAAAACTCGCCCGCGATGGATACCCCCATCCGCGGGCTTTTCGCGGCGCGGTGAACTCAACGGGACGGTGGCCACGCCCTGGCCCGGCTCAGTGCGGGTCCTCATCCCGCTTGAAGAATCGCCCCGCATGCCAAAGCGCCCACAGGCCGGCGGCGGCGGCCCACGAAAGCGCCGCATATTGATAGTGGGAGATCGTCACCCGCGGCAGGAAATCGGCCGATAAACGGGTGAGGGCGGCCAAGACCGCGGCGAAGACAATGATCCGCCCCATCCAGGAGCGCGCGGCGAAGCGCTCCACCGCTCCGCTATGACCGAAGAGCACGCGGCTGCCGGCGATCAGGCAGAGCAGGCCGAACCCGCTGGCGAAGAGCAGGTGCTCGAAAGCGATGTGCTTGGGGTAAACGAACGCCGCGGCCCCCAAACCCGCGACCGAGAGAGGCAAACTCCACAGACGCATGGCGTTAGCCAAAGTCCCGGCGGGAGGCAGTCCCCGCGCGCGGATCCAGCGCACGTGCCCGAGGGCGAAGACCAAGGCGGCGACCCGCAGCGCGATGCCCGCACTCGGGCTCCACCAGACCTCGATCGCGAAGCTCGCAAGCAGCGCTGCGGCGGCGATCCCCATGTGCAGGAGCGAACGCCGGGTAGCCGCACCGGGTTCGGGTTCTCCGAAGGTTCCACCCAGCAGACGCGGGAACAGGAAGATCCCCACCCCCATCACAGGTCCCAAGAGAAACCCTTGATAAAGCAACAGACCCGCGAGCCGGTACATAGCCATGGTCGTCATCCACTGCGGATTTAGCCATAGCAGCGTGCCGGCGAGGCCGCAGGCGATCCCGGTACCCGCCAGCATCAAGGGCGGAGGCGGCAGATCCTTGCGGAACCAGATGAACCGTGCCCCCATGGAAATCGAAAAGCCTCCTAATACGGCGAGGAAAAGCACGTCGCCCGCAAACGTAATCCCCCGCAGGTGGCAGATCCCGTTCGCGAGGTGCAACCCGAAGAGGGGCAAGAGCTCCCATGGTGTGAGCCGCGGTGCCGACAAGATTCTCGGCCCGGCCGTGCCGAGGAAGCCGACTACAAACGCGCCGCAGAAACCCTGAACCATCACGCGCGCGTGGCTGGTGCCGGGATAGAAGTCCAGCATGCCGTGGTAAAGCATCGGCCACATCAAGACGCCAGCGATGCTGAAGAGGATGCCGCTGAGAAAGAACAAGCGGTAGGGCTCGCTCGCGAGCCAGGCAAAGATCGGGGCGCGCGCTTTCCTCCGCCTGGCGTGGCGGCACGCGGGAAACTTCGGGACTGGCAGGTCAGCCGGCATCGCTTTGGTCACGGCGATAGGCTGCGTAGCGCGACCGCTGTTCGGGCGTGATACGCTCGGGGTCGAGGCAAGGGTCCGGGATTGCATGGACTTTGGAGTGGATGACGTTCGCCATGTCTTCGGCGCAGCGGACGATGTGGTCCGCTCGCTCCCCCGCAAACCGTTGGCGCACGGTTTCGCGAAAGAGCTCGAGCCAGCGGTCGAACAAGGGGCGGCTCATGTCGGTCAGAGCGGCGAGCCGCGAGTGGGCCCCGATCAAATTGCCGCGGAAACTGCCGGCCCGGAACAGCACGGTGTCCCAGAAGTCGTAGAGCTTGGGCAGATGGCTCTCCCAATGCACCTTCGCCACTTCATCGAAGACATGCCCAAGTTCCTTGTCGGCACGGACTCTGGCGTAGAAGGCATCCACCAGTTTCACCAGGTCCGCGCGGTCGGCGATGTCGGGCAGGTCCGTGGATGTCGGTTTCATGACTCAGAAGGTGCGGCCGGGCCGATGCGCGCAGGGGCCAGAAATAGTGAGTGTGACGGCGGCGTCTCCGCGGCCTTGGTCATGCCGGAAGCTTCAGCGCTCCGCGCGTGCCCTGCCACGCGCCCTTCCTCAAGCATTGCGCGATTCTTGCGCTCAGGGTCCGCGGCAATTGATGAAATGGAGATGCGCATCGGCCGAACGCGATGACCTTCGGATTTCCCGCCGGCGAAGAAAAGCGCAATCACGAATTATTTTTCGTTGATTCGGCCCCGCAACTGGGTTTCCTGAAAAACGTCATGAAAAACGTCAGGCGCTTGTGGATTCTGCTGGGAGTAGTGGTGACAGTATCTTTCGCTGTGCTGGGCTGGTATGGCGGCGAGATCTACCGC
>CBIHMP010000394.1:0-3366 GCA_966211015.1 uncultured Luteolibacter sp. | reverse complement strand
CAGGCGGCGGATGTCCGGCTCCTGCATCATGCGCATGAGCTGGCGGTTCCGCGGCTGGCCCAGCTTCACCTTGAAGAGCGCGCGGCCCGCGGCCTCCATGTCGCCGGCCTCCTGGAACTTCTTCGCCTCGCTCATCAGCTCGTTGCAGAGATGGGTCTGCTGGCGGACGATCTGCTCCACCAGCGGCTTGTAGCGGTCGAACTGGTGGCTGGAGACGGAGGAGGGGCCGGAAATGATCAGCGGCGTGCGCGCCTCGTCGATGAGGATGGAGTCCACCTCGTCGATGACGGCGAAATAGTGGCCGCGCTGGACCTGCTCGTCCTTCGTGGAGGCCATGCCGTTGTCCCGCAGGTAGTCGAAGCCGAATTCCGAGTTCGTCCCGTAGGTGATGTCGCAGCCGTAGTGCTCGCGGCGGTCCCAGGGGGGCATCTGGTTCTGGATACAGCCGACGCTCAGGCCCAGGAACTTGTAAAGGGAGCCCATCCACTCCGAGTCGCGGCGGGCGAGGTAGTCATTCACCGTGATCACGTGGACGCCCAGGCCGGTCAGCGCGTTCAGGTAGGTGGGGATGGTGGCGACGAGGGTCTTGCCTTCACCCGTCATCATTTCCGCGATCATCCCGCGGTGCAGGGCCACGCCGCCGATGAGCTGCACGTCGAAGTGGACCATTTCCCACTTCAGCGGCTGGTCGCACACGTCGATGGTCCGGCCGCACAGCCGGCGCGCGCCGTTTTTTACGACTGCCGCGGCTTCCGGCAGGATCTGCTCGAGATACTTCGCCCGCGCCGGGATGAACTGCATCTCGATCTCGTGGAAAGCGGCCTTCGCCGCCTCGATGGACTCGACCGTGGGCTCGACCTTGCCGGGCAGCGCGGGGAATTCCTCCCGCAGGAGGCCCAGACGCTCGTTCATGTACTCCGCGGCTTCGGCCAGTCCGGCGGCCTCCATGCGCTCGAGTTGCGGCTTGGTGGCCACCTTCAGGTCGTGGTAGCGGGACAGGTGCTGCTGCCACTTCGCCGTCATTTCCCGCAGCTTCTCCTCGGGCTCCCGCTGGAGCGCCTCCTCGATTTCCTTGATGCGCTCGACGGTCGGGCGAATCCGGCGGATTTCGCGCTGATTCTTGTTACCGACGATTTTCTGGAGGATCCACTTGATCATGTGACAGGGCAGGTAGGGAGCCGGACGAGTGCAGCCGGGGCGCACGCAATACACGTGGATCGCCGCCGGTGCAAGCGGCACGGTGGGGTGGGTTTCGGGCGGTTTGTAGCCGCCACAGGGGGTTCCACATCCCCCTTCCGGGCTCGGCGGCGGCCGTTCAGATCTTCATCGCATTGAATCCCCCGTCCACCACCATCTCGCTGCCGGTGATAAAGCCGCCGGCTTTGTTCGAGGCCAGCAGCAGGGTGGCGCCGATCAGATCGTCCGGGCTGCCGAAGCGGCTCATCGGCGTCTGGCGCAGGATGTCGAGCACGCGGCTCTCGTCCAGCACCTTGCGGTTCTGCTCCGCCGGGAAGAAGCCGGGGACCAGGGTATTGACGCGGATGGAGTATTCCGCCCACTCGCGGGCGAGGTTCTTGGAAAGGTTGTGCACTGCCGCCTTGCTGGCGGAGTAGGTGAAGACGCGGGAAAGCGGCACCAGCCCGGACATGGAGCCGAGATTGATGATGGAGGCCGGGACGCCCTGCTCGATGAAGTATTTCCCGAAGACCTGGCAGGTCCGGAAGACCGCCGTGAGGTTCGTATCGATGATCCGCTGGAATTCCTCCTCCTGGATCTCCAGGAAGGGGGTGGGGGCGTTGATCCCGGCGCCATTGATGAGGATATCCACCCGCCCGGAGCGTTCCACCACCTGATCGACCAGCTCCTGCAGGGAATCGCGCGAAGTCACGTCCGCGGACATGAAATAGCCCTTCCCGCCGAATTCCTCGATCTCCGCCAGCTTGCGCTCCGCCTTCTCCCGGATGCGGCCGACCAGGACCACCTCCGCCCCGGCGTGGGCCAGGCCTTGCGCCATGCAGCCGCAGAGCTCGCCCGTGCCCCCGATGACGACGGCGGTTTGTCCTTCCAGGCCGAACAGGTCTTTGAAAAAGGCAGCGGTTTGCATGGCCGGAGGTTCTGTTGGAAACCGGGGCCGCGGCAAGTGGAATGATGGTCACGCGGGGGCAGGCCGGTCTGCGACCCCCGGGGGCCCGCATGTCGCATTTTTCACCTTGGTGCGGGATTTTCCCTTTCCCCCCGTGAAAGGCCTCCTCCAATCTCCACGCACCTTCCAAATCCTAACGATCATGTCACGACCCGTCACACTTTTCACCGGCCAGTGGGCCGATATCCCTGCCGAGGAGCTTTTCCCGAAGGTCAAGGCCATGGGTTTCGATGGCGTGGAGCTCGCCTGCTGGGGCGATCACTTCGATGTCCAGGCGGCGCTGAATGATCCCGCCTACATCCCCGCGCGCTGGGAGCTGCTGAAGAAGCACGGCTTGGCCTGCTACGCCCTCTCCGCCCACCTGGTGGGGCAGGCGATCTGCGATCCCATCGACGAGCGCCACAAGTCCATCCTGCCCGACCACGTGTGGGGCGATGGCGATGCGGAAGGAGTCCGCCAGCGCGCCGCGCAGGAGATGATCGATACGGCCCGGGCCGCGCGGAAGTTCTTCGATGCCGGGAAGTCCTACATGGCCTCCCACCCCGCGGGCTCCGGCAAGACGGTGGTGAACGGTTTCACGGGCTCCTCCATCTGGGGCGCGCTCTATGCCTTCCCGCCGACCAGCCAGGAATACATCCAGAAGGGCTTCGACGACTTCGGCACGCGCTTCAAGCCGATCCTGGACGCCTTCGAGAAGGAGGACGTCTATTTCGCGCTGGAAGTCCACCCGACGGAGATCGCCTTCGACATCGCCTCCGCGCAGCGCGCCATCGAGGCGGTGGGCGGCCACAAGCGCTTCGGCTTCAATTACGACCCGAGCCACCTGGGCTACCAGGGGGTGGACTACGTGAAATTCATCTACCTGCTCGGCGAGCGCATCCACAATGCCCACATGAAGGACGTGTGGTGGGGCCACGGCGACGGCACGGTGGGAGTCTTCGGCGGGCACACGGATTTCATCGATCCGCGCCGCTACTGGGATTTCCGCAGCGTCGGCCGCGGGGATATCAATTTCGAGGAGGTGATCGTGGCCCTGAACGACATCGGCTACGCCGGGCCGCTCTCCATCGAGTGGGAGGACGGCCGCATGGACCGCTTCCACGGTGCCACGGAGAGCTGCGCCTTCGTGAAGAACCTCGATTTCCCGCGGAATACCGTGGCCTTCGACGCGGCTTTCGATAAATCGAACCAATAAGGAAAAACGGGACCGGGATGGATAGGAT
>CBIHMP010000393.1:0-3384 GCA_966211015.1 uncultured Luteolibacter sp. | reverse complement strand
AAATCAATCACCGCGCGAACCTGTGGGCGCTGCGTTCGCTGGACGTGCGCTTCCTCATTTGCGTCACGGCGGTCGGCAGCCTGAAGGAGGAGTATCACCCGCGTGATATCGTGCTGCCGGACCAATACTTCGACCGGACCAGCCGCCGGGAGCACCACACTTTTTTCGGCAAGGGGATCGTGGGGCACGTGTCCTTCGCCGATCCCGTGAGCGAGGGCATGCGGGCGCTGCTGATGACCGCGGCGGAGGAGGAGGGCACCCGGGTCCACTACGGCGGCACCTACGTGAACATGGACGGCCCGGCCTTCTCCACGCGGGCGGAGAGCGAGGCCAACCGGAAGCTCGGCTTCGACGTGATCGGGATGACCAACCTGCCCGAAGCGAAGCTGGCGCGTGAAGCGGAGATCGCGCTGGCGACGCTGGCGATGGTCACGGACTACGATTGCTGGAAGAAAGAGGAGGCTCCGGTGACGGCGGAGGCGGTGATAGGTCACCTGCAGGCGAATGTTTCCATGGCGAAGCGGATCATCGCCCGGGCGATCCCGCTCGTGCCGCAGGAAGCGGAGTGGCCGGAGCATCGCTCGCTCGACGGCGCGATCATGACGCCGCGCGCTTTTTGGCCGGAGGATTCCCTGGAGCGGATGGGTCCGATGCTTAGGCGTTTCTTGTGATCAAGTTGTTGGAAATGCAGGCGTGACATCGCCTCCCATGCCGGTAATCTGCGGGAAATTTCCCGGCTCAAGTCGTCATCCTCCATGAAGAATCCGATCGAGACCCTCGGCTACAAGATCCTCACAAGTCATCAGGACGGCGAAACCGGCGAGCCGGGCATGCCGAAGCTATCACGGCGCGGTTTCATGGTGCTGAGTGCGGCGCTCGGTAGCAGTTGTTCCATGGCATCTTCGGAGAAGCCCGGCGCGACGGCCGGAGTCGATCCCTCTTCCGCGCCGGCCCGCACGGCACCGAACCGCGGCTACCGCACGCCGAAGGTGCAGGGACCGGTGCCGCGGAATCCGGACATGAACCTGCCCTCCTCGGGGGGCGGCTCGGGCATTACCTTTTCCCGCGTGGCGGTCGGCCAGCCCTATGTGGCGATGACCTTCGACGATGGCCCGCATCCCAAGAACACGCCGCGCCTGCTCGACATGCTGCGCGAGCGCAATATCAAGGCGACTTTCTATGTGATCGGCCGGAACGTGGACCTCTACCCGAATGTGCTGCGTCGCACCGTTTCGGAAGGCCACGAGATCGGAAACCACACTTACACCCACCCGATCCTTAGCAAGCTCGGGGATTCCGCGGTGCGTGAAGAGCTTACCAAATGCCGGGACGCGGTGGCCCGTGCCGCCGGAGTGCAACCGCGCACCATGCGCCCGCCCTATGGCGCCCTGCTCCAGCGCCAGCGCGAGTGGATTCATGCCGAACTCCGCTATCCGACCATCATGTGGTCGGTGGATCCGCTCGACTGGAAGCGTCCCGGGGCCTCGGTCGTCACCTCGCGCATTGTCGGCGGGACCACTCCCGGCGCCATCATCCTGGCCCACGATCTCCATTCCAGCACCGTGGATGCCATGCCTGCCACCCTCGACGGGCTGCTTCGCAAGGGCTACAAGTTCGTGACCGTGTCGCAATTGCTGGCAATGGCCGCGCAGCCGGCACCCGGCCCGATCGCGGCCGGGCAGTGATTCCGCGTCAGGACGGCCAAGCTCTCACGATGCCCGGCGAGCGCTACTTCGCGGTCAGGGACCGCCTGTCGGAACTACTGGATTGGATCGGCGATCTCGCCGGCGAGGTAGCCCTGGAGGAGGAACCGGAACATCCCGTTCCTGCTCTTTCGCGTCCTATTCTGATCGCCGCGATCGGGGAGGTAAATGCCGGGAAATCCTCGCTTTTGAATGCCCTCGCAGGGGCGGAGCTCTGCCCCAGTGGTCCCGTGCCCGTGACCGGCGAGGTCCGGCTCTACCGCCACGGGGAGACCTCCGACCGGGAGGTGGGGGAGATGCTGGTGGAGTGCCGCCGCGGCACCGGTTACCTCAAGAACTTCGAGCTCCTGGACACCCCGGGGACGAACGCAAAGCTGAATGGCCATGCGGCTGTCGCGGAGCCCTTTCTGGAACACGCGGATCTGGTGCTGGTGGTTTTCACCGCGGAGAATCCCTGGACCGCCGCGACCTGGGATGCCGTTTCCCGTCTCTCCCCGGAGGCCCTCTCGCGCACGGCGCTGGTGGTGCAGCGCATCGATCTCAAGCAGCCGCAGGACATCCCGATCATCCTGGGGCACATGCGCGATCTATCAATGAAGCGCCTGGGCCAGACCTTGCCGATTTTCCCGGTTTCGGCCCGGGCGGCGCTGGAAGCGAAACGAACCCATCCGGTGAATGGCGAGGCATGGCCCGCCAGCCGCTTTTCCGATTTCGAGCACTTCATTTCGGAGCGGATCTGCGACTCGATGGACCGGCGGCAAGTCCTGCATGACGCCTACCATCACGCCGCGCGGAAGATCCGGCGCCTGGAGTCCCTTTTCGACGTCCAGCGGCGCGGCATGGAGGACGACGGCTGGTTTCTCTCCAACATCGAGCGGGAAATGGAAGCTCTCCGCGATTCTTCCCTGGAGGCGGCGCCCGAGGCGTTGGGTACCGCTCTGGAGCGCTACCGCGGGGAGGTGGAGCGGGTCGTCCGTTCCCTGAGATCGCGTCTCGGGTGGTGGCGTTCCCTGGCCCGCCTGTTCATCGGAGACGGCACCGCGGCGGAGATCGAGGCGACCTTCGCGGCGCGGATGCAGGAGGTGGCAACCGGCTTTGCCAAAGACGATGCGGGCCGCTTGATCGACGACTGCGGGAAGCATTGGGAAACCGTGCGTCCGCGCGTCGTGGAGCGGATGGGCTTGGAGCCCGGCCCTTGCGCGGTCGCGGGAGCAGACCGCGAACCGGTGATCGGCCGCTTCGTCGCCCGTCTGGACAAGGCGGTGCCGCAGGCACTCGCCGGCCTGCGGGTGCGGGGCGTGCTGGATCCCTTCATGCGACGGAGGAATGCTTCCCTGAAAGGCTTCACCGGGATCGGCCTGCTGCTGGTGATCGCGGCGGGCATCGCCGGGATGTCCGGCCTGCAGCATCCGGCGGTAATTCTTCTCGGCTCGGCGGTAGCGGTCTTTGCTCTGGCGGCGGTCATCGCGTGGGTCACGGGGGCCCGTATCGCGACCGCCTACCGGGAACGCCTCCTCGCGGGTGGCGCCACCTTCGCCGAAGGGCTGAAGACGGACCACGGTGAAGCGATCCGCTTTCTTTTCCGGGACTACTCCAGCAGCCTGATCACGGTGCGCCGCCAGCTCGCGGGAGCCAAGGCGGCGCTCCAGCCCCGGCTCGAGCGATCGAATTCGCTCTACAT
>CBIHMP010000392.1:0-3402 GCA_966211015.1 uncultured Luteolibacter sp. | reverse complement strand
AGGGATGGACGTCCCCCGCACTGCCCATGGCGTAGATGAGGATGCGCACTTGCGTGGTTGTCGCGGGCGGGAGCTGCCGGACGCAATCCGAAAAATCGCGCCCTACCTCGCATCCCTCCTGCCCGCGGCATAGGCCTCGAAAACCCGGCGAATCTCATCGCGCACGCGGCGGAAGACGGCCATCTGCTCTTCCTCTGTTCCGGTGGCATGGGCGGGGTCGTCGAAGCCCCAGTGGTGCCGGTTCATCTGGCCGGGAAACATCGGGCAAGCTTGGTCGGCATTTCCGCAGACGGTGATGACGGTTTGGACTTCCCGGGAAAGGAACTCGTCCATGTGCTTGGAACGATGGCCGGAAAGGTCGATGCCGATCTCCGCGAGCGCCCGGATCGCCAGGGGGTGGACGTAACCGGCGGGTTTCGAGCCGGCGCTCTGGACGTCGAGCAGGTCTCCGGCGGCGGCACGCAGGATGCCCTCCGCCATGTGGCTGCGGCAGGAGTTCCCGGTACAGAGGATAAGGACGGTCGGTTTCATGAGCGTGTGCATTTGCCGCCGCAACAGCCGGGCCCCCGCACGCCGATGCAGAGCGGCACGGCGAGAAGAGCTCCGAGAATCGTGGCGGCAGGGTAAAGCCAGAGATGTTCGACATGCCCGCTGACGAGCGCCGGAGCAAGCGAGCGGGCAGGATTCATCGAGGCACCGCTGATCGGGCCGGCAAACATCGCCTCCAGCCCCACCACCGCGCCGATGGCGATTCCTGCGGTGATTCCTTTCTCCTTCGCACCCGTGGAGACGCTCAGGATCACAAGCATCAGCACGGCGGTGAGCACCACCTCCAGGATGAAGCTCTGTGATGCGCTACCTGCCGGGAGGGTGGCACCGAGGGTACCCGGTCCGGGAAAAAGCAGCTTCAGCAGCCCGCTAGCCGCGAAGGCGCCTGCCAACTGTGCCCCGATATACGCGGGAACGTCCTTCCAAGGGAACCGGCGGGCGGTGGCAAAACCGAGGGTAACCGCGGGATTCAGGTGGGCACCGCTGATGTCCCCGAAAGTGTGGATCATCGCGAGAACCACCATGCCGAAGGTCAGAGCGATGCCCATGTGGCCGATCACCCCGCCGGTGGCCTGATTGATCACGATGGCTCCCGTTCCCGCGAACACGAGAAAGAAGGTGCCAAGGAATTCGGCGAGGAGGCGTTTCATGGATCAGCAACAACCCGAAGGACCGCAACAGGGTGCCTTGCCGCCTACGGCCGGCAAACGCGTAATGGCCGGCAGGCCGCAGAGTTCCGGCGCGAGGCATTCAGTATGCTTGTGGGCCAGCCGCAGGATCACCGCTTCCTCCGTCACCTCGTGGCTGTCGATGGTGTATTGGGAAATCACCCGGTCCTCGTATTCCACCTCCACGGGAATGCTCTCATCCGGAAGGTAGGCTTTGGCCTTGTCGAGGATCGCCGCCATCTTCCGCGTCTCGATGCGGTGGTCGTAGTCTTCGCCCACCCAAACCTGAAGCTGGCAGGACAAGGACTCCCGCAGGGTGCCTCCGCAATCGAGGAAGGTCTTGTGGACGCGTCCCACCTCGGTGACGTGGAAGGAGAGGGGGACCGGCGAGCCATCGGGGAGCTGGATGCGGAAATGGCGGCCCGAGTGCTCGGAGAGCAGGGATTTCAGTTCGGTTAATTTCATCGGGTGGCGGATGGTTTGCGCCGTGAGGCGAGTTTCTTCGGGCCGGGGCAGCAGGAGCTCTCCCGTTGCCGGAGACGGCCGGCGGCGTGCCGCGCATCTTCCGGGAAAAATGAGGAGGTATCCGCGGCGAAGAATTTCGCGATGCCCCGGATGAGCGGCAGCCGGTCCCTCGCGATGCGGAAGTAGGTCCACTTCTCGCATTTCTCGCTCTCGAGCAGCCCTGCCTTCCGGATGATCTGCACGTGGCTGGACACGGAAGACTGGGGCATTCCGAGGATGTCGGCGAGTTCGCAGACACACAGCGCCTCGTCCATGACCAGCCGGACGATTCTCCAGCGGGTTTCATCGGCGAGGGCGCGCGAGGTCGTGACGACGTTGCTCATGACGATATTATTCGTTACGATAAATCCCGGGCCGTGCAAGCGAATTGTCAGGCGACGGGGCGGGAAGTCGTCCGCGGCCGCGTCTTCACGGCGTGCCCGAGAGGAGGGGATAGGAGATTCTCCCAGGTTCTTTACCCCCTTGGTTCCATATACGGCGGTCCGGTTTCGTGGTTTGATTCAAACGGCGCGGCTCCCGAGGCCCTGCTTTCCTTCCCCGAAAAGCCATGAAGTCACTTCTCAAGTTCGCCGCCTGTTCCCTGTTGGCCGGAACATGGGTCCTCCTGTGGGTGAAACCGGGCCCTGCCCGTTTTCAGCGGCACGGGGCCTCGCACGAGGAAAGGCTCGCGCGCGGCGCTCATCTTGTCCGGGCCGGTGCCTGCGGGGATTGTCACACGCCGAAGATCATGACCGCACAGGGCTTGGTGGACGACGAGAGCCGCCTCTTCGCCGGGCATCCGTCGGAGGTGGAAGCCCTGCCGTCCGCACCGGCTTCCCGCCCCGGAGGACAGGCGGTCGCAGGGACGACGGCGTGGGCGGGTCCGTGGGGCATCAGCTATGCCGCCAATCTTACGCCCGACCCCGCCACCGGCTTGTGGTCGGAAGATAGCTTCATCAAGGCGATGCGAACCGGAAAGCGCCGCGGCCACGGTCGGCCGATCCTGCCGCCCATGCCGTGGGAAGTGCTGTCAGGGGCGACGGACGAAGATCTGAAATCGATCTACGCCTATCTCGCGTCCCTGCCGCCGGTATTCAACAGCGTGCCGGAACCCGTGGCACCCCCCGCTTCGGCCGCAGCCGCGGATCGGGAGGAAATGGGCGGCACGTTCTGAGAGATTTTTCCGGTACAACCGGCACCCCCAAACGGAAATAGCCGATTTGGATGGGGGCGGTGGAGCCGCTGGTCGGATTTGAACCGACGACCTGCTCATTACGAATGAGCTGCTCTACCCCTGAGCTACAGCGGCGTCTCGTGGGACGTGGCGGAAGAAACCAGACCGCCACGCCGCCCGCAAGCTGGAAATCGGGCGGGGTGAAATTCACGGGGGCGGTCATTCGCTGAAGTCGGTGGACGGGTCGGCGAGGTCGAGTTCCTTGATCCAGATGTTGCGATAGCGGACGTCGTGGCCTTCGGCTTGGAGCTTGAGGCCGCCGGGTTGGTCGGTGATGCCTTTGCCGCCGTCGTTGCCGCCGTCGAGGCCGGAATTGGCGCCGCCCCAGACTTGGTTGATGACTTGGTCGGTGTGGACCTTTTTGCCGTTGAAATAGAGGGTGACGCGGGCTTTTTCGGTGAGCTTGCCGTCGGTGAAACGGGCGGCGCGGAACACGATGTCGTAGCT
>CBIHMP010000391.1:0-3433 GCA_966211015.1 uncultured Luteolibacter sp. | reverse complement strand
AGCCGAAGCCGAACTCGGCAAGCCGATCGTCACCGAAATCGCGGCCGCCTATAAGGAAGAGACGGGAACGAAAACCACACCGGTCTTCGCGGGATCAAACGTCCTCGCACGCCAGATCGTGGAAGGAGCTCCGCTGGACGTCTTCCTTTCCGCGGATGCGGCGACCATGGAAAAGCTGGCCCGGGAAAATCTGGTGAAGAAGCCGGTGCCTCTTCTAACGAACGCTCTGGTAGTCGTGGTACCTGCCGATTCGCAGGCAATGCCGGCCGCGGCGGCAGACCTCGCGCATCTCAAGCGGATTGCCATCGGCGATCCCGCCGCGGTTCCCGCAGGCGTGTATGCAAAGGCATGGCTCACCAAACTGGGCCTTTGGGAGAAGCTGGAAACGAGGTTCGTCGGCAGCGAGAACGTACGGGCCGCCCTGGCAGCCGTGGAGTCCGGCGATGCCGACACGGCCATCGTTTACCGAACGGACGCGGCGGTCTCGAAAAAGGTGAAGGTCGCGTGGTCCGTTCCCGAAGGCGAAGCGCCCCCGATCCTCTACCCCGTGGCGGTCTGCTCGGCCACAAAGCAAACCGAGGAAGCGGAGCGCTTTATCGCTTTCTTGCGAAGCGCGAAGGCATCGGAGATTTTCAAGGCCCGGGGCTTCGGCCTGAAGTCCGAATGAGCGCCGACGACATCAGGTTGATCGCATTCACGCTGGGTGTTTCCGCCCTTGCGGTCGCCGCGTCCTTGCCTGCCGGTCTTGCCCTCGGCTGGGTGCTGGCCAGGAAACAATGGCCGGGCAAGGCGCTGGTCGAAACCCTCGTGATGCTTCCGCTCGTTCTTCCGCCGGTGGTGACGGGCCTGCTTTTGCTCAAGCTTTTCGGCAGGAAGGGCCCGTTCGGCGGAATGCTGGACCAAGCCGGGATCGAGATGATTTTCACTTGGAAGGCGGTCGTGCTGGCGCTGGCCGTCATGTCCTTTCCCCTCCTGCTGCGCTGCATCCGCACCGCCTTCGAGGAGGTGCCCCGCCATCTGGAAGAAGCGGCGGCTACGCTTGGCAGGACCCCGTGGCAGGTCTTCACCCGTGTGAGCATCCCCCTTGCCCGCCGCGGCATCGCGGCGGGGCTCATACTCGGCTTTGCCCGGGCCCTCGGGGAATTCGGCGCGACGATGATGGTGGCAGGCCTCATCCCCGGCGTCACCGAAACCCTCCCGCTCGCGATCTACCGCAGCTTTCAGGCAGGGGACGATTCGCGTGTGTGGATGCTGGCCGGCGTCTCCGCGGCCGTCGCTTTCATGGCGTTGGGGCTAGCCGCCAAACTGGGCAAAGGACGGCACCCTTTCTAGAGGCAGCCGCTATTTCTTGCCCCACGAATCCCGCAGCGCGACCGCACGGTTGAACACGGGCGTCTCCCCCGGCTTGTGATCGTGCCGATCAGCGACGAAATAACCGAGGCGTTCGAATTGGCAGATCCACTCCGGCTCCGCGCGGGCGAGCGCCGGTTCCACCCAAGCTCGGATCGCCTTGAAGGATGCCGGATTGATGACGCTCACGAATCCGCCTTCCGCACCGTCCGGATCCTCCACCGTGAAAAGGCGGTCGTAGAGCCGCACCTCCGCCTCCACTCCGTGCTCGGCACTCACCCAGTGGATCGCGGCGCGGCATTCCACGCCCTCCGGCGCATCGGCCCCTTTGGTGCCGGGCAGATATTCACAGCGGATCTCGGTGACCTTGTCCGAAGCGTCCTTTTCAAAACCGGTGCATTTCACGATATAGCCGCCGCGCAGCCGGACGTGGCGGCCGGGGCCCAGGCGATAGAATTTCTTCTCCGGGACCTCCATGAAATCATCCGCCTCGATCCATAGCTCGCGGGAAAGAGCCACCTTCCTCGTGCCCATCGCCGGATCCTTCGGATGATTATCCAGCTCGATCTCCTCGCTGGTGCCCGCAGGCCAGTTTTCGATGACCAGCTTCACCGGATCGAGCACGGCCATCCGGCGCTCGGCGGCGGCGTTCAAATAGTCGCGGACCTCGAACTCCAGCAGCGCCACATCCGTGATGCCGTTGAACTTCGTGATCCCGACCTTGTGGCAGAAATTCCGGATCGCAGCCGCCGGATATCCCCTGCGGCGGATGCCCGAGAGCGTCGGCATGCGCGGGTCATCCCAACCGTTTACCAGACCCTCCTTCACGAGCTGGAGCAGCTTGCGCTTGCTCATCACCGTGTAGTTCAAGTTCAGGCGGGCGAATTCGATCTGGCGCGGCTTCGCGGGCACGGGGCAGTTCTCGATCACCCAGTCGTAGAGCGGCCGGTGAATCTCGAATTCCAGGGTGCAAAGGGAGTGCGTGACCTTCTCCAGCGCGTCTTCCAAGGGGTGCGCGTAATCGTACATCGGGTAGATGCACCAGGCGTCTCCCGTATTGTGATGATGCGCGTGCATGATGCGGTAGATCACGGGATCCCGCATGTTCATGTTCGGCGAAGCCATGTCGATCTTCGCGCGGAGCACGGCCTCCCCTTCCTTGAACTCGCCCGCGCGCATGCGGGCGAAAAGATCGAGGCTCTCCTCCAGCGGGCGATCCCGCCACGGCGAAGGCGTGCCGGGCACCGTCAGGTTGCCGCGTGTCTCCTTGATCTGCTCGGCAGTCTGTTGATCGACGTAAGCCAAGCCGTTCTTGATCAGGTGAACGGCGCACTCGTAGTAGAATTCAAAGTAGTCGCTCGCGAAGAAGAGGTTCTCGCCCCAATCGAAGCCCAGCCACTTCACGTCCTCCTTGATGCTTTCGACGTACTCGGTCTCCTCCTTGGAAGGGTTCGTATCGTCGAAGCGCAGGTTGCAGCGGGCACCGCTGGCGGCGTTCTCTTGGGCGATCCCGAAGTTCAGGCAGATCGCCTTCGCATGGCCGATGTGCAGGTAGCCGTTCGGCTCCGGGGGAAAGCGCGTGATCGTGGTCTCGTGCTTACCGGAGGCCAGGTCGGCGGCGATGATTTCGCGGATGAAATCGAGCTTTGGGGAATCGGACATCGTGTGGAGATAGTGCCAAGTGATCAGTGATGGGTGATCAGTGAAAGGCGTCTTCTGTCGAGCCTTTCTTCTCTTCCTCAAGCCACTGATCACTGATCACTGATCATTTGGCACTTTCCAGAGTCACTTACCCAATTCTTCAAGCAAAGCCTGATTAAGCCGGATACCTGCTTCGAAATTCTCGACCGGGAAGTTCTCGTTGGGAGAGTGGATCTGCGAATCGGCAAGGGCCAGACCGAGCAGCAGGGTATCGGTGCCGAGGATATCGCGGAAGGCCTGGACGATCGGGATGCTGCCGCCTTCACGGATTAACACCGGTTCCTTACCGAAGGCCTTGCGCAAGGCCCGTTGGGCCGCCTCACCGAAGGAGCTGTTGGGGTCGGTGTAGAAAGGCTTGCCGTCGTGGCCGCCCACGTAGAGC
>CBIHMP010000390.1:0-3460 GCA_966211015.1 uncultured Luteolibacter sp. | reverse complement strand
TCGTGAAAGAGATCATCGGGCCTTTTTGAACCGTCGATCATGGCATAGAACGGCTTTTCCGATTTCAAGCCGGTGGCGATCAACTGCCGGAACAGTTGGTTCGAGCTGGAATGGCCGAGGGTAAGCGGAGTGCCCGAGACCGCCTTCACGAGGGACGCGGTGCTGGCATCCGGAAAACGAGCGTATTCGCTATCGAACTCATAAAGCGCGAAGCCTATCGACCTGATGTGGTTCAACGCACTCGTCCGATCCGCCGCTTTGCGTTGCGGCAGGCCGAGAACCACGAGGAATCCGATCAGCACGAAGGGCAGCAGGCAAAGACCGCCGATCCAGCAGATCGCCTTCATCTTCCGCCGCGAGGCGAGGGCAGCCTTACCCGGCGGCGGGGCAGGTACATCCGGGGGAGGTTGAGGCGGAAGGGCGGGATTCACCTTTGCGCCAAAATCCTGCAAAGACCGATAGGCCGCAACAGCCGAATTGCCGAATTGCCGAATTGCCGATGGTTTGGAAATGTTAGGCAATCACTGGAAATCAAGGGTTTGAATCCGGCGGCGGGGCGTTTAGGTTGGGGCCGTTCCCCCCCGTCATGATTTCCGCACGTCCGCCGTGTCCGTGCCGTGTTTCTCCCCCGCGCGCCCGGCAAGTTTCCGTCGTCTTTTTCCTGTGGCTGTCCGCCGTCACGGGCGGGAGTGCTGCGGCGGCTCCTCTGGAACTGCACGTCTCGGATTGGGCGGCAATGCCTCTCTCCGGCAATATCACCACGAGTTCCGGCATCCCCGCCTACATGTCGCGGGTGAATTTCATGAAACCGGAGCCCGGGGGGAGCGGCCGGATGTGGGCCTGCGATTTGAACGGCAATCTCCACATCTTCCATTCCGCCGGGACCTATGCCAGCCGTACCGGGGCGCTGCTGGACCAGGCGAAAACACGCAGCGCCTACCTTGATTTCAACGGCAATGCCGCTGCCACCGAAAACCCGGACAAGACCTATGTGCCGAATTCCGCACGCACCGCGACCAGTGCGCAGGCCCCGGACGGCCTCTTCCCGCTCTTTACCAAGAGGCAAGGCTACGCGAACGGCTTGGTGACCTTCGAGTTCGATCCCGGCTACGCGACCAACGGGAAATTCTACACGGTTCACATCGAGACGAACAGCACCGACGGCACTGCGGGCCGCCTCCCGGTGACGACGAAATTTCCCGGTTTCAACGCAAGCGGCTACACACCCACCGCCCGGATTTTGCCCGCCGGGAGCAGCCCGACCCGGCAGGCGATCCTGATCGAATGGACGGACACGAACCGCGCGAACGGCACTTTTGAGGGGACGGCGCGGGAGCTCCTGCGCCTCGTGTACAACAGCCACATCCATCCGCTGGGCGACATCACGTTTCACCCGACGGCGCAGCCCGGTGATGCCGAATGGGGAGTGATGTACCTGGCCAGCGGGGACGGCGGCTCGGGAGAAAAAAACGCCACCCGCACCAATCCCCAGCGGCTGGACAGCATGGTGGGGAAAATCCTGCGGATCATCCCGGACCTGTCCCTCCACCCCGGCGACAGCACGCTCTCCGCGAACGGCCGCTACCGGATTCCGGACGACAATCCCTTCACCGGCTATTCCGGCGCGCGGAAGGAGATCTGGACCCTCGGCCATCGGAATCCCCACCGCTTCCTCTGGCAGATCCCGGATGCGGGGGAGCCGGTTTTGCTGGTCACCGAGATCGGGCTGAATGCCTGGGAGGAGGTGAATATCCTCAAAGCCGGGAAGAACTACGGCTACAGCGAACGGGAGGGGCCCCAGAAGCTCACGATTTCCTCGGGTGAACCCGTGACGGGTCCTCTGCCCGATTCCGACAGCCTGTCGATCCGCCTCAATGGTTTCGAGAGCTTCCCCGGGGAGTTTGTGCCGGAGTATCCGGTGATCGCCTATCCCCACACCGCGGCATACGGCGATGCGATCTCGAACGGCTTCATTTATCGCGGCAGGGGGATCCCGGCTTTGCGAGGGAAGTTCGTCTTCGGCGACATCACGACGGGCCGTCTTTTCTTTTGCGACTGGGAGGCGATCCTCGACGCGGACGATGGCAATCCCGCGAGCGCCGCGGCACCGCAGCCGATCACCCTGAAATGGGACGATCCAAACGACAGCCCCGATCAAGGGGTGCAGACGTACGACCGCTTTTTCGAGATCGTGGAGGCCGCCTACGATCACCGCGGCGGCGTGGATTCGGATCTGCCGGGCGGAGCCACCATTTCCGGCACCGGCCGCGCGGATATCCGTCTGGCGCTCGATGCGGAAGGGGAACTCTACGTCACCAGCAAGAGCGACGGCATGATCCGGCTGCTCGCGGTGAGGACGATCCCGGACTCCTGGCTGAGCACCTACTTCAGCGCGGGCGAGCGTGCCGATCTCTCGATCTCCGGCGACATGGCGGATCCGGAGAAGGATGGCCTCGTGAATCTCCTGGAGTACGCCTTTGCCTTCGATCCGGAGAAGGATTCCTCACAGGGCCTGCCGAAGCTGGTGAAAAGCGGTGCCAACGCAACGATCACCTTTCCGACACCCCGCAGCACGCTGAATTACATCGTGGAGAAAAGCACGGACCTGGTGGAGTGGAATACGGACGGCGTGAGCACTTCCACCTCCGCGGGAACCATGACGGCCAGCTATCCAATGTCGGCCGGGGTGCGGACTTTCCTGCGGATCGTCGTGACGCCGAAATAGCGCCCGCCCGATCTCAAGGCCCCAGCCCCTCCGTCTATTCCGGCCAGCGGATGTCGGGTCTCTTGCCGCTCCAGAAAGGCTGACGGGGATCGAAGATATCCATCCCGCCGGGGCCCAAGATCACCCGCTTGGATTTCTGATGGATCGGGTAGGCCTTCGCGGTGCCGTTTACATGCAAGACCACCGCGTATCCCTTCAGCGGTTCGGGGTCGAAGGTGAAGGTGCCCGGGATCATCGGCGTGAGAAGCAGGGGCGTGTCCGGGTGGGACTTCGAAGAAAGTCCGGTGATGTAGGTGAAACCCACTTCCCCGGGCTGGAGCGCCTTCCCCGGAACACGGGAAATGTCGTCCGGTTTCGTTGGGCTGACAGCGGTTCTCGCCCAGAACGGCTTTTCAATTGGAAAGCCGGTGGCGATTATCTGGCGGAAAAGTTGGTTCGAACTGCCGTCACCAAGATCAAGCGAGGTGCCGGTACTGCTCTTCACGGCGGGAATGGTAGTGAGGTCCGGGTAACGTCCATATTCCGCCTCGAATTCCGCGAGTGCGAGGCCGGCTTGGCGGACCGTGTTCATCGTCTGTACCTTCTCCGAGGCTTTCCGGCTTTTCATCACGACGGGATTGATTAAGCCCGCCAAGATCAGCATCAGCATCGAGATCCCGCCCAGCCAGAAGATCTGCCACATCTTGTTCCTTGATCGGATTGCCGCCTCGCCGGGTGGCGGGGGCGGTGCATCCG
>CBIHMP010000389.1:0-3471 GCA_966211015.1 uncultured Luteolibacter sp. | reverse complement strand
ACGCTGATCAATGGCGACCGCATCCCCGGGAAGGTGGTCGCGGCTGACGAAAACGAATTCACCCTCGAAACCACCGCCGCCGGCGTGCTGACGCTGCCGCGGGATACCGTCGCCTCCATCGCCCCGAATCCCTTCGGCGGGCGCCTGCTCTATGCGGGTCCCTTCGACGAAAAGGGCTGGAATATCGTCCGCGCGGAATCGGCCGGGGCGGATGGGGATGATCCCTTCGCAGGGAACCTCCCCGGGCTCCCGCGCAAGAAAAAGGAAAAGATCGATCCCGACGCGCCGTCGTGGGCGCACGCGGGCACGGCCTGGTACTCCCGTAGCGGCATGGACGCCATCACCTACGACGCCGGCATGCCCGATCGCTCGATCCTCCGGTTCAAGCTCGGCTGGCGCTCCCGCCCGTCGATCTCCGTGGCCTTCCACGCGGATCTCGACAAGCCGGCTCCCGCGGAGAAGGAAGAAGCCGAGGACCACCGCGGCTCGTTCGGCGGCCCGGCCCATTTCGCACGGCTCTTCGGCAGCGCCTACGTGCTCGGCTTCAATCCCGGCTACGTCCGCCTCCAGCGCACCTGGTTCGACGAGGAGGGGAATCCCAAGATTTCGCAGGTCCGCGTCGGCAGCACGACGATCCGCCTGCCCGATACCGGCGAGGCCTTGTTCGAGATCCGCTGCGACAGGAAGGAAGGCAGCGTCGCCGTTTATATCGATGGCGAGTTCGCCCTCCAATGGAGCACCGCCGGAGGAGACAACGAGGACAATGAGGATGGGGCGAAGGGCAATGCCTACATGGCACCCGGCGGAGCCTTCGGCTTCCACGTGCAGGGCGGCTCGTCCCAGGTGCGCATTTCGGATATTGTCGTAGCGGAGTGGAACGGCATGACCGACTCTGCCCGCAGTATGGAAAGCGAGACGCAGGACATCGTGCTGCTTACCAACGGCACCGATCGTTTCTCCGGCAACATCCGGGGCATCGAGGACGGCAAGGTGGAGATCGACTCCAAGTATGCCGGCTTGAAAGTTCCGCTGGCCGAGGTCGCCGAGATCCATTTCGCCCGCACCGGCCGCCGCAAGCTCGACGAATCCCCCGCGTCCGAGGTCACGGTGCACCTGCAGCCCGTCGGCCGCATCAGCGGCAGTCCCATCCTGGCCGCGGACGGCCGGATCCTGCTCGAAAACCGCCTCGCGGGGCAGGTCGATCTCGACCTCGCTCCCGCCGTGGTGCTGGAGTTCCAATCCGCCGGTGGCTTCCTCGACGAATGGGACGACGATCTCTGATTCCCCCTCTACCCGTGCATCGCCTCGCGCTCATCTTCGCATCGGCTTGCCTTCCCGCCTTGGCGGACGAGGTCACTTTGGCCGATGGCTCGCGCCTTTCCGGCACGGTCACCGCGCTGTCGGACACCGGCGAGGTCTCGCTCGCCAGTCCCCTTTCCTTCGAGCCCTTCCAATTGCGCGCGGACCGGATCCGCCTGGTGGAATTCGCCCGCGGGAAGAAATCCCCCGACGACCGGGACGCGTTGGTCGTGCTGGCCAACGGCGATGAACTGCCCTGCGACCTGCGGGGAATCGACGACGACTCGATCCGCATCGACACCTCTTTCGCCGGCGAGATCGATATCCCGCGGAGTTCGGTCGGGACGGTGCAGCTCGGCGTGCGGCCGCGGAAGGTCATTTACCGCGGCCCTGCCAACGAAAGCGACTGGACGATCAAGAACGGCTGGCGCTTCGACTCGAGCCGCTTCGCCGCGGACGGCAGCGGCACGCTCGCGAGGAGCTTCGACATCCCCGGCTCCTTCGCCCTGCGGTTCCGCGTCACCTGGCGGAACACGCCGAACATCCAGATTTATTTCGCCGACGACAAGCTGGAGACCACCGGCAAAGCGGATCGCTACTACGTGACTTTCAACGGTGCCGGCTTCGAGCTGAAGCGCCAGCAAAGCAACGACGGCTATCCATGGCTGACGATGTCCACCATCCCCCGCGAGCCGTCGGATTTTCCCGACTCCAGCGTGGAGATGGAGCTGCGGGTCGATCGCAAGCTGGCCCTGATCCACATTTACCTGAACGGCGAGCTGGTGGAAAAATGCCACGATCCGCTCGACGCCGCGCCCACGGGACAAGGCGTGATGTTCCGCAGCAGCATCGGCGGCGACGAAGCCCAGTTCATCGACATGATCGAGATCCGCGAATGGGATCCCGCGGCGGACCGGCATCGCACCGAGCCCCGCGGCGACGAAGATTCGGACGTGGTGATCACGCGGAGTTCCGATCGTGGCAAGGGGCGCATCCTGGGAACCGGCAAGGGTCCGGACGGGGATACCATCCTTTACAAGGGACCGCACACCGCCGAGCCGGTGGAGCTCCCGGTGGAGCACATTTCCACCCTGTTTTTCAAGGTGCCGGAAGGGCGGGCCGAGGTGCCGCGCCCGCCGCTGGTCCTCGGGCTGCGCGGCCGCGGCTCGCTCGGCGTCACCAATTGCGTCCTCCGCGAGGAGGGTATCGATGCCGAACACCCGCTGCTCGGAAAACTCCTCATCCGGCGGGACGCGGTCTCCCGCCTGGAAAGAACCGATTCGAAGAAACCCGCGAAGGAGGGCGAAGAGGAATGAAAGCGGCCCGCCATCTCGCCCTCTTCCTCGCGGCCTGCGGGATCTCCGCAGCCGCCATCGAGGCGGAGGTCCAGTGCGTGGATGGAAGCCGGCTCAAGGGATCGCTGCTGGAGATCGGGGCCGACAATGCCCGGCTGGAAGCGGATTTCCTGGCGGCCCCCGTGCCCCTCAAGCTCGAGAAGATCCTGGAGATCGGCCTCCCGGCGAAACGGGGCGATTTCAAGGGCGATCACATCGCCACCGTGACCTTGAGCAACGGCGATACCCTGCGCGGCGAATTGACCGGGGTGAGCGACAAGGTCATCTCGCTCCGCACCTGGTATGCCGGCGACCTTTCATTCCGGCGCGAGATGGTGGACCGCCTGGAAATCCAGGACCGCCCCGAGCTTCTTTTCTCCGGCCCCTCCGGGATCGAAGGCTGGACGCAGGACGATGCGGCCCCCTGGTCCTTTGAAAAAGGGGCCCTGAGATCCCAAGGCCCCGGCACCATCTCCCGCAAGATCGAGCGGGTGCCCCTGAAGTCCCGCTACGCCTTCGATCTCTCGTGGCGCTCCAGCCCGAGGTTCCGCTTCATGTTCCAAAGCGACGACATCGAGGCGAGCGAGCCGGCGAATTGCTACATGCTCACCTTTACCAACGCGCGCTACGTCCAGCTCAGCAAGCGTTCCGCGCGCACGGGTCTCTCGCAGATCGGGAATTTCATCAACATCCCGGAGATGCTGAGCAAGGAGAAGATCCGGCTCGAGCTGCTCGTCGATGGCAAAACCGGCCTGATCCGCCTGCTGGTGAACGGTAATATCGCCGCGGACTGGACGGACCCCGATCCGGGGCCCGGCGCTCCTGCTCCCGTGGCCGG
>CBIHMP010000388.1:0-3476 GCA_966211015.1 uncultured Luteolibacter sp. | reverse complement strand
GAGGAAAGCGGTGTGAAGGGGCACCAGATCCTGCAAAAGACCATGAAGAAAGTCAGGGACAAGGCCAAGGATCAGGTTCTGAAGGAGCTGGCAGGGCTCGCCCTTCCGTTGATCCAAACCCACCTCGAAGTCTCACGGGAAGAAGCCCAAACCCTCTCCTGAAGCCGTCTGTATGGGAGCCAGCTACTACGATTTACAGGGCCGCGTTTCCCTGGTGACCGGCGGAGGTTCCGGCATCGGGAAAGCTTCGGCCCTGTTTCTTTCCAAAGCAGGGGCCAAGGTGGCCATCCTCGGACGCACCGCCGATGAACTCCGGGAGACGCTGGAGGAGATGGGTGGCGAGGCGGCCGGACATCTGGCGGTGATAGCGGATGTAAGCGATCCCGCAGCGATGTCGCGGGCTTTCGAGGAGATCGCAGGCCGTTGCCAGCGCCTGGACATCGTGGTAGCGAACGCCGGCATTAACGGGGTATGGGCACCGCTTGATCGGTTGAAGGTGGAGGAGTGGGACGAGACTCTCGGCATCAATCTACGCGGGACTTTCCTGACGGTGAAGCTCGCCCTGCCGCTCCTGCGACCGGCGGGCGGGTCGGTCATCGTCGTCTCTTCGATCAATGGCACGCGGGTCTTCAGCAACTCCGGAGCTACCGCCTACTCGTGCTCAAAGGCGGCACAGGTCGCCTTCGCAAAGATGGTGGCTCTGGAGCTGGCGAAGGATCGGATCCGGGTGAATGTCATATGCCCGGGAGCAATCGAAACAAACATCGACGACTCCACTTCACGCCGCTCGATCGAGGACCTTCATTTGCCGGTGGAGTTCCCCCAAGGGGACGTTCCTTTGACCGGAGGAAAACCGGGTGCGGCCGAGCAGGTTGCGGAGCTCGTCGGGTTCCTCGCTTCCGATGCCTCCACCCATATCACCGGCACCGAAATATTCATCGAGGGTGCGCAGTCGCTCCTCCAAGGCTAAGCTCCACCAACTATCATGAAAATTACAAACCCAAACGACCTGTTTTTCGATCAGCTGAAGGATCTCTACAGCGTGGAGTCCCAAGTGGTTCTTACTCTCCCTGATCTCGCGGAGAAGGCCTCCGACAGGTCGCTCAAGGCCCTTCTTCTCGATCACGAAGGAGAGACCCTGCGTCACAAGGAGGTGGTGACGGCCGTCTTCGAGCGCCACGGCGTGGATCCCGGCGGCGACATATGCAAAGCGATGAAAGGCCTGATTGACGGGGGCAACGAGCACCTCGCGAAAACCGAAGATCCGTCCGTCCGCGATCTCCTGATCATCGCCCACTGCAACCGGATGGAGCACTACGAGATTGCCGCCTACGGTTTCACGGTGGCCTTGGCGGAGTGCCTCGGCCTTACCCGCGATGCATCGGATCTGACGGAAGTCCTGGAGGAAGAGAGACGGACAGCGCGTCAGCTCGGGGCGATCGCGGCGGAGATCTTCGGAGCACCCGCCGGAAACCTCTCATGAAACGCTTCCTCCACGATAACGGTCTCAGCGTGGTGCTGCTCGCGCTGTTCCTGGCCCTGTGGAGCGGGCAGGCGGTCAGCGGCTTCAAGGTGCACAGCGAGGAGCAAGCGAGGCACGGGGAGACGCCCGGTTCTTTCGGCGAGTATCTAGGCAGCGGACATTTTTGGCAGGCGACGGGTGAAAACTGGGAAAGCGAGTTCCTGCAGATGGGAGCATACGTGCTATTGACCGTTCGCCTTTTCCAGCGCGGCTCCGCGGAGTCCAACGATCCGGACGAAGCGGAGGCATTGGCACGCCGGCGGCGGGAGAAGGACAAGACATGTGGCTGGTTTTACCGCAATTCACTTTCGTTAGGCTTCCTGCTGCTCTTCCTCGGGTCATTCTGGGTGCACGCATGGGGCGGCTTCCGCGCCTTCAATGAGGAGCGGGCTGAACATGGCGAGGCCGCGGCAGGCATGGCGGAGTTCCTCCGGGATGCCGAGTTCTGGTTCCAATCCTTACAAAACTGGCAGAGCGAATTTCTCGCGGTGCTTTCGATAGTCATCCTGAGCATCTTCCTCCGTCAGAACGGATCTCCCGAGAGCAAGGATGTCGAGGATTCCAATGCGAAGACGGGAGCATAGCGAGGCCCCGGGCTGAGGTGCAGGCGTGATGATCTTTCCAGGGAGTGATCCCGGACCTTGCTCGCAGGGCTTGAGCCGCCTAGAAAGGCAGGCGATGGACAAGCCGCTTCCCGCGAAGCTGACCCGGGTTATCCTTTTCACCGCCGCTTATATGGCCATGACGGGCACGGTGGCTTTTGTCGCCGGGACGCCCGGCTTGGCGATGTATCTCGGCCTGATGTGCGTCCTGATCCCCTCGCTTTACCTCCTCCACCGGCGACATCCCCTGAGTGCCGCGCTGGTTTGGTGCTTCAGCGTATGGGGCCTCGCCCACATGGCAGGAGGCTTGCTTCCCATCCCCGGTGCATGGAGCCGCGAGGGAGCCCACGCCGTCCTCTACAGTTGGTGGATTGTTCCCGGCTATCTGAAATACGACCAAGTGGTCCACGCCTACGGTTTTGGCATTACCACGTGGCTCTGCTGGCACCTTTTCAGAAGCGCGCTGCGCTCGCCGGACGGCACCTCCGTCCCACCCTCATTTTTGATCCTGATGCTCTGCGTGGCCGGGGGAATGGGATTCGGGGCGCTGAATGAGGTGGTGGAATTCTTCGCCACCCGTTTGTTACCCGACACGAATGTGGGCGACTATGAGAATATCGGCTGGGACCTCGTGGCGAATCTAGCCGGCTCGCTCGTTGCCGCCGCGGTGATCCGTCGGTTCGAGAAGAAGCGCCTGCGAAGTCCCGGCGGCTGAGATCTTCCTGATCTCAGCCTTTGATGAGCCGCAGCTCCACATTCCGCACCGCGGTGTTGCGAAACGCCCGCCAGGCATGCACTACGCAAACGGCTTCCCGCTTCTCTGGCCCCTGCTTCTTCTACATGCCTTGAGCCGTGGTGCGCTCGTTCTGCCGGCTGCCGGTACACGTCCTGCGGATGGGATCTGTCCGCCGGTACCGCCGGACCGAACCCAGTCACCGCCATGTCAAAGCTCGCGACACTCGAAGCCCTGCTCGTTCAGGAGATCAAAGACCTCTACGACGCCGAAGGCCAGTTGGTGAAAGCGCTGCCGAAGATGGCGAAAGCCGCTACCGATTCGTCGGTCAGGGAAGCTCTCCTGAAGCATTGCGAAGAGACCAAAGGTCATGTGGAGCGCCTGGAGGAAATTGCCAAATTTATCGATGCTTCCCCGCGCGGGAAGACTTGCAAAGCCATGAGGGGCCTCGTTGAAGAAGGATCGGAAGTGATCGAGGAAGAGGGTGATCCGGCAATCAAGGATTTTGCCCTCATCATTGCCGCGCAAAAGATCGAGCACTACGAGATCGCGGGCTACGGCTCCGTGCGGACGCTCGCAAAGGCCCTGCGCCTTGATGATGTCGTGGAACTGCTACAAT
>CBIHMP010000387.1:0-3515 GCA_966211015.1 uncultured Luteolibacter sp. | reverse complement strand
CTCCACCTCCGTGAAGATGCTCGTCATCAGATACGCGTCGCCCAGGAACACCTCGTGACCCTCCAGGTTCCCGAGCTAAAGGAAGCTGCGGCGGCGAAGGATCAATTCCCCCAGCTCGGTCTGCCGGTAGTCGAGCTCTTCGAAGCGGGGCGTCGGTTGCATGGCGTCTTCTAGCGCCCCGGCGGCGGCGGAGGCACTCACCATTTTCCCCGCTGGCCCGGGCAGGCGCTCCCGGCGCGGCCCGATCCGGTCCAAGGCCGGCCGCCCTCTCCGGGGAAGCTAGCCCAACTCCTCGTGGATGAACGCGAGCAGGAGGTCGGGGAGCTCGTCCATGCCCTCGAAGAGTTCTTCCTCGATGGTGGCGAGGTATTCCTCCTCGGTTTCGCTGTACTCGTTGCGGTCCTCCGGGCGGGTCTCGCACCAACGGCTGGCATTGAGGGGATCGACCAGGGTGGCGGCCCCGATGAGCTCGAAGGAGTTGATCACCCGCTGGTGATTCACCCCGCTCTGCCAGAACCCGTGCAAGCCATCCCGGCTCTCCAGCAGCGGAACGGTCTCATAGACATCCATCAGCGCCCGCTCCTCGCGGCTCAAAGCCCGCTCGGCCGATTCGCTCTCCAGGCGATCGACCAGCAGCTCCACCTCATCCGGCCATTCAATGGGTTCGTGCGAAAGCATGTTTTCTTCGCGCGGGCTTAGAACGAGGGAGCAATGCTGGGCAAGCGAAAGGATGGCTCAAGTCATCGGGCGGCCTCGGCGGCGATATGTCCGGCGAAGCTGGTGACGAAGGTCTTGAGGCTGGTCATCTCGCTCACATCGTGAAACTTCCCGGTTTTTGCAGCCGTACGAGGTGAGGCCAGCACGGTGGTAGTCGTGTAGAGCTGCTCTTGAACCAATTTCTTGCAGAGCAGGTCGTATCGCTCGATGTAGCTTGCCCCTTGGAACTCTGGGCGAACCGGGAAATGTAGGCTGCGGTCTCTGACGGGCCGCCGGGATTCTGGAGCATCCTCCACCAACATCAGCCATCCGACGAAGGGTCGCGGAATTTCTCCGAAAGATCCTTCCCGGAAAGCGGTCCACAAGTCGTGCGCCGTTCCGATCGCTTCCTCAGTCCTGTTATTGAAGTTGTTCCCGAACGATCCGACCTGAGACTTGAGCTCCAGGGCGGCTACAAGCCGGTTCTCTCGCAGCACCAGCATGTCCCACATCTTGGTTGGCCTGAAATATCCGGGCAGCGTCAGCGGAATCCTACCTTCGCGAATCACAGTGGCGTCTTTGAGCCCGTTGGCTTTGATCAGGTCGATCATCAACGCGACGAAGCCGTCCATGTTCTTGCCAGCGGTCACAGCGCCGCGACTGCCAGCGTCGGTCTTGCCTGCTTCGATTTGCTTCTGAAGCGCGGCTTCGCGATTTCCCCAGAAGGCCTTGACCGATTCGGTCGCTTTCTTTTGATAGCTGGCGAGGTTAAGGGGCATGCGGATCGGCCGGTCTCTTGCATTAATCGGGCAAGGAGTCGATACCGTATGCCTCAAGCGCGGCTTGGGTGGCAAGCTCGCGGTCTTGCATCTCGAAAGCGCAGCGTAGCTTGGCGGCGAGCGGCTTGGGGATGGACTCGGGGGCGGGGACACGAATGCGGCGGAGATACTGAGCTTGGAACCTCAGGTAACCGCCTCGTATCCGCACGCCGTAGCAATGAATGAAAAACTCCCCGACTTCAGACATCAGCAGGGCTCCCAGCACTTTCAAATCCCATTGCTCGGAGGTTATCCAGTAGAGATTGTGATGGGGGTAGGTCTCGCCGGTATCGAGCGCGGGCAGCAGGCGGTTCTTGATGTCGGCGATATAGAGCTTCGGCTTCGTGACCAGGCTCAGGTTCACGCGGTCGATGGTCTTGTGCCAGTTCTGCGGGCGGTCCTTTTTCGCGGTGTGGCGGCCTTCCAGCAATTGCCGGTGGGAACTCAGATAGCTTTCAAAGGCCGGGTAGCCGGCGAGATCGACCAAGCCCCGCTCATCCCAAGGATTGGTCAGATAGTTGCCGGACCACTTCACCCGGCCTCCGGCCAGATCCCCCGCCATGGCCAGCGGTAGGAGGCGATCCGGCTCGATCCCCGGGGCGGGGCGGCGGATGAAGACCCGGTCCGCACCGGTCGCCACGCCGATCCCGATCTTCGTGCCGGTGGAGGGGCACTGGAGCGGCAGGCAGGTCCCTTCCAGATGCTTCAGGAGCTTCAAGGCCTCCGGGGAAGAGCAGGGCCAGGGCTCGCTGCCCCGGAACCAGCCGTCGAAGCGGTCCACCCGCAGAGCCGGACCGGAACGCGGCTCCGAAAGATCCCGGAGCAGGCCCGCGCGATCCGCGTTCTCGATTCCCGGCAGGGCCTTGGCCACCGTGACCGGCCCCTGCTTCCCGCGGGCGATCACCGTCACCGCGGGATAGGCGGACACCTCGCTTTCAAAAGCGGGCACATCATGCGCCTCGATGATGTGCCGGACGGAATAACCCTCCGTGGTGATGAATTCCCGGAGGGCGCTGCCGTAGTCATTCAGCATCCAGCGGTCCGCGCAGATGTAGGCGCAGACCCCGCCGGGCTTCAATTGGAACAAGGCGGCCTGATAAAAGGCCACGTAAATGTCCGCTCGGCCGCGCATGGCGCTGAAACCGCTGCGGTAAAAGGCCGCCTTGCCCGCGGGAATTTCCTCCAGACGGATGTAAGGCGGGTTCCCGATCACGAAATCGGCGATCGGGAAGCATAGCGAGGCTTCCAGGAAATCCCCGGTCTTGATCCATTGCCGGGCGAGCTTCGCCGCGGCCGCCGCCTGCACGCCGCGGGAGAGGAGCGTGGACCGCACCACCTCCATGGCGCGCTCCGCCGCCACCGGATCGAGCTCGAAGGCCTGCAACGCGGCACCCGCCTCCGCGAGCGGCATGCCGTGGCGTTCGCAGGACTCCACCAGACGCCCCACCATGGCACCGAGAAAAGCCCCGTCCCCGGCGGAAGGTTCCAAGGCTACCATTCCTGCAAGCCGCCGCTCCGGCACATAGCCCGCCAGGTCCAGAACCAGCTCCACCATCCAAGGCTTGGTGTAAACCACCCCGGCCTCACGCGGGGCAATGGCGATATCAGCGGGTAAAATCACGAGTTCAATTGAACATTTAAGTCGGGAGCTCCAAGAAGGGAATCTCTAAATTCACGGAACTCGATCGACCGCTTCTTATAAACAGACAGGAGAATCAACGCCTCCTCTCCATGGACAAGTCTTTTATCTATCTTTCAGCCTACGGAGGGGATCTTGAAATTCACCAATCAACGAATCAAGAGGATCAGCATCCCCAAATACAACCTGCGAATCATACCCATCATCTGCTGTCAGCCCGCAAGCTTTAAGGACACTCTTCAACGCTTTCGGGTTTATTTGCGCGGTCATTCTAGGACAGCCGATTTGAATTATTAATTGTTCTTTGATTGTTACCCCGCCATACCACTTCGTAGTTGGGATCTTTTTTATTATATCAATAC
>CBIHMP010000386.1:0-3551 GCA_966211015.1 uncultured Luteolibacter sp. | reverse complement strand
GTTCGTTTCATGAATAAAATCAGAGCCGATGGGATCGACGGGCCGCAGGCGAAGACCCGCTGGCGCCCATCCCATCGAAGGACCTCATGCCCCGCGTGAACCGGACAAGGCGTGGATTTTTTTCGTTTCTCCCCCTCGGGATCTTCCCGCAAGGGAGGAGTGCCGATTCCGCAATTCGATACACATGTCGCTTATCATCAGAACGTTAAAAAAGATTCAAAAAGTCGCCCTTCCGCTTAACAATCAGGAAACCCTGAAATATTGCCACGACCGTCCGAAAAATTGCAGCAAATTCGTTCCGCAAATTTAAAACACGGGATCTACAAGTGCAGGTCCGCCAGCAACCTCTTCAGGTCCGGGTCCGCCATCACATGATCCAGCCGCGGATCGCGCAGGATGTCCCCATAGCGGCGGGCCTTCGCCAGTGCCCGCAACTCCGGGTCGTTCTCGATCAACGCGCGGATCTGCGGCTCTTCCAGCACGGGGATCGCCTTCGGCGGGGGTTCAGAATCGCCCAGCGCGATGAGCTTCGCCAAAGTTACGCGGGCATCCTCTGAGAGGGGATCGACGGATTTCAGCCACTCCAGGGGCACCGTGCGGTCGATTGCCGACTTCAGCGCGGCGAGGAATGCGGAGCGGTCGGAGCTTTGCTCCCCATCCGCGAACCGGCGGATCTCGGCGACCGATCCGGCGCTGCGCAAGGCGGCGGCCCCGGCAAACCAGAGGAGCGCGGTGGGCACCAGGCTGACGAGAAGCGTGAACACCCAGCGCAGCGGCGAGCGACGCCTCTCCCCGTCGGCATCGGAGGCCCGGAACGGCTTGGTGAAGAAGCGCCCGATCACCCGCAACACGAACAGGACCATGAGGGCCGCGGCAACGGGAGAAACGAAGGAGAGCCAGGAGGGTAGCGCGCCCGGAGCGATCGCGGGCGTATGTACCCATGCGAGGTAAGCGGCGATCCCGCTGGCACAGAGGGCCAGGGAGCCGAAGAGGATGCGGAAGATTCCCCGGACGACCGCCAGAAGGGCGCAGGCGGCCAAAATGAGGAGCGCCGCGGTCCCCAGGCTGATTTGGGGAATCGTCTCAAGGTCGAGCGCGGCGAGGAGTTCCTTCATGCCTCCGGGGCCGGGAATCCGCCGACCTGCCCGCGCTGGCGCAAGAGGTGATCGCAGATGACGAGCAGGGCCATCGCCTCCACCATCGGCACCGCGCGCGGGAGCACGCAGGCATCGTGGCGGCCGCGGCCGGCGAGTTCGGTATTCTCCCCGGTGCTGGTCACGGTCTCCTGGGAGCTCATGATCGTGGCGGTCGGCTTGAAGGCCACGCGGAAGACGATGTTCTCGCCATTCGAGATGCCGCCCTGGATGCCGCCGGACCGGTTCGAGGTGGTGCGGACCTTCCCCCCCACCATACGGAAGGGATCGTTGTGCTCGCGGCCGGTGAGGAGCGTGCCGCCGAAGCCGGACCCGATCTCGAAGCCCTTGGTGGCGGGGAGGGACAGCATCGCCTTCGCCAATTCCGCCTCCAGCTTGTCGAACACCGGCTCGCCGAGGCCTGGCGGACAACGGCGGATCACGCACTCCACCACGCCGCCCACGGAATTGCCCTCCGCGCGCACTTCCTTGATGCGTCCGATCATCGGCTCGACCATCGCGGGGTCTCCGGTGCGGACGATGTTGCTTTCGATATCGGCCGTGGTGACCGTCTCGGGATCGACGTTCGCATTGAGATCGTGGATCGATTTCACCCACGCCAGCACCTCCAGGCCCGGGGCCAGGTGCTCCAGGACCTTCTTCGCCACGGCGGCCCCGGCCACCCGGCCGATGGTCTCGCGGGCGGAGGCCCTGCCGCCCCCGGAAAGGGCGCGGATGCCGTATTTCGCATCGTAGGTGTAGTCGGCGTGGGAGGGGCGGTACTTGACCGCCATCTCCTCGTAGGCGCCGGGCCGCTGGTCCTCGTTCCGCACCAGGACGGCGATCGGGGTCCCTTGGGTAAGGCCATCCACCAGGCCCGAGAGGATCTCCGCCTTGTCCGCCTCCTTGCGCGGGGTGACGATCTCGCTCTGGCCCGGGCGGCGGCGGTCCAGCTCGAACTGGATGTCCTCGACGCGGAGCGGCACCTTGGGAGGCACCCCGTCCACGATGACGCCGACTCCGCCTCCATGCGATTCGCCGAAAGTATGGATGCGGAAAGCGTGGCCGAAACTCGATGACATGCGCGGGAGTGTAGAACCCCGGAGCCGCCCGCCAAGCGCGGAGACAAAGGCCGGTCCATGGCCCGAAGAATTATGGGAACCGCCGCGCGAAATCCGATTGAGCGGCCCCGCGCCCGGCTCCATGTTTCCCGGCGGAAGGTGTCAGGATTCCCGCCAGCCCAGATTATCCCGCCGCAGGTGCTGCTCGGTGCCTACGCGCAGGGCGTTTTCCCGATGGCGGATCAGGGGGAGCTCACCTGGTTTTCGCCCCTCATGCGCGGCGTGATCCCGCTCGACGAGGGCTTCCACATCCCGCACGGCCTGAAGCGGGTGCTGAAGCGGAAGCCCTTCGAGGTGAAGTGGAACACCGCCTTCCGCGGCACCATGCAGGGCTGCGCGGACCGGGACCGGACTTGGATCGACCAAAGCATCCTGGAGAGCTATTGCCTGCTGCACCGGCTCGGCTACGCGCACTCCGTGGAGACCCACGATGCGGAGGGGCTGCAAGGCGGGCTCTACGGCGTGGCGCTGGGCCGGGCCTTCTTCGGCGAGAGCATGTTCTCGCGGAAGACGGATGCCTCCAAGATCGCGCTGGTGGCGCTGGTGGAGGAGTTGCGGGCCCGCGGCTTCATGTTGCTGGACACCCAGTGGCTCACCGAGCACCTGCGCCGGTTCGGGGGCATCGAGGTTCCGCGGGACGAGTATCAGCAGCGGCTGAAAGCGGCGCTCGGCAAGCTGGAGGGACAGTTCCATCCGCCGGTGCTGGGCCCGGGTGCCTGAAGGCTACCACGCCTCCCGGTTCGCGCGCACGGCGTCCAGATCGCGGTCGTAGAGATTGAACTCGATGCGGTTGAAGGCGGAGGCGTCGAACTCCGCTTCGCCGAAAGGCTGGGCGAATCCCCGGAAGCGGCCGTCCGAGGCCCCGGCCAGGCGGAAGGTGACGCAGGCCCCGTCGGGAAACCACGCGCGCACGTCGCCCAGATAGCGCTTCGGGATCTGATAGAGCTCCGGGTTCTTCCGGTTCTCCTTCGTGTGGAGCGTGAAGGTGCGCAGCCGGGAGACGGGCAGCTCCACTTCGCCGAAGCGGGTCTTCAATTTCACCTTGCCCTGCTCGATCCCGACCATCTCGCCCGCCACCTGATCGTTGTTCCGGAGGCGGATGCGCGTCGGGTCGAGCTCCGGCTCCTGCTCCGGCGCGGCAACCTCGTCATCTTCCATGAAGCCCTCGTCATTGTCCGGGGCGCTCCCCTCCACGACGCCGTCCCAACTGGTGATTTCGATCCGCGAGATGCGGATGGGGGAGGAGTCCTGGGCATTGAAATGGATGCCGCCGGCCACGGGAGCAGGAGCCGGAGCT
>CBIHMP010000385.1:0-3612 GCA_966211015.1 uncultured Luteolibacter sp. | reverse complement strand
ATGGAAGGCCCCGGCGTCCGTCCCGCCGCTGCGGCGAACGGTGACCTGATGGGGTATCCCCTCTTCCTTCGCGGTGCGGATCGCCAGTTCCGCCAGCCGCGGATTCATGATCGCGCTGGGATCGAAGAGGCGGATCTGCACCCCTCCCCCGAGCCGCCCTTGGCTGTCGGCCCGTGAAAATCCCGGGGTGTCGTCCGCGGGAGGGCCTTCGAGAATGACGGCGACGTCCGGACGGGAGTGCACGGCGGCCGTCTTCGCGCCCCGCAGGCCGATCTCTTCCTGGACGGTACCCGCGAGGATGATCCGGTTCGGGCGGGAGCTATCTGCCAGCATTTGTCCTGCCTGGATCGTGCCCGCCATGCCCACGCGGTTGTCGAAGGCCTTCGCCATGTACCAATCCTCACGCTGCATGGAGGTAAACGGTGACCAAGGAGCGATGGGATCGCCCAGCGAGATCCCGAACTCCCGCTCCACCTCATGGCGCGAGGTTGCGCCCACATCGATGAACATCTGGTCGATCGTCATCACCTGGCGGCGCTGTGCCTCGGGGAGGAAATGCGGAGGCTTCGAAGCGACCACGCCCATGATCTTTTCCCCGCCCCGGGTGCGGATTTCCACCCGCTGGGAAAGCAGGCTATGCTCCCACCATCCTCCGACCGGCAGGAATTGGACGAAGCCGTCCGACGTGATGTTCTGGACCAGGAATCCCACCTCGTCCATGTGGCCGGCCAGCAAGACCCGGGGCCCCTCCCCCTCCAGCGCGCAGAAAACGCAGCCGGAGCGATCGGTCGAGAGTTCCCCGCAGTCGCCCAACTCATCCACGAAAATCGCGCGCACCTCGTCCTCATGTCCCGGCACCGCGTGGGCCTCCGTCAGCTCCTGCAACAGGGAAATCGCCTTCGCTTTCACGGCGGTGACGCTATCGACACCGGGCGAGGGTGCAATGCCGATCATGAGAGGAGAGCCCCGGCCCGCCGCTCATTGCCGGAACCAAGCCCCGCGCTTCCCCTGCGGCAGGATCAAACGGGCAGGTCATCCACGTCGGCATCATCGGCGCGAGCCGCCGCGCAGCTATCGCTTTTGCTAATAGCATAGAATCCCGCGGCGATGATCCCCACCAGGATTGCCCCTCCCAGAATCCCCAGCGCCTGTTTCGGCGGGCTCTCCCGCATGGAGCGGAGGCGTGAGGCGGCATAAGAGCCTCCGGCCGCAAGTTGATGGCGTGCGGTATCCGCCAAGTCACGCGCTCCCCGGGGCAAGGAGTGCCGGGTGGTGTGGGTGAGAAGATTCGCCATGTCATGGCGGAGATGGGAAATATCATCCCGGACACGGGAAAGCAGTCCGGAAGTACGGCTGCCGTGGAAAGGAAAGTGGCTCATGGTTCGGGAGTTTGTGGATTCACTCCACTGGAACCCCGACCTGCACCCGGCGCAAGTTGTTCTTCACCGGCCTCACCCGTTCACCCCCGGCACTTTCAGCGGGAATTCCGGATTGTCCGCCAATTCAAGCTTTAGCAGGGTTTGCGCCTGCCTGATGAGCTCCGGCTTTTCAGCCGCCAGATCCTTCGTCTCCGCGCGATCGGCGGGAATGTCGTAAACCTCCCAGGCTCCCGGCTCCTTCGTCAGGAGTCCGCGACGCAGAACCTTGTAATTTCCGAGGCGGACAGCCACCTGCCCGCCGTACTCCGCGAAGGCCCAAACCATCGGCGTGCGCTCTTGCCGGGGCTTTTCCCCATAGAGGACGGGCAAGAGGTTTTCCCCGTCGAGCGCCGGCGGTGTTTCGAGCCCCGCGGCCGAACAGAGCGTCGGGAACCAATCGGCGAAATACCCGGGGGCTTCCGTGGCGGCCCCGGCTTCAATCCTGCCGGGAAATCGTACCACCGTCGGGACACGCAAGCCGCCTTCGTAAACACTTCCCTTGAACCCCCGGAGGCCCGCCACGCTATTGAAAAACGCCGCGTCCACCCCTCCTACATTGAAGCGCGCGTTCGCTCCGCTTTCAGGAGTGGTGCCATTGTCCCCGGTGAAGACGATCAGGGTGCGGTCCGCCACCCCGGCTTTCTCCAGCGAGGCCAGCACCCGGCCGACGTAGGAATCGAGATCGGAGATCATCGCCGCGTAGGCCGCCCGCGGCCGGGGATGAGGAAGATAACCGGCACCACCCCGGTAGGGTTTCTTATCCCACTCCCCGGGGAACCTCTCCACCGATTCCACCGGCGGGTGCATGGCGACGTGCGGCTCGAGGAAGGCGAGGTAGAGGAAAAAGGGCCGGTCCTTCTCTTCCGCGATGAACTTCTCCGCCTCCTCGACCATCAGCTTCGGGGCGTAAGTGTCGCCGATGTAGTCCGCCATCCTCACCTCGCCCGAGGGCTGCTTCGCCTGGCTCGGAACCGCCTTGCCATTGATCTCCACTTGCCGGTCGTTCCGCCAGAGATAACGGGGGTAATAGCTGTGGGCCACTGCCTGGCAATTGTAGCCGAAGAAAAGGTCGAAGCCGTGCTTGTTCGGGTCACCCGTGCTGCCGACGGGGCCAAGACCCCATTTCCCGATGGCCGCCGTGGCATAGCCCGCTTTCCTGAAGACCTCCGGCATCAGCAGGGTGTCCGCCTGAATCGGATGCTGGCCCTCCTTGAACCGGGGAAATTTCACCTGTGCCTGCCGGTTCGCCCGGATATCGGCGTGGCCGAGGTGCTTCCCGCTCATCAGCACGCAGCGGGAAGGCGCGCAGGTGGGAGCCCCGCTATAGTGCTGGGTCAGCTTCATCCCCTCCGCCGCAAGCCGGTCGATGTTCGGCGTCGGGATCTTCTTCTGCCCGAAGCATCCGACTTCGCCATAGCCGAGATCGTCGGCCAAGATGAAGACGATATTCTGACGATCTCCAGCCGCCTGAACGCAAGCGGCCAGAGCCGCCACAAAAATCACTCCAAGTGCCCTTTTCATCGAAATAGTTCCCCGGACTACGGCCCAACCCCTCCGGATTTTCAATCGAACTTCTCCGGTGGGTGCCGTTCAGGCCGCTATCAGCGCGATAAGAGCCGACAAGTGTGTATTGAAATTGTGGATCACGGCTCGCGGCGGTTCCTGCCACTCCAGAGGGTAAAGGCCGTCCTCCATCCGGCTCTTCAAGATCGCTCCGGCACAGGCCTGTAAGACCCGGTCCAGATCATCCGCCACGCTGCCATGTATCCCCTGCTTCCGGAGCGCCCGCGAGAGGATCCCGAAGTACCGGGCGCAGATTCCCTTGAAAAGCCCGACGTCCCATCCCTCGGTACTGAGCTTCTCGTACAAAATCTCGTCCTCACGCACGACACCCGACTTTCCCAAGATGGTCGTCGCGACCGCAGCCGCCTCATCGAGATACTCCCTCCTCCCTGTCGCGGCATGAAGCGCCTCAAGTCCGCCGAGGTAAGCACCCTGGTTGTAGGTCCAGTAGTCCGCCACGTGTCCCGGGCGGTCCACGATACCGATGCCGTCGTAAAGCTTCGCCTCCTTCTCCCATGACAGCGTCCTTTCCGCCCATTCGAGAAAAGGCTTCTGCTTCGTCACCCGGTGGAGCCTGGCGGAAAGCACGATGAACAAGCTGTTGGTGATCGCGTTCGGATCCCGCTTGTCG
>CBIHMP010000384.1:0-3633 GCA_966211015.1 uncultured Luteolibacter sp. | reverse complement strand
CTCCCGACGAATTCGCCGCGAAGATGGCGGAGACGTGGAAGAAGGGCCTCGCCGATTGGGGCCAGAGCCCCGAGCGGATTGCGAAGCTCAAGGAGAAGGTGGACATCAACATCTTCACCCCCGGTTCGCGGGCGGGCATTCCCGTGTCCATCCTGAGCTCGCTGGAAGCGCCTCCTTTCGAGATCATGGACGACGGCGAGTTGTTCGGCGAACGGATCGAGAGCACCGTTTCCTCCCTCCTCTCGCTGGTGGGCGTGGATGCCGATCCGATCCAGAGCCCGCAGGCGATCCTGCTGTCGAACATCTTCCAGCACGAATGGCAGGCGGAGCGGGACATCACCCTGGAGACGCTGATCCGCCATATCCAGAAGCCGGGCTTCGACAAAGTGGGCGTGATCGATCTGGAGAACTTCCTGCCGCAGAAGGACCGCCAGACGCTGGCTCTCAAGTTCAACAACCTGCTCGCCTCGCCCGGCTTTTCCACCTGGCTGGAAGGCCCCCCGCTGGACATCACCCGGATGTTACATGCGCCGGACGGCAAGCCGCGCATCTCCATTTTTTCCATCGCGCACCTCGGGGATGCGGAACGGATGTTCTTCGTGAGCCTGCTGCTGAACCAGACGCTCGGCTGGATGCGGGCGCAGAGCGGCACCACCTCCCTGCGGGCGCTGCTCTACATGGATGAAATTTACGGCTACCTGCCGCCCACGGCGAATCCGCCGAGCAAGCGCCCGATGATGACGCTGCTGAAGCAGGGCCGCGCCTTCGGCCTGGGGTGCCTGCTGGCGACGCAGAATCCGGTGGATCTGGATTACAAGGCGCTTTCGAACATCGGCACCTGGTTCCTCGGCCGCCTGCAGACGGAGCGGGACAAGCTGCGGGTGCTCGACGGCCTGGAGGGCGCGGCGGGCGCGCAAAACGCGAAATTCGACCGCGGGAAGATGGAGACGCTGCTGTCCGGGCTGGGGAACCGCGTGTTCCTGATGAACAACGTGCACGAGGATCATCCGGTCCTCTTCCATGTCCGCTGGGTGATGAGCTATCTCACGGGGCCGCTCACGCGCACCCGGATCAAGGAACTGATGGACCCGAAGCGCGCGGCATTCGGCGGCAACGCAACGGACGCCAGCCCCGCGAATCCGATGGCGATGCCGGGCATGGCTGCCGAGCCTGCGAAGGCCGCCGGGCGTCCCCTGGTGGGAGCGGGAGTCGCGGAAAAATTCGCACCGCCCGCGGGCGAAGCGTCGGAAGTGACCTACAAGCCCCACCTGCTACGGGTCGGTACCGTTCATTTCACCTCCGCGAGAACGGGCGTCGATGGCAGCCGGAAGGTAAGGAAGGTGAACGCCATCCTGCCGGAGGGCATCGATTGGGAGCGCGACCTGCCGCCGCCGCTCAAACCGGAAGAGCTGGGTAATGAACCAGCCGCCAGGGCGGCCTTCGCGCCCTTGCCCGGCTTTGCCATGAATGCCGCGAACTACAAGCAGGTGGAAAAGGAGTTTGCCGAGTGGCTCTACCGCAACGAGCGGGCGGAGATTTTTTCATGTCCGGCGTTGAAGACGTTTTCCCAGCTCGGCGAGTCGGAGGGAGAATTCCGGGCGCGTCTGGCGCAACAAGCGCGCGAAGCGCGGGACGCCGCGGTCGATAAGCTGCGGGCCGCGACGAAGAAGAAGCTCGATACCCTGGAGGGCCGCCTCCAGACGGCGGAGGGCACGCTGGCACGCCAAAAGGCGGAGTCCCAAAGTGCGAAAATGCAGGCCGGTGTCTCCGTCCTCGGTGGCTTGCTGGGCGGCTTGCTCGGCAGGAAGGGCCGGGGCGGCTCGCTGATTTCCAGAGGCACCGCCGCCTACAAGCAGCATCAGGACGTGGCGGTAGCGGAGGATAAGGTGGAGAGCGTGCAGGAGGAGATCGCCGGAATGGAGACGCTGCTCCAGACGCAGATCGCCGAACTCACCCAAGCCTACGATCCCTCCGCTCTGGTGCTCGAAACCGAGACAGTGAAGCCTACCAAGGCCAATGTCTCCGTGGACTCCGTGTCCCTGCTCTGGCTGCCGTACGACGACCGCGGGGAGCGAGCCTGGTGACTCCTACTTTCCGATGGCGGATAGCGAAAACGGCGCGATCCTTCCAAGGAATCCGAGCGATTCCCTGCTGGCACCGGCCGCCGCCGCCAGCCTGTCCGCCACGGCGGCAGTCAATAGCCCCTCGAACCATGGGTGACAAAAATCCAAAGGCGAAGCGGAAGCTTCAGACTCAGCACGAGCTTCATAAGAAGCACAAGACCGAGGAGATGCACCGCGAGCAGCAGCGGCTTCACGAGCTTCACGAAATGAAGCATCCGCACGAGCCGAAGTCCTGAGCGGACGGTTCCTGCTGATCCGGCACCGGATGGATCCGTTCTCGATCCCGGACAGATTTTGCGGGCTGAAATCCGCACTTCCCTGCGCGGCTCACTATTTTGAGGAAATTCCTAGCCGGAACCGCGGTTGGGGACGTTTGTAACCGTTCCCGGACGCATCTGTCCTCCAATATGAAAGCCAATCATCTGTTTGCCGCGGCATTCGCCGCCACCGTCGGTTTCACTTCCGCTTTTGCCGGCGGCGAAGGGTGGACCCATGATTTCGCGGCCGCCAAGAAACAGGCGGCCGAGGAAAAGAAGGACCTGCTCCTCGACTTCACCGGGTCCGACTGGTGCGGTTGGTGCATCAAGCTCAACGACGAGGTTTTCAAGCACGAGGCCTTCAAGACCGGTGTGAAGGACAAGTTCGTCCTCGTGGAACTCGATTTCCCGCAACAGCCGGAGAACAAGGAGAAACTGGGCGAAGCGACGATCAAGCAGAACGAGGAGCTGCAGGAGAAGTACGCTATCCAGGGCTTTCCCACCATCCTCCTGTGCGATGCCGACGGCAGGCCCTTCGCCCGCACGGGATATCAGCCCGGCGGTGCGGAAAAGTATGTGGCTCACCTCGATGAACTGCGGGCCAAGAAGGAAGTGCGGGACAAGGCATTTGCCGAGGCAGGCAAGGCGGAAGGCACCGCCAAGGCGAAGGCGCTGATCGCCGCGCTCGATGCCATGCAGCTTGAAGATGCGACGGTCTCCGAATTCTACCCGAATGTGGTGGCCGAGATCAAAGCCGCCGACCCGACGGATGAAACCGGCTTCGCGAAGAAGATCGCGGAGAAGGAGAAATTCGCGAAGTGGGAATCCGATCTGCAGAAGTTCGCCCAAGAAGGAGACATGGAGGGTGCCTTCGCTTTCGTGGACAAATCGGTCACGGACTTCACCGGCGAGTCGAAGCAGAAGGTCCTCGCGACGAAGGCGGGGATTCTCGCCGAGATGACCAAGTTCGACGAGTCCCTCAAGGCGATCGACGAAGCGAAAGCGGCGGCTCCGGATAGCGAGCTCGCTCCGCAACTCGACGGTTTCAAGGAAAGGATCGAGGAGGCGAAGGAAGAAGCCGGAGCAGGAGAGAAGGAAGAGGGTGCGGAATAAGCCGCAGGATTTCCTCCGAACATTCCCAAGCCGCCCGGGCATCTCCCGGGCGGCTTTTCATTTGCGGGAGGAATCGCGAAAAGGCTCGTTTTTGTTCGGGTGAACATCTTTTCCTTTGACGTTTGATCCGGGGCCTGAGA
>CBIHMP010000383.1:0-3654 GCA_966211015.1 uncultured Luteolibacter sp. | reverse complement strand
TCGAGCGGGACGACGGCGATTTCGTCCGCAGCGCGATGACCGCGAACTGGGTTTACGATAGCCGCGACGCGGTCATTGAAACCCGAACGGGCGAGAAGTTCGATGTCGGTTTGACCCTTGCCGGCACTGCCTTCGGCGGCGATGTGGACATCCTCGGCCTGACCATGCAGGGGCAGAAATACTGGAACCTTCCTTGGGATTCCATCCTCTCTCTCAATGGCGAACTTGCCTTCGTGGATGCCACGAGCGGCGAGGTGCCGATCTTCGACCGTCTCTTCCTCGGCGGCGGCCGCACCCTGCGCGGCTTCGAATTCCGCGATGTGGGTCCGCGCGATCCGGTCACGGGCGAGGTCGTGGGCGGCCAGTCCCTCGGCTTCTTGTCCGCGGAATACACGATCCCGGTCATCGACAACGTCCGTGCGGCCGTCTTCTACGACCTCGGCTTCGTCAACGACGGTTCATGGGATCCGAGCCCGAGCGATCTCTACCACGACTTCGGCGTGGGCGTCCGCCTGAAGCTGCCGATCAGCCCCGTGCCGATCGCGCTCGACTACGCATTCCCGATCGACAGCCCCGATCCGAAGGCCGACAACGGCGGTCAGTTCAACTTCTACCTGAACTACGAATACTGAGCCGGAGATTTCCAAAGAGGGCCGCGGGAAACCGCGGCCCTTTTTCTTTGGACCGGTTGGACCGGGCGGGGCCGCAGGAACCCTTACAGCAGACGGGTGAAGCGAACCTGTGTATTCTTTCCGGGAATTGTCAGTTCCTCTGCTCCGAATCCCGCCTTCTCCACATATCCTAGGGCGGCGTGCTTGCCCGAATCATCGGCCAACGGCGAAACGCTGGTAAGGATGCCGGCCTTCGCTCCGCCGTCCGTTACGAGGCTGTCTCCGGGCACCGCGCCGGCTTCCACCCGAAAAGCAGCGAGCCGCCGGTTCACCTTCCCCGCGCTCTTGATCCGGGATAGCACCTCCTGGCCGATGTAGCAGCCTTTGTGGTAGGAGATCGCGGTGCGGTCGAGGCCGGCTTCCGGCGGCAAGATTCCGGGGGTGAGTTCCGCTCCCCAGGCAGGAATCCCGGCCGCAATGCGGCGAGCCTCCGCTTCCTCCGGAGAAAGGGCCGTGCAGGAAAATTCCACGCCGGCCGGTAGCCAGACATCGAAGCCGCCGCTGCCGATCCGGCTCGCTGCGCGAACGAAGCCCGGTCCGGCTGCGGGAGCTTCCCCGCACTCCACCGTGTGGTGGAGATCCCACGCCTCGGAGAGGTTCTCCACTTCCGCGTCGTCGGAGATCAGGTAGCGGGTGAGCCGGGCTTCCAATTCCTCCGCCACTTCCTCCGGTCCTTCGACCCAGATCGACTCCTCCGGCCCCCGGAAGACATGCACGTAGAATTGCAGCCGCCCCTTCGCGTCCGTCACGCAGGAGGGGAGGGCGGTGTCGCCGAGTTTCCGCACGTCCTGGGTGAGCTGGCCGTTCAGATAGCGCACCGCATCCGGTCCCCGGAACACGAGCAGGCTCCGCTTCGAGGGCGGGAGGCAACGGGGGGCATCGCTCATGGTTCCAGATAGGGTGCTGCCAGGGCCGAGTAATCCTTGTCTGCCAAGCCTCGCTCGCAGAGCTCCTCCATGCGGGCGGAAACGGTGCGGATCGCAGGGGTTTCGATCCCGGCTTGCTTTGCCAAGGCGAGCACGTAGCGGCTGTCCTTCAACATATTGGAGAGGGAGAAGTGGGTGTCGAAGTCCCCGGCCGCCATCGTCGGGAGCTTCATCGCCGCGAGAAGCGATCCCGAGGCATTCATTCCCACCGCCTCGGTCAAGGTTTCCGGCGCGATTCCATGCCGGGTTGCCGTGGCCAGCGCCTCGGCGAGCGCCTGCACGGTGCAGGCGGAAATCAGGTTGGTCACCAGCTTGAGGATCGTGGCTGTTCCGGCCTCGCCGGTCTTCAGCACGGCTTTTCCTGTCTTCAGCAGCACCGGCTCCACCCGGTCCACCAGCTCCGGCGGACCGCCCGCATAGTAAACGAGGCCCGCGCCTGCCGCCGCCTCCCGGCTGCCGGTGAAGGGACAATCGAGAAAGCCGATGCCCCGGCGGGCACATTCCGCGGCCAGCCAGGTGGTGGTCGCGAGGTCGATGGTCGCATGATTCACCAGGATCCTCTCCCCGGGCGGCAGGGAGAATAACTTGGCGGCCACTTCCCGCACGGCGATGGCATCCTTGAGATAGACCAGGATCAGATTCGCCCCGCTAGCCGCTTCTTCCACCGAGGAGCACTCGCCCGGGAGGCCTTTCGGAGTCCGGTTCCAGCTCCGGATTGGTCCGATTCCCGCCTTTGCGAGATTGGCCGCGGCCCGCGATCCGATGATTCCCAATCCGATTACGGCGATGTTCCAAGAGCTCATGGCCCTTCCTGTCTCTGGAGAGCCAGTTCGGCAAGCTTGGCCGCTTGTTTCTGGATTTCTTCGACCCGTTCCTTGGTGGCCGGCTCCTCCCCGAGCGTCATCTCGGTGCGCAGTCCGGCGAGGATATCCCGCATGGCCACGAAATTCGCGCGCTCGGAGATCCTGGGTTCGAGACCGCTGACGATCGACGAATAGTAGTCGGCGATGTCCTCCCGCATGACCTGCTTCGCCCGGGATTCGCTGAACTGCCCGGCGACCGCATCGGAAGAGACTTGAAGGGCGCGGATCCACCCCCCCAGTGAAATCAGGTGTGCCAGATCGGCATCCCGTAGGGTAACAAGCTCAAGCTCAACGTCCTTCTGCGTTGCGGCCAGTTCCATCTTGAGCTGGGCCACGTCCTGTTTCCGCGCGCTCTCCAGCAAGCTCGCGGCATGCCGGTTTACCCTTTCTCCGGCTCCCAAGGCCTTCCCGTACCGGGTCAAGTCCGCTGCGAGCTCCTCCACCTTTCCCAGCTCTCCCGCTTGTACCACCAGAAAGCCGTCGGCGATCAGGAACCCCAATTCGATCGCCAGTTCGGCCCGGTTCAAGGGCATCTTGGCTGCGGGATCGCGCTGGAATTTGAGGATCGGGAGGGGTGCCAGCGCCTCCAGGGATTCGAATATTTTGGCAATGGAAGGGGCGGTGAACTCGTTGATCGCTAGTTCCTCCCGTACATGAGGATCTTCCAGGAGATCGGCGGGAATCTCGGGCTTGTCGAGGGCTTGGCCGCTCGAGGGAAGGATCGAAAGAGACGAGAGGAGGGCGGCGGCAAGGAACTGGCGTGCGAGAATCACGGAAGAAATCCTGCCACCGGAGCGTAAATCCCGCAACCGGCAATGCGAGCTGCCGGCGGTCCGTTAGCCATATCCCGGCTTGACTTGCGGGCGCGGGCATGGTGGCCTCCGGCCGCCCGGAATCTCTCACTTTCAGTCGCTTGGCGCGCTGTCGGTAGCTTCCCAATCCCTGAGCCCCATGGACCTCACTTCTCCTCTCTGGTATTTTTGCTACATCCTCGTCCTGACCGGTCTGGCAGGATACGGCTTTCATCGCTTGTGCATCGTCTATTTGTACCTGCGCCATTCGCGCAAAAAGCCCGAGCCGAAGGAGCTGTTCACGGAGCTGCCGCTGGTGACGATCCAGCTCCCGGTTTTCAACGAAATGCACGTGGTGGACCGCCTCTTGGAGTCGGTGTCGCGGCTCGATTATCCGAAGGAC
>CBIHMP010000382.1:0-3658 GCA_966211015.1 uncultured Luteolibacter sp. | reverse complement strand
CACTTGAGCGGCACGGGCCGTACCGGGAGATCCCCGGCCGGTAGGGTGCGGCTTGTTGCCGCCAGCCAGCGACGGTCATAGACCGACGCTACAGTCTCCGCCTCACGCTGGCTACTCGGGTAGAATATCTCCATAGATCCCCGGATCGCTCCCGGGAATCTCGATCGCCCCGCAGGCCTTTTCGTAGAACTCGCGCGGGCCTACGCCGCCGATGAAGGCATAGGCGTAGCCGGTCTCCCGCAGCGCCTCCAGCGACTTGAAAAGCAGCGCCTTCCCGATCCCTGTTCCGCGCGCGGCCTCGGACACGCCGGTGGGACCGAAGAACCCTCGCATCGTCGTATCATAGCAGGCGAAGCCAAGGATCGTCTTGTCCTTCGTGGCGATGAAGCAGGCGACTGGCTGGCGGCTCAGCGCCACTTCCACCTCGCTCACCCATTTCGCGGAGAAATGCGTGCGGGCGAATTCCGCCACGGTGTGCTTCTCGAAGGCCCGGGCGCGCCGCAGGGTGATGCCTTGCTCGTCCACCTTTCGGTAAAGGTCCCCGCTCTCCGGCAGGTCGTAGAGCCGCACCAGCATGTCGATCATGCCGCAGTGGGTAGCGAGCCCCGGGCGGATCACCAATCACAAATCGATCTCTTGGGCGGGGCCGTGACTCCCGGATCTGCGGCCGGGGACAAGAATGTCCCCGCTCCTTAGGGCAGGCATTCCTTCCTCCGCGCGGCGGCCTGCCTTCGATAAGGAGCAGCGACATTCCTGTCGCTGGCACCGGTCGGGCGGGGCCGTAACTCCCGGGGCTGCGGCCGGGGACAAGAATGTCCCCCCTCCTTAGGGCAGGCATTCCTTCCTCCGCCTTTCCCATCGACTTTTCCTCCCGCCTTCGCCTTCCTCTTTAAAGCAGAACGTCTCTCGGCGAATCCGCGGGTCGCCTGAACCACCCTATTCCATGAAGCTCGTCTTCGAACACATCGACTTCACCGTCGTCGGTCATTTACAAACCGTGCTGGAGGCGGAGGGCATCCCCACGGAGATCCGGAATCAAGGGGCCTCCGGTGCCACGGGCGAAGTTCCCTTCGCGCAGGTTTATCCGGAGCTTTGGGTCCTGAACAATGGCGACGAGGCCCGGGCCAAGGAGTTCGTCCGGAACTACCGCAATGAGGCCGCGGCCGCTCCCGTGGGACCGGACTGGACCTGCCCCGTCTGCAAGGAACATGTCGAGGGAGTCTTCTCGGAATGCTGGAATTGCGGGGCAGCGGCACCGGAGCAGGCACCCGGCGAATGAAACGAAAACCCCGCCGCGCCGGAGCGCGACGGGGCACCATCCTACCAATGAAAGTCAGTCGATTTTCACTTCGATCTGGCGCGGCTTCGCCTTTTCCAGCTTCGGCAGGTGAACGCGCAGCACCCCGTCCTTGAAGTCGGCTTCCACCTGTTCGGGGTCCGCGTTCTCCGGCAGATTGAAGCTCCTCGCGAAGCTGCCGTAGAAGCGCTCGACGCGGTGGTACTTCTTGTTTTCCTCTTCCTTCTCGAACTTCCGTTCGCCGGCGAGGGTCAGCTTCCCGTTTTCCACGGTCACGCGGACGTTCTCGCGCGAGACTTCCGGCAATTCGGCTTTGATGAGATATTCCATCTCATCCTCGATGATGTCCACCACCGGAGACCATTCGGCGACGGCCATCGCTTCCCGATCCTCGCCGTCGCCGCGCGGGGCGAGCGCGTGGAGGACCCGGTTCTGAAGCTCCTGCATTTCACGGAGCGGATTCCAACTCGTAATCAGGTTCATGGTGTTCGTAGTGGTTCAGGCATGCGGTCCGGCTCTCGCCGCGATGCATGCAAAATCCCTTTTGCAGTCCCGGTGCCAGCCCGCTCGCGCCACGCAAGCCGCTGATTTTCAAATCGATCAACGGGGATTCGATCAGCCGACAGCGACAATTTTTCCTCCCGGCGCGTCAGATCGATTCGCCGCCCGGGTCATCCTGACCCGGATTTTCGCGAGGCTCCGGGATTCCGCCGGATTTTCGGGCGGAAATGGCTCAGTAGCTGTCGTTCCGCACCAGCTCCGCAAGCTGCTTCTGGAACTCCATCACGTCCTCCTGGCTCGGCCGGTAGCCCGGGGTATCGGCATCGAGTCCCGGACGACCGTATTGATCGAGCATCCAGATTGCCGTCTCCCCGTCCGAAAAGGTGACCCTGCCGGACACCAAGGCACCGGGCAGCGCGATGTTGTCCATGGTCACCGTGACCGCACCTGTCGGCATGGGCTTGGAAAGGACATCCTCCTCCGCCGCCGGCTTCTTCTCCTCCTTCGGAGCTTCCGCAATCTCGATCCCTAGATCCAGCACGAGAAAGCGCGTGTCCATGTAGGTGATGGCGACGTCGAAATCGTCCCTCAAGCGCTTCTGCAGATCGGCAATGCTCGCGCCTCCGGCTGCCCACTGCTGCAGGGCGGACTTCTGCTCGTCGGTAAGCTTGCTAGCACTGAACATGCCCGCAGTTTCAAAGCCGGGGGCAGGGATTTCCAAGCTTCAAATCCGCGAATGTGCGGGGCGACCTTGCTTTCCTCTCCCCTTCCGTTTCTTGCGCCTGTCATGCCCCTGCCGCAGCCACGGATTGAAAATCACAAGCCCGCCCCTTCCTTCCGCGCTTCCACCGCCATGCGGAAGGCCTGGCGCTCGCCGTGGCGCCTGACGGAGAATTTCACGCACCGCCGCTCCCCCGGGGCCGGGCACCAGGTCGCCTGCCAGAACCAGTAGTTCGCCCCGCTGGCGGAGTTCACGCAGACCTTCGACACGCCCACCACGCCGGAGGAATTCCGCGAGGAGCGGCGGCAAATTCTTGCGCCGTTTTCCTCATCGGAGATCCGCTGCACCAATTCGTCCCGCCAGCCGCGTGCCGCCTCATAGGCCTCCTGGACGCCGCCAAAGGAACGGTCGGCAAAGAACTTACCGTGCTTCACCCCGCGCCGCTGGATGCGCACTTGCCAGCCGTGCGTCCCGGCACGGGGCAGGTCGATGCGCGCGATCGCATAGCTATCCGGGGGACTCCACATGGAAAGAAAAAGCGGCAGCGAACGTTCCCGCCCGCTGCCGCCTTGTCAAATGATCGCCATGGATCAATTGCCGCCGCGGCGGCCCCAGCGGCGGCCCGGGCCGCGGTCGCTTAGCAGCCGCTCCTTCGCTTCGTCGCTCAGGCTGGTGGAGGCCTGTACGGCGGCGGTGGCAGCTTCGCGATCTTCCTGCATCCACCCGATGTAGGTCATTCCCAGGGTGCGGTTACGGGTGCCTTCGTCGGAAATCGACTCGGCGAGCTGGACCTTGCTCTCCGGATCGGCGGTGCGGTTCGACCAGATGTAAGTGGCGGTCGCCTCGTCGCGCAGTTCTCCCTGCGGCTGGGATTGGATCCAGCTCAGGGCGGCGGCGCTGTCCTGGTTGGCCCAGGAAGCCATCACCGGGCGGATCGCGTCGTCCACGTCTTCCGTTTGCTGCTGGCTCACCCACGCGGCGGCAGCGGCGGGATCCTTGCGGGCCCAGGGACCGGCGATGTCCTCGATCGCGCGGTCGCGGTCACGGCCTTCGGGAAGGCTCGCCACCTTCGCGGCAGCTCCTTCCGGATCGGTCAGCGCCAGGCTTTGCAGGGCGGAAGCCATGGCACGGTCGCGGGC
>CBIHMP010000381.1:0-3659 GCA_966211015.1 uncultured Luteolibacter sp. | reverse complement strand
GGCGTTGGGGTTGCCGCTGTGCCTGGCGTTGGGGTTGCCGCTGTGCCTGGCGTTGCGGGGCCGCTTGCTGTTTGCGCTGCGGAGCGGCCTCGCGCGCCCGGGGCTTTGGCTGGGCCACCGGTTGCCGGCGTTGCTGGGTCGCTTGGCGGGCTTGGGGCTTGGATTGTCCTATGTTCTGCGCGGCGGTCTGCTGCCGACGTTGCGGAGCTTGACGCGAGGCTTGTTCCTTCGGCTGCCTTTTCTTCTCCGGGTCGGCCTGCTGCCTGCGCTGGGGCGCCTGTGGCTTCGGTTGGACCTGGCGCTGGGGCGCAGCCTGCTGCTTGCGCTGCGGGGCTTCACGGGCCTCACGCTTCGGTTGTGCCTGGCGTTGCGGGGTCGGTTGCGCCTTCCGCTCCGGTGCGGCCTGGCGCTCGGGTTGTGCCCTACGCCCCGGCGCCGTCTGGCGTTCGGGTTGTGCCTTGCGCTCCGGCGCCGCCTGGCGCTCGGGTTGTGCCTTGCGTTGGGGTGTCACCTTTCGCTCCGGCGTGTCCCGGACTTCCGGGGCGGTATCTTTCTTGGGAGCCGGTTGCGCACGATCTCCCTTGCCCGCCGCGCGGCGGAGCTTTTCCTTTTGAGTCAGCTTCCCGTCATCGGTGGCACCCTCTTTGGCTGCACCGCGACCGGGGCCGTCGGCATCGGGGGTGCTAGGCCCGTCGCCGCCTTGACCTTTCCCGGCGGCGCGGCGGAGTTTTTCCCGTTGGGTCAGCTTTCCATCGCTCGTGTCGTCGCCGTCGGTAGCGGCATCCCGGCTGCCTCTCGAGGCGTCACCGTCACCGCGGCCCGCGGCCCGGCGCATCTTCTCACGCTGGGTCAGCTTCCCGTCGTCCGCAGGAGCCGCCCCGTCGCCGGTGGCTGCTTTCTCCTTGGCGGCACCTCGTCCACGGCGGCCTTCAGGCCGTTGCGGCGGGCGCTCGTTCTCTGCGAGCTGAGCGGCCTGTCGGCCTGCCACCGGGGAGCGGCGGAGCTTCTCGCGGATCGTTTTCTTGCCGCCCTCGCCGTCGGCGGTAGCCACCGCGGGGCCCGCTTCCGCCTCCTTGCGCTGGCGGCGGAATTCACGCATCTCCTGGCGCTGGGCCACGATCTGCTGCCGGCGTTCCTGGTTCACGGCCTTGAAACGCTGTCCGCGCTCCGGACTCTTGGCATAGGCGTCGAAGGAGTTCGCGAAAAGGCGGCTGCGGCCACGGTCGTCGCTGAATTCCTCGTCCCGCAAGGACCTCATGGCGGCCCAGGTGTGCGGCGGACGGAACCGGTCGTTGTCGCGGAAGAAATTGAAGTCATCATCGCGCCGGCGGTCCCAGTCGCGGTCGTGACGGTGGTGCCAGCGCTGATAGGCGTAAATCGGGTCGTAGCCTCTCCGGGCGCGGTGCCATGCGAATGAGGCATAGAAGCCTGCATCGCGGTAGCGGGGAGCGTAGTAGTCGCCGAAGTAGTAGTGACGGCAGCGCGGGCGGATGAAGAGGTGGTCCGTGAATACGTTCAGGCTGACCACGATGCTAGGCGTGTAGTAATAGCCCGGATCCGAATACACGTGCCTGCGGAAATGGATCGGCGCGAAGAGCACCCCGCGGTTCACCACCGCATAGTCCCAGTAGCCGTCCACATACACGTAGCCGCGCGGGGACCAGTAGTAGCGGGAAGGCACCCAGGTCCAGTTCTGCCGCAGGGGAGTCCAGTAGCCGGGGCTCCAGACGTAGCGGGTTTCCTGGTACCTCCAGTTGCCCGGGATCCAGGTGTGGTCGTCCGAGGGAGCGTCGATGTTCGGGCCAGTATCCACGCTCGCCGGCGGGGCCTCCGCCACGTAGCTCACTTCTTCGGTCTCGCCGTCCGACCAATAGCCGGACACCCACTGATAGCGGCCGCCTTCCAGCTCGTCCCAGTATCCCGGGATCCACTGCCGGCCCGGAGGGATATTCCGCCAGATCCCGCTGATCCAGAGGAAGTCGGATTGGTCGTCATCCCACAGCCAGTAGCCCGGGATCCAGGTGACATTGTCCCCCTCCGGCTGTTGCTCGGGCGGGAGTTCTTCAATAAGCTCCGGCGGCGCGGAAGCGACGATGATGCCCGCCTCGGGCTCGTAGCTCGCCGCTTCGGCGAAGGCTTCGTGCACCGGGCCGCGGGTCAGCACCTGGACATCCTCATTGGCTTCCACATCGGTGGAAAGCGCCGGTGCCACCGACGGGAGCAACAGGCCACCGGCCGCCGTGAAGGCGAAAATGGTGCCCAGCATGGGAAAGTATCGTGGTTTCATAGTGGTTCCTCCTTGGTAAGGGAATATCCGAGAGACGGGATCCCTCGGATCTTCATTCAATCGCATATTCCCGGCCAACTGCGAACATGGGTCATGCGTGCCTGCTAGTCAAAAGGTTACGCTCGATAAATAGTGGCCTGAATATTCCGCGGGGGAGGAACCTGCATGGAATACCCTTGCCGAATGCACGGACCGCTCCGGCCTTCACACCGCCTTCATTCCCAGCAGGCTCACCCGTTGCCAGATCCACCGCACCGGACCCCTTTCGGTTTCGAGGCGCATGGCCGCCCGGATCTGCGGACTCGCCCCGTCGATCAATTGGCGCACCCTTGCGCGGTTTTCCTCCGGCGTGCCTGCGGCATTGAAATACCATTCGAGATCCGGTTGCTGCATCGGCTGGAGTTCCGCATGCAGGATCTTGAAACGGGAGTCTTCCATCAGGCGCTTCCACGTCGCGCGATCGAGCAAGCGCCCGTGCGAAGGATCGCGCAGTTTCTCCACTTGGTGGAGCCACTCCGCCGTCTCCGCATCCTCATCCGGCAAGCTGCCATCGATCACCAGCAGGTAACCGCCCGGTTCCAGCACCCGCCAGCTTTCCCGGATGAAAGCCGCCACGTCGCTGAAATGGTGCGCAGCGACCCGGCAGGAGACCAAGCGGAAAGACGCGTCCGGAAAGGGCATGCGCTCGGCGGGGAAGAGCGCCGCCTCCACCGCGAAGCCCTCCTCCCCGATGAGCTTGCGCGCGTTCTCCAGCATCGCCGCGGCCACATCCCCGATCACCACGGGTCCGTAGCCCGCGCGTGCCAGGGCCAGCGCTGTATGCCCGCCGCCCGTTGCCACATCCAGCGCCCGCCCGCGCTTGGCTTCTTCGGGGATCAGCGCCAACAATTCGTCCACGTCCCGCGTCTCCGCCAGGATGTGCTGCCTGCCGTAGTTTCCCGCCTGGCGGTCGAATTGCGCGGCCGATCGTTGCTGCTGGGAATCCAAGGACATGATCGTACGGAGAACCCGGCGGCAGGATGGAACGCACGTTTGGATTCAGCAAGCGAGGACACTTCGTTACCTTACCGCTTGAAGGCACCCTCCGCTTCCGCTGGCATGGATAGCGGTCATGGTCTCGCTCCCCGATTCAGATCCCTCCTCCTCCGTGCCGGAAATCCGCAGCGTGCTGGTGCTCGGCGGCGGCAGCGCCGGCCTTTTGGCGGCTCTCACCTTGAAGCGCCTCCAGCCTTCGCTGGCGGTTACCCTCGTGTACAGTTCCGCGCTCGGCGTGATTGGCGTGGGGGAGGGCACCACGGCGGTCTTTCCCGCTCATCTCTTTGAAACGCTCGGGATTTCCAAGGAGGAGTTTTACGCGGAAGCACAGCCCACG
>CBIHMP010000380.1:0-3682 GCA_966211015.1 uncultured Luteolibacter sp. | reverse complement strand
ACCTTGGATCACGGCCAGCGAACGGACACCCCAGGGAAGGTCGGGGATGCCGCCATGCTGATCGAGAAGAAGCCCCCGGTGGCGGAGCCGGCTCCCGGGCAGCCGGGCAAGGTGATCAGCCCCTTCAACGGACAGCTCGTCGATGTATCCGGGATACCGGCCGGCACCTTGGTCGCGGATCCCACCTACCCGCCGGAAGCGAAGAAGCACTTCCGGGTTCCGGAAGAGGAGGACAAGACGGGGAAGATCCCGCCGATACTCGATCCCTCGATTCTCATTCGTCCCAAGGAGACGCCGAAGGAAAACGGGAACTCCGGGAAAGAGGAATGAGGTGATGCCGGGCCGGATGATGCCGATGCCGCTTGACCTTCAAAGGCCTTCCCGCTTCAAGGCAAGGGATGAAGGGGAAAAGAACACTATGCCTCGCACTGTTGGTCTTGGCAGCCTGTGACGAAAAGCCGGCGCCGACCGGCACGATGTCGCCCCACATTGCCGGGAAGAACGGCGGGAGCAACCCGGAGCGGACAAGCACCGGCGGCGAGGAAAAGGTTCCCCTGGGAAAGACCAAGAGCAACGAGCGCCGGAAGGAAGCGGCGAGGAAGGCCCCGACGGCCGAACCGGCCCGAGGCGAGCCGGGCAAGGTCATCAGCCCTTTCAGCGGGAAACTGGTGGACGTGGCGGGAAAAGCGCCGGGCGAACAGGTTCACGATCCAGCCTTCCCGGAGGACGAGTCCAAGGTGTTCGTGGTGCCGGAAGACGTGGAGGTCCGGATGCCGGTGGCGCGGGCCGTGCCCGGCAAGGCGGATTTCGTCTTCAGCCCCCACAACAACAGGATCGTCGATGTGACCGGCATGCCTCCTGGAACCCTGGTGGCGGACCCGGCCTATCCCGCCGCGGAGAAGAAGTACTTCCGCATCCCGGAAGGAACGGCTCCTCCGGAGGACGCAGGGGAGCACTGAGTGCCGCGGCGTCTTTGCTTCGACCGCCACCGCGACAAGTCACGGCTGCAGGACCACGCCCGCCTCCTCCAAGGCCAGCGCAGCGGCACCGACCATGCCGGCCTCGTTTCCGAAGCGGGCGGGGAGGATCATCAGGTGCTCCTTGAAGGGAGCGGAAAGCTGCGCGTAGAGGTGCGCCGTGAGCGGGTTGAAAAGGATGTCCCCGGCCTTGGCCACGCCGCCGCCGATGATGATGGCCTGCGGGTTGAGCAGCCAGCAGCAGTTCATGATCGCGGTGGCCAGCTTGGCGGCCACCTGGTCCCAGATGCCGAGGGCGATCTCGTCCCCGAGAAGCGCCGCCTTTGCCAGCGCCGCCGGGGAGCATTCGGGAAGGTGGCGTTCGATCCCCGCGTCCAGATAAACCTGCCGCGCGTCCGCGGCGATCTCGTTGTTGCCGACGTAATCCTCCAGCGCACCGAGGTTCCCGTAGGCCCCGCGCCTGCCTTGCCAGTCGATGGACATCTGGCCCACCTCGCCCGCTCCGAATTGCGCGCCGCGCACCATCTTGCCGTTGCACACCACGCCGCCGCCGACACCGGTCCCCAGCGTGAGTGCCACCAGGTGGTTCAGGCCCCGGCCCGCACCCCGCTTCCATTCGGCATAAGCCATGCAGTTGGCGTCGTTCTCCACCACCACGGGCAGGCCGGTCGCTTCGGAGAGCTTTTTCTTGAGCGGGATCGCCACCCAGCCGGGGACGTTGGTAAGATTGTGGACGATTCCTTTCTCGAAGTGGACGAAGCCCGGGACGCCCACCCCGATGGCCTCGATCCGCGGATGTCTCTCCCGGAGATCCCCGATCACCCGCAGCATGGCCTCGATCAGCGCGTCCGGCCCGTCGAAGTCGGGCGTGGAGACCGGCGGTGCCTGGTCGATGATATTGCTGCGATAGAGAACGCCGAATTTGACGGAAGTTCCGCCGAAATCGACACCGATGGCGAGAGGAGTTTCAGACATGGCTAGGTGACTACGGTGTATCCACTTCGAGCGGTATTTGCACGTACTTTCAGAGGAGATTCCTGACAGCGGCGAGCCTCAGGCCCTCCAGCGTGAGATCCGGGTCCACGCTCCCGATCTCGGGCAAGCCGCGGGCGATCAGGGCTGCATCCCCGCCGGTGGCGATGATCGCGGGATCTCCCGCCATCTCCGCCCGGAGCCGGCTCAGGATCTCCCGGACGAGGCCGCGGTAGCCGAAGACCGCCCCGGCCTGCATCGCTTGGACGGTGGATTTCCCGATCGCGGACGCGGGCTCGTCGAGCTCGATCTGCGGGAGCAGCGCCGTGCGGCGCCCGAGGTAATCCTGCATCGCGCCGAGGCCGGGCGCGATCACGCCGCCGCAGTAGGTGGGCCCCGCCGCCACCACGTCGAAAGTCACGGCCGTGCCGAAATCGATCACGATGGCGGGCGCGCCGTGCCTGGCGCTGACGCCGATGGCATTCGCCAGGCGGTCCGCGCCGATCTGCTCCGGATGCGGATAGTCGATGGACAGGCCCGTATCGCTACGGTGCGAGAGAGCATGCAGCGGGCCCCGGGCGGCGAGCACTTCCCGCAGGATCCGCGCTTTCTCCGGAACCACGGAGCACAGCAGGGTGCCCTGGAACTCAAAACCCGCCAACGCCTCCGACAGGGTCTCCCGTGAAATTTCCGAGGTAGGCAGCCAAGCGCGGGTCGCGTGAAGCGAATCGGCATCGCCGAGGGCGAATTTCGTGCGGGTGTTCGAATTATCGACGAGGAGCCAGGCCATGATGGCGTTACCAGTTGCTGGTGTTGAAATACCGCGCTGCCCCGTCGTTTACGCCGGGCACGCCCGATTGCTTGCGCACGAGCAGCGTGCCGTCGTTCAGGCGGAGCTTCAGCGGGCCGGAGAGATCCTCCTGCTTCAGCCAGAAGCGGAAGCCGAGGGACTCGGTGCCGGTCTTCTCATCGCCGCCCAAGGTGATTTCGTCCGGCTCCAGCTCCCGCCCGCCGGTGGTGAGCAGCAGCACCGGCTTGGCCAGATCGTGGGAACCGGAGCCCGCTCGCTCGAGGAAGAGGTTCAGCCAGTAATAGGAATGATCCCGCTGCACCGAGGCGTGGACGATCCGGTAGCGGGCCCCGGGGTCGGGATGCCAGTCATAGGGCCGGAACCATTGCCAGGCGGCGAAAACCGCCGAGATCACAAGCGCCAGGAACAGGAGGAGGGTGCGGCGCTTCACTGCCGCAGGCATAGCGATGCCGGGGGGAGCCGGGCAAATGAAAACATGGCGGCAGGGCGCGCCGCAAAAAAAAGCGGGCGGACCCGTGAGGGCCCGCCCGCTGCGGGATTAGATCGGGAAAGGGATCAATGATCCGTGTAAGCGGGGGAGCCGTGTTCGGCGACGTCCAGCCCTTCTTCCTCTTCCTGGGGATCGACGCGGATGCCGATCGTGACCTTCAGGATGAGGAAAAGCACCAGCGACACCACGAAGGCGAAGGCGGAGACCGCCAGCGTGCCCATGAGCTGGGTGCCGAAGTCCTTGGTGCCGAAGATGGCCGGGGCGAGCGTTCCGAAGACACCGCAGACGCCGTGCACGGAGATGGCACCCACCGGATCGTCGATCTTGATCTTGTCGAAGAAGACGACCGAGAGGACCACGATCAGACCTGCGATGGCACCGATGGCGACCGCTGCCAGGGGGGTGACGTCGTCGGCACCCGCGGTGATACCG
>CBIHMP010000379.1:0-3686 GCA_966211015.1 uncultured Luteolibacter sp. | reverse complement strand
AAGCGTCAAATTCCCGCCCCGAAACGTGCCGGTAAACACAATGGATGGACCCGGTCGCCGCTTTCGGCGGGAGGAGGTCGGGGGACTCCGGGTTCAGAGTTCGAGCGTGAGCACCCGCAGGATCCCCGGCGTGCCCCGGAGCTGCTCCAGCAGCGCGGCCGAGGGTTCGGAATCCACCTCGATCACCGTGACGGCGCGGCTGCGGTCGGCGGTGCGGCTCAGATCCATATTGGCAATGTTCACCCCCGCGGTGCCCAGGGCCGTCCCGATGACCCCGACGATGCCGGGGCGGTCGTCGTTCTCCACGATCAGGAAGCGCCCCTTCGTGTTCACCTCCACGTGATGGCCGGCGAGGTAAACAATACGGGCGGAGCTGCCGAAGAAGGTGCCCGCCACGGTGACGGTTTCATCGCCCTTGACGGCGGCCACCTCGATCAATTCGGTGCAGTTGGTCTGGATAGCTACCGTGGACTCCGTGATCCGCAAGCCCATCGCCTTGGCGATGGCAGGGGCGTTCACGAGGTTCACCTGGGCCTCGTGGCGGGCGCTTTCAAGGTAGCCGGTGAGGACCGTGCGGGTGATCAGTTCGGTATCGAGCTCGGAAACCGGCCCGAGGTAGGAAACCCGCACCGCATCGGCCTGTCCGGGCCCGATTTTTGCCAGCAGCTTGCCGAGCGATTTCGCAAGATCCAGATAGCCGCCGACTTCCGCCAGCGTCTTCGCATCGAGGTTCGGCATGTTCACCGCGTTGCGGATCTCGCCGGTCACAAGGAAGTCCTTCACCTGATGGGCCACTTCAATGCCCACGTTCTCCTGCGCTTCGGCGGTCGAAGCTCCCAAATGCGGGGTGAAGACGACCTTCTTGTTCGAAAACATCGGGAAGTCCGCGGGCGGCGGCTCCACCTCGTAAACGTCGAGAGCGACTCCGGCCAGATGGCCGCTATCGAGCAGTTCCTTGGCCGCCGCTTCATCCACCAGGCCGCCGCGGGCGCAGTTCACCACCAGCGCGCCCTGATTCATCAGCAGAAGGCGCTCCTTGTTGAGAATGTGCTTCGTGTCCTCCGTCAGGGGGATGTGCAGGGTCACGACATCCGCGCCCCTGAGGGCTTCCGCCGCGCTCGGTGCCAGCTCCACCTTCAGCGCCTGGGCCCGGACCTCGGTGAGGAAGGGGTCGTAGGCCACGACCTTCATGCCGAAGGCCTGGGCGCGCTTGGCGAATTCCGTGCCGATGCGCCCCATGCCGAGGATCGCGAGGCGCTTGCCGGACATCTCGACGCCCTCGAAGCTCTTCCGGTCCCATTTCCCGGCGATCATCGAGGCGTGGGCCTGCGGGATGTTCCGCGCGAGGGAGAGCATCAGCGTGAAAGCGTGCTCCGCGGTGGAAATCGTGTTCCCCGCCGGGGTGTTCATCACCACCACGCCGTGATCGGTCGCGGCTTGCCGGTCGATGTTGTCCACACCCACGCCTGCACGGCCGATCGCCTTGAGGTTTTTCGCCGCGGCGAAGACCTCGGGGGTCACCTTCGTCTGGGATCGCACCACGAGGCCATGGTAGTCGCCGATGATCTTCAGCAACTCGTCCGGCTTGAGGCCGGTATTCACATCGACGGAGATTTCCGGGGCGGCGGCGAGGGCTTCCACACCTTTCTCCGAAATCGGATCCGAAACGAGCACGCGGTAAGTGGCCATGTCGGAAGCCCCATAGGGTCGCTCGGGAAGACTGGCAAGAGCGGGCGAGGCACTTTCGCGTCACCACCCGGAAACAAAGGCGTCCAAGGCTCTCCGCCGGCGACTGCTCACCCTTGCCGGACACTCTCCGACCGGCGGATTTTGGGTTTCGCCTCGGCCCCTGGGTTCAGAGGGCATTGGCAATTTCCGGGAGGAGAGCGACTCGGCAAGGGCGGCAACCTGCAATTAACGCGGTATTTACATCCGATATAAGTTGCGGTCACCGCAAGCGATTTTTCTGACTTCCACCCGGAAAATTAGGCAAAAAACGTGCCCGGCACTAAACCGTAATCCGCCCGCGCCCGGAGTTCCGGGCTTTTTGCAAGGGGGGCAGCCATCGGCCGCGGGAATTCCATTCCGCTCTTGGCTCTCTGCGAATCGCTCCTTAGCGTGCCCGCCCGATGTCCTCCGACCCTAGCCGACCCTATTCCTCGCTCATGCTCGACGGCCCCGACCGCGCGCCTTCCCGCGCGATGCTCTATGCCGTCGGCTTCAAAAAGGAAGATTTCTCCAAGCCTAACATCGGCATTGCCTCCACCTGGTCGCAAGTCACCCCGTGCAATGTCCATATCGACCGGCTGGCGCTCGAGTCCGCCAAGGGTGCGGACGCCGCCGGCGGCAAGGCGGTCATTTTCAATACCATCACGATCTCCGACGGCATCTCGATGGGGACGGAGGGAATGAAGTACTCGCTGGTTTCCCGGGAAGTCATCGCGGATTCCATCGAAACGGTGGTCGGTTGCGAAGGAATGGATGGCTTCGTGGCCATCGGCGGCTGTGATAAGAACATGCCCGCCTGCGTGATGGCCATGGCCCGCATGAACCGCCCTGCCGTTTTCGTTTACGGCGGCACCATCCTGCCCGGCTGCGCCACCATCAAGGGCGAGAAGAAGGACCTCGACATCGTATCGGTCTTCGAGGCGGTGGGAAAACACGCCGCAGGCGAGTATTCCGATGAGGAACTGGAAACGGTGGAGTCCTGTGCCATTCCGGGCGAAGGCTCCTGCGGGGGGATGTACACCGCGAATACGATGGCCTCCGCGATCGAGGCGCTGGGCATGTCGCTGCCGAATTCTTCCGCCCAGGCCGCTGTTTCCGACGACAAGATGCGCGATTGCTTCGATGCCGGCGCGGCGGTGCTGAATATGATCCAAAAAGGGATCAAGCCCCGCGACATCATGACCCGCAAGGCCTTCGAGAACGCCATCACGGTTGTCATCGCGCTCGGCGGTTCCACGAATGCGGTGCTGCACCTGCTCGCCATGGCCCATGCCGCCGAGGTGCCCCTTTCAATCGATGATTTTACCGAAATCGGCAAGCGGGTGCCTCTTCTCGCCGATCTCAAGCCTTCGGGGAAATACTCGATGGCCGCGCTGGTTCAGATCGGCGGCACCGTGCCGCTGCTGCGGATCCTGTTGGAAGCGGGCCTGCTTCACGGCGACTGCCTGACCGTCACCGGCAAGACCTTGGCCGAGAACCTGGCCAACTCGCCGCTCCGCTACCCCGCCGACCAACAGATCATTCGTCCGCTCGACAATCCCATCAAGAAGGACAGCCACCTGCGCATCCTTTATGGCAATTTGGCTCCCGGCGGCGCGGTGGCGAAGATCACCGGCAAGGAAGGCGAACTTTTCACCGGCCGGGCCCGCGTCTTCGACTCCGAGGACGAAGGCATGAAGGCGATCCTCGACGGCAGGATCGTGGATGGCGACGTGATCGTGATCCGCCGCGAGGGCCCGAAGGGCGGGCCGGGAATGCGCGAGATGCTGGGGCCCACGAGCGCCATCATGGGCCGCGGGCTCGGCAAGACTGTCGCGCTCATCACGGACGGCCGCTTCTCCGGCGGCAGCCACGGCTTCGTGGTCGGCCACATCACCCCGGAAGCCCACGAGGGCGGCCCGATCGGCCTGCTCGTGGAAGGCGACATCATCACCATCGACGCGAAGGACAACACGATC
>CBIHMP010000378.1:0-3699 GCA_966211015.1 uncultured Luteolibacter sp. | reverse complement strand
CATCAGCACATACTTCGGGCTCCACGGCCGGGTCGGATCGGGATTCCAGACGCCGTAGAAAACCAGCGAGGCCACCACCAGCCAGCCTAGGGAGAGCCGCAGCTTGCTATTGCGGAGGAGCTGAAACCCCAGGGCCACCAGCGGCAGGAAAAGCAGGAGGTAGGTGTAGGAGTTAAAGAGCATGCCGTCGGCCGGGGAGGGGGTTTTCCAATCCGGGCATGTCTTTGTCGAGAGTGAAAGGGGTCGCCTGCCAGCCGCCCGCTCCGCTCCGAAGCGGGCCCATCCATGCTTGGCCGCCCGCTCCCTACGGAGCTGGATGACCTTGATATCCAGTCATCAGGGCCTCCCGGTCGCCCTTTTCGCCGCGCCGCCGGGATTCCGGATCTGCCGATTCAACCGTGAAGGCCCAGCCAAGGGACCGGAATCAGGCGCTCAGGTTCCTTGAGGCTGTACCCCAGCGCGTTCGCGCGGCCCTCGAACTTTTCCGCCATGCCGGCAAAGGACGGCTTCAGGCGGTTCAGGAAGGACGCTTGCTCGGCGCGGAAGGTCTCGAAATACCGGGCGTTCACGTCCGGCCGGACCTCGTGCTTCAGTTCCACGCGTGGCATGCCCAGCCAATCGGTGATGAGATCGAGCGTGGGCTTCGGGGCCTGCACGAATTCCTCGTAGCGGAAGACCGCCAGATGCTTGAGCTCGCTCATGTCGCGGACGAAGCGCTCGTAGCAGAGGATCGAGTGCTCCAACAGGGAGGGGATGCTCGTCTTGCTCCACTTCCGCGTGGCGTAGGAAACCGCCAGCGGGTGGCGCAGGATGACGATGAAGCGGGAGCCGGGATAGAGTGCCTGGAAAAACCGCAGGCGCACGATATTCGGCGGGGATTTTTCCAAGAGGAATTGCCGCGACATGTCCCAGTGCTCCGACCACTCCCGGAAGAGCTTTTCGGCATTTTCCCGCGTCGCCAGCGGGTGAGTTTCGTCCATATGGGACGCCGGATCGAAGCCGAAGCGCCCCGGGCCGCCGAACTCGCCCGCGCGCGGATAGACGGTCTGGAGGAATTGCCCCTCATCCTGCGGGAAGCCCGTGTTTGCGAAACCTGTCGCCGCCGGGCTGCCCCGGAGGATCTCATGCACCAGCGAGGTTCCGCTGCGGTGCAGGCCGCCGATGAAGACGAATTGATGCGAAGTCATGTTGGAAAGGGGAGGGCTCAGGGAGCGGCGCGCAGGAGGGATTCTTTCCAGGCGACATCCGCCGCTCCGGAGCCGGAAAGATAGGCCCGGTAGCCTTCGCGGATGAAAGCCAGGTAGGCATCGATATTCCCGCGGGTGACTTCCCAGCCGTGCCCCTGCCATTCGGGATGCCGGTCTTCCCAGCCGAGCGCCTGGCCTAGCACGGATTCGCCCAGCTCCACGTCGTAGTGGCCCAGATCGTTCCAGTGCTTCATACGTTCCAGCCCGTGCTTGTCCGCGGGCAGCACCTCGCAGTTTACCGGGTGGAAATTGCAGAAATCGTGGTAGCTCGCGAAGCCGCCCGGCCGCAGCGCGTTCACCTCCTCCGTGAGGTCCAGCAGGAAGCGCCGGGGGGCCTCGAAGGGTACCCGCGGATTCTCCCGGTCGCGGGAGTTCGCGTGCATCAAGGCGTGGACCGGATGGACGATGAGAACGACCCGGAAGGAGCCGCCTGCGCATTCCCGGAGAAATTCCCGCAGCAGCTCCGCCTTGGCCTTATCGACGCCTCCGCGGCTATCCTCGCGCTCGCTGCGGAGCTGGTCGCGGATGAACTTCATCTGGGAGCGGGACTTCGCCACCTCCGGCCGCAGGCGCAGCCCGTGCGGGGTGTATTCGCCGGGCTTCTTCTCCCGGGCCCGCTGGAGCACCTGCATCGAGGCCTCGAAGGTGGACAGCCCGGTGACGTAGCGCATCTCCCGGTTCAGCGTGTCCGTCCCGGAGAAGGGCGAACTGTAGTAGTCCGACTTGGGCCGGGTGTCGTTGGCATTGGCCAGGTCCCCCGGATCAATCCCGATCACGAGCAGCTCCGGCTTTTCGCGGGCGAGGAAGTAGCGCGCGATTCCGATGGTCTCGTAGATGAAGCCGCCGCTGGCTCCCAGATTAACCACCCGCTTCCCCTCCCATCCCGGCGCCTCCGGATTCCACGCGTTGTCCACGCGGGAGGAGCCGAAAAGGCCGACATCCCAGTCCGCGGAACGGATCAGCCCCGCCTTGCCGGTCCGGATCTGGGCGGAAATGTCGCGATAGGGTTCCAGACCCCCGGCCCGCCAGGGTGCCGGAGTCACCCGCCACGGGTCCACCGTGGTATTCGCCACCGCGAAAACGATACACGCGAGCAGGGCTCCCCCGATGACGAGGAAGTTGTAGCGCCGCCCGGGTTGCATGCGGGAGGGTCTATGCGGAGCACTCGCCAAGTCAACGCCGTACACCCGGCGGGAGATGCGCGAATTTGCCCTTGCGCGGGCCGCGGGCAGGCGACCATATCGGCCCCCGAAGTGCCGGATACCCAAATCGTTTTCCTCCTTTCCATGCCGCGCGCGGGCTCGACCCTGCTGCAGCGGCTGCTGATGGGCAGCGGCGTTTGCAAGACGGTGGGGGAGCCGAGTTTCCTGCTGCGCTTCCTGGGTGAGGGCGACCCGATCCTGCGGGCCGCGACCTATTCGGAGGCGCTGGTGGAGACGGCGCTGGCGGACATGCGGAAGGCCTGGTCCGGCTTCGATGCCTGCTACCGACGCGGCGTGCACGATCTGGCGGTCTCGATCTACCAGGGTCTGGCGGATGGCTTCCCCTATTTCATCGACAAGACCCCGCGCTACAGCCTGATCGCGGAGGAGCTCGTGGAAATGTTCCCCGAGGCGAAATTCATCGTGCTCTGGCGGCATCCGCTGGCGGTGGCGAATTCCATGAGCACCACCTTCCGGGACGGGCGCTGGGAGCCGCACTCCTTTGAACTGGACCTCTGCTGGGGCATGGACCAGTTGCGCTCCATCTGCGAGAAGCACGGCCCGAAGATCCACCAGGTGAAGTACGAGGATCTGGCTGCGGATCCGGAAAAGGAACTTGCCCGCCTCGGCGATTACCTGGGCATTCCCGATCTCTCGGCCGTGGCGGGGAGGGACCTGAAAAAAGGCAACGACGGCCAGCTCGGCGATCCCACCGGGATCAAGAAATATTCCAAGGTCTCCCCGGACAGCATCTCCGAATGGGAGGGCGGCATCCGGAACTGGTATCGCGCCGCCTGGGTGAGGAAATATTTCAGCGGTGCCCGCGGGGAGTTTTTCCGCTCCCTCGGCTATGAGCTCCCGCAGCGGATGAAGGAGGGCAAGGTCCCGCTGGGCTTGATCGACGGGGTGAAGGACTGGCTCTATAGCGCCCGCATCATCAACCGGCGCGTACTCCGCCCGCTCGGCTCGAAGCGGCGGATCAGGAAGGCGGCGCGGAAGCGGGGTTACTTCGTGGCCTACCGCTGAGTTTGCACCGCCCCCCCGGGTGGCGATTTACCACCTTGTCCCGGGTGCCGCGGTCCCGCTAGCATCCGGCACCTGCTGCATGAACCGAATCGACCGCCTTACCGGGATGATCCTGCTGCTACAGAGCCAGCGGGTGATCACCGCGGAGCAGATCGCGGCGCACTTCGAGATCAGCGTGCGGACGGTCTATCGGGATCTCTCGGCGCTGGGGGAGGCCGGCGTGC
>CBIHMP010000377.1:0-3735 GCA_966211015.1 uncultured Luteolibacter sp. | reverse complement strand
CCGCACGGCGGTGCCAGCAAGCCCTTGTGAACCGACCCGCCCTCCACAGTGAAAGGATGGGCATGCCAATGGTAATCGTAAGCATGCTGCCATGCCGGTTCGAAAACCCCGACATCCAGAAAATATGAGCCGGCTCCGAGGTCCAGGCGGTCGATGGTAAACACGATCTGCCCGGGACCCTCCAAATCCGGGACGTCCACCCTCGCGAGTTGGGTATTTGTGTCCAGGCAGACCGTGCCATCCTCCCGTGTGATCGATACTACGAAGACCGGGGAGACGATTTTCACCCTTGGGTGGAAGCTGAGCGTCACTCCCATCGGAGAGCCGGTGCGAAGGACCGGTCCCGGATGAATGGAGACGGAGTCGATTTCGACTTCAAAGGTCCCGAAGCGGTTCTCCCGGGGTACCAGCTCCCGCCCGGTGCCGATCCGCTGCGCCGGTCCCTCCGGTGTCCGGCGGAGCGTTTCTTCCCGCATCTCGGTTTCATAGAGCCCGGCGACCACTTCGGCGCTGCCAAAAGCGGCCACCTCCCCGTGTTTCAACCAGAGCGCACGGTCGCACAGTTGCCTTACCTGGTCCATGCCATGGGAAACCATCACCATCGCGCAACCTGCTTCCCTCAAAGCCTTGATCCGCCTGTTGCATTTGGCTTGGAATGCAAGGTCGCCCACGGAAAGGAACTCATCCACCAGCAGGATCAGGGGATCGGTATGTACCGCCACGGAGAATGCCAGCCGCATCATCATGCCCGTGCTGTAGGTCCGCACCGGCTGGTCGATGAAGTCCGCCAGTTCGGCGAATGCCACGATCTCATCCATTCGGCCCACGATCTCGCTTTTCAATAGCCCGGCTACCACACCGGCCAGGATGGCATTCTCCCGCCCGGTCAAATCGCCCAGGAATCCGCCTCCCAGATCGAGCAAGGCTCCAATCCGACCGCTCGTTCTTATCGTTCCTTTGCTAGGCCTGCCCACACCTCCGAGCAAGCGCAGCAGGGTGGACTTTCCGGCACCGTTCGCGCCTACGACGCCCAGCATCTCGCCGGGACCCACCGAGAAGCTCACGTTCCTGAGCGCCCAGGCCGGGGCACGTTCAGGAGATGCCTTCCGCCCTCTGCGGAAAGCAACAGGGCTCTCGCGGTAGTGCTTGCAAACCCCCTCGGCAGTGATCCGGAACTCGTTCACATTTCTTCTACGAAACGGTGGCTCTGGGCGACGAATACCTTCCGCCCGACGATCACGAGGCAAATAGCCACGCCCGACAAAATCCACAACGGTCCCGCCTCGGGCCACTTACCCTCCAGCAGCACGGTCCTCCAGGCACCCACCAGGCGGGCCATCGGGTTCAGGTAGAACCATTTCCGCAAAGGCTCCGGCACCACCTCGATATGGTAGAATACGGGTGTGGCAAACATCATGAGCTGCAGGAGCACCCCGACAATATGCTGCGTGTCCCGGTGGAGGACATTCAAGGATGCGAGCGGATAAGCACAGCCGACCGCGAGAAGGTACTGGATGGCGACGAGGGCAGGCAGGGAAAGCCAGGAGATTGCCGGCCGGATGCCATTCCACCAGAGCAGGCCGAAGAGCAGCGGCATGGCCACCGCGAAGTGAAGGAATCTCACGCTCACGGTCACATGCGGCAGCAACGACAAGGGGAAGCCGGGTTGCCGGGCCAAGGCAGCATTTCCGGTAATTAGGCCCACGCTCTGGCCAAGCGATCCTTGGAACCATCCCCAGACGAGCACGCCGATGAATACAAAGCACGCGTATGAGGGGATCTGCGAGCCGAGCACTCTTTGAAAGATCGTCGAGAAGATGATGACCTGAAGCAATGGGCCGCCGAGCGCCCAGCCGAAGCCGAGGAAGGAGCGTTTGTACTGGGCCTTGAGGTCGCGGGCTGTGAGGACCGCAAGCACGTCCCGTGCGTGCCGCCAGCGTCGGCCCGAAGCCTGACCTGCCAGTTCCGGGGCGATGTGTTCGAAGCTCATGCTGAATTGCCGGGAGATGATGCGGGGCGGGCCCCGGGTCCGTGCTTCCGCACATGGCGCATGCTCTGCCAGAGGGAAAGCGGTCCCAGGAGCATGCCCGTGACCTCCACCCCCAGAAGCCGCCATGGGTACTTGGAGCTTCCCCGCAGCTTTCTCCACGCGCGGGAGAGGACGGATCCCGGCAGCTCATATCCCAGCCTCACGAGTGCCCGCTTGTCCCGGTATTTCATCAGCGTCAGCAGATGATAAGCCACGTGGCCCTTGGAGTAGGCCATGAGCTGCTTCCTCAGTTCCTTCATCGTGATCCGGTGGTGGTGCCAAGCCACCGCGGCAGGCTCGTACACGATCACGTGCCCGCTCCTCAGGATCTGGTAAAACCACAGGGTATCTTCCCCTACTCCGGCCGGGACACCCGCTCCGAGACACTCCTCGAAAGGCCCCACCCGCGGATCCTCGAAAAGGCTCCGGCGAAACGCCAGATTCCCCGTGCCGCCTAGTTGCCAGGTAGGTGTCGCCCGGCGTTTCCAACGGTGAAACCAATGTTCGTCGAATTCCCGGGAGCAGTAGCCCCGCCCGAATCCCCCGTACGCCTCGAATTGCAGCTCCGCCTCGCTGTCCAAGCTGGCGGGCAAGGTGTTCCCCGTCACCGCTGCCACATCGTTCCGCCTGAAGGGCGCGACCAACTGTTCCAGCCACCGGGGGGAAACCGTCATGTCATCATCGGTCATCGCGACGATCTCCTCGCGGGCCGCGGCCATGCCGGCGTTCCGCGCGTATGAGGAACCCGGCCGCCTCTCTTCCACGAGTTCGACCCCGGGGAAATCCCGCAGGACCTCCTTTGCTCCCGGAGTGTCCGGACGATTGTCCACCACGATCATCTGCACGCGGCGTTTCGTTTCCGATGCCGCCAGCGAAGTCAGGCATCGCCTGAGATCTTCCGGGCGTCCGCAGGTGGCGACGATCACCGATACTCCCTCCGGATCGGCGGAGGTGGAGGCGATCGGAGCGGCAGGATTGATCAGATCCTGCAGGCGCGCTACCTGCCGCGACCATGCGATCGCGGGGTCCTCTGCACCCGGCGCGATCACTTGCCGCCAGAGGGCCTTCGATATTTCATCCGCCAGCCTGGATGGAACGATGGCTTTCCCCAGGCAGCGGATCCGGATGCGGCCCAGAGGCTTGTCCTTCCAATGCACCAGCAGTTCCAGCACGTCCTTCCCTCCATCCCGGTTCAGGCTTTGGAGCGGCTTTGAAATATCCACCTTGGCGAGCCCCGTGCGCTCGGCCCGGGACAGTTTTTCCATCTCCGGGACTTTAAACCCGTCCGGGCGCTTGGATTCGTCCGGCAGGATTTCTTGCCGTGCTTTCCGGTAGCGGCCTTTCCCGTCAAGGTATCCTTTGATTTCCCGGTTCACCAACTCCAGGGGGAACCAGGTGGGCGACCACAGGGAACGCCTCAACCTTTCCCATGCCCAATGCCTCCACCACCATCGGGCAAGCTTGTTGATTGCAGGGCGATCCGTGGGAAACGCCTCCGCCTCCCTCTCAAAAAAACACCGGGTCGCATGCCCGTAGCTGTATAGAAGCTTGGCCAACTCGGGCATCGAGCGCCGGTGGCGGTGGCGGACCACCGCCATGGGCTCGTAAAGACAGATGGCTCCCGAGCGGAGACAACGGAAAAATATCTCATGATCTCCCCCGCCCAGGGTGGGAGTTCCGACGTCCAGAGCCGGATCGAAATACCC
>CBIHMP010000376.1:0-3740 GCA_966211015.1 uncultured Luteolibacter sp. | reverse complement strand
GTCTGCGACCGGGTCGGCATCATCTTCCGCGGGCGCATGGTGAAAGAGGGGCCGCTGGAGGAGCTGCTCGCGGTGGAGGACCAGACGGAGATCATCCTGCGCGATGCCCCGCCCGAGCTGATCGCCCGGGTCCGCGAGCTGGTGGCAGCGGATGGCTCGGCGCAAGTGATCCGGACCGGCCGCCCGAAAACGACCCTGGAGCGCCTTTTCCTGAAGGAAACCGTCGATCGCCGCGATCCCTGAACTCCCTTTTCATGAGCCGCCCCGCGAAGAACCGTCCCCTGAGCCCCCGTCGCATCGGCGTGATCGCCCTGCACACCTTCACGCAACTGGTGCGGATGAAGGTGTTCTATTTCCTGGGCATCTTCGCGGTGGTGCTGCTGTGCAGCAATCTGCTGAACATCCAGGACATGGGGCGTCCGGATCTGGAGGGGGCGGACGTGCTCCGCTCGATCCGCAGTGTGTCGCTGGGCGTGATGACCCTCTTTTCGGTGGTGCTCGGGATCGTCGCCACCGCCCTGCTGCTGCCGAAGGACGTGGAAGATCGCACGCTCTACACCATCCTGGCGAAGCCGGTGCCCCGCCTGGACTATTTGATCGGGAAGCTGGGCGGCGTGCTGCTGCTGATTTTCGTGTCCCTCTTCGTGATGGATCTCCTGATGACGGGGGTGCTGGCGATCCGCACCCATCTGCTGGTGGAGCAGCAGTTGACCGGCATGGCCGCTGCCTGGCCGGCGGATGAAAGGGAAGCGCTCCGCCAGGACATCCTGCGGCAGGGGGCGACCTGGGACCTGCACGGCGCGACGCTGGCGGTCTTCCTCCGCTCCGCGGTGATCGCTTCGACGGCCCTGCTCCTGTCCACTTTTTCCACCAGCACGCTCTTCACCACCATCACGGCGGTGCTGGTTTACTTCATCGGGAATTTCCAGGCGGACGCCCGGGAAGTCTTCCTTTCCGGCGAGGGTGCCGGGCCTCTGGAACGGGCCGGCGGCATGGCCCTGTCCGTGGTGTTCCCGGATTTCAAGCTCTACAACGTGGTGGACTCGGTGGTGCAGGGGATCGCCCTGTCTCCGGCGGCGCTGGGGAGCTTGGTGGGCCTGACGGCCTTTTACGTGGTGCTGCATCTTTTCGTCTCGTGGCTGGTCTTCGCCGGAAAGGAATTCTGAGATGAAGTCACGCATCCGCCCCATCCTAGCCGCGGCCGGCGTGATCGTGGCCGCGGGGGCACTGCGCATGCCGGTGGAGCAGGCGATGACCCTCGATTTCCGCCGCCAGGGCTTGCTGGAGGAGCCGCTGGCGATTGACGTGAAGGAGAAGATCGGCCAGAACAGCATGGTGGTGGCGCTCGCCGGACTGCGCACGCTGGTGGCGGCCTTCACCCACCTCCAGACCACGGAGAAATTCACCAAGGCCCTCTGGAACGAGGTGGAGGACCATGCGGAGACCACCGTCCGCCTTTCCCCGCGCACTCCCTACTACTGGGACATCGGGGGCTGGCACATCGGCTACAATGCCGCCTCGTCCTACCGCTCCGACCACGATCTGCCGAAGCTGCGGGCCGAGGCGGAAGCGCGCCGCTGGGTGGCAAAGGGCCGTGAGTTCTTCGAGCGGGGTGCCCGGAACAATCCGGGCGAATGGCGGCTGTGGGCGCAGCTCGGGAGCTTTTGCTCGAATTCCTCCTTTTTCCCCGACGACGCGAAGGCCGCCGAGGCCTATGGCAAGGCGGCCGCGACCGGAAAAGCCCCGATGTCCGTGGACCGGTTCCGCCTGCTCGCCGACGTCCGCGTGGGGAAAGATCCGGAAAAGGCCCTCGCCGAGGTCCGCGAGCTCCTGAAAGAGCCTGCCAATCGCGTCCCTACCCTCCTCTGCCTGCGCTATGCCCTCGAAGCCCGGGAAAACCCTCCCGCGGATCCGGTCGGGGCAGTCGTGGCAATCTTCGGCACGGAAACGAAAGCGTTGCGCAATCTGGGCGCGTATTTCACCAACATCCATTCCCGCCTGCCCATGGACGGGGTCGAAACCGCCGTGCGCCTGCTGGAACGCCGTGCCGGGATCGCCCCGGAGGATTCCCGCAGCTTCATCTTTGAACAGGACAAGCTCCTCGATCGCGACCGGTTTGCCCGCTAGCCGTGGTTTGGCTCGACAGCGGCCCAAACCGTCCCCTAAAGCCTCTCCCGCCTCACCTTTCCCCAATGCGAATCGCCCTTTTCGGTGACATCCACGCGAACCTCGAAGCACTCGAGGCAGTGTTGGCTGATGCCGCGGAGCAGGGCTGCACCGATTACGTGTGCCTGGGGGATGTCGTCGGCTACAACGCCGATCCGGCCGCCTGCCTGGAAAAGGTCCGCGCCATGAATATCCCGGTGGTGAAGGGAAACCACGACGAGGATGCCTCCGGCAGCCACTCGCTCGATTCCATGAACCCGGTGGCGGCCTCCGCCCTGGAGTGGACCCGGCAGCAATTGTCGGAAGAACAGCGGCTGTGGCTGCGCCGCCTGCGCATGGTCCGGCAGGTGGAGGATTTCACCGTCGTCCACAGCACCCTGGATCAGCCGGCGAACTGGAACTACGTGACCAACCGCTTCGACGCGATGTCGAACTTCTCCTACCAGTTCACCCAGGTCTGTTTCCACGGCCACACCCACGTCCCGCGGGTGTATGTGAAGACGGACAAGGTGCAGGAGGTCCCGGCCGACTCGATCATCATCGAGGAAGGCTCGAAATATTTCATCAATGCCGGCTCTGTCGGCCAACCCCGCGACGGGGACTGGCGCGGCTGCTACGCGATCTACGATCTGGATCACAAGCTGATCGTCTTCCGCCGCGTCGAATACGACATCGAGACCACCCAGCGGAAGATCCTCGACGCCGAGCTGCCTGCCATGCTCGCGGAGCGTCTCGCCGACGGCAGATGATCGATGTCGTCGCCGGCCTGATTCTTGATCCTGCTGGCCGGCTGCTGGCCTGCAAGCGCCCCGAGGGCAAGCACCTCGGCGGAAAGTGGGAATTTCCCGGCGGAAAGGTGGAAGCGGGCGAAGAACCCCGCGCCGCACTGGTCCGGGAATTGGAAGAAGAGTTGGGGATTGTCGTGCTCCCGGAAAAGGCGCTCACCCCGGTGATCTGGGATTACGGGCGCGGGCCGATCCGCCTGCACCCCTACCTCTGCACCATCCTTTCCGGTCAGCCGCACCCGCACGAGCATTCCGAAATCCGCTGGTGCGCCCGGGAAGAACTGCCGTCCCTCGACTGGGCGGAGGCCGACGTGCCGATCCTGAGGGAGTGGCTGGGGCGTTGAAAAATAGAGAAAGCTCCCGCCTTCTCCGGCTTTTATCCCATGCAGCGGAAGCGAGGTTCATCGCTTTTTCACCATCGGCGTCTTGCGATGGGCCTTACCTCTAATCATTCTCCTATCGTGGTACTTTCCAGACCCGCGCCTCTTGTCCTCTTTCTTGGCCTCTGGTTCGCCGGTATCGGGCAGGCACAGGCGGGGATGACCGTCATTACTCTCACCGACATCGCGCGCGCCCGCCTTGACGCCCTCTCTTTTTTCCTCTTCGGCTATCTGCTGATCGCTTGGGCCGTGAAGGTGCTCTGGAACTATCTCGGTAAGACCTTCACTTCGCTGCCGGGGCTCGACTACCGGCGCGCGCTGGGCCTCGTCTTCCTCACGGGGCTGATGTTCTATGTGGTGCTCACCATGATCTCCGGCGCACGGGAACTGCTCACGCCCGGAGCATGGG
>CBIHMP010000375.1:0-3740 GCA_966211015.1 uncultured Luteolibacter sp. | reverse complement strand
GGTATAGGGTGGCAGCAGGGCCAGGATGCTCTCCGGAGTCTCTCCCTGCTCCCGGAGATGCTGTATCGAAAGGGAATCGTGGCGCTTCGCAAGGCGCTGGCCCTTGTCGTCCGTTACCAGGGCGTGGTGACAGTAAACGGGTTCGGGGAATCCTAGCAGGGTCTGCAGGACACGGTGGACGTGGGTCGAGGGGAGGAGATCTTCGCCGCGCGTCACGTGGGTGACTTCCTGAAACGCGTCGTCCACCGTTACCGCGAGGTGATAGGAGCTGCCGATGTCCTTGCGGGCCAGCACCACGTCTCCCAACACGCCTGCGTCCACCGGACGGGTACCGTGCAGCAGATCGTGGAATCGGAGCGGACCGGTGATTCCCAAGGCGAGCGAGGCATCCAGTCGCCACGCCGGCTGTGCGCCGGCCTCCAGTTTTGCTTGGCGCTCTTCCGGGGTCAGGCGCTTGCAGGTGCCCGGGTAGAGCGGCCCCTCCGGCCCGTGGGGGGCGTTTGTCATGCGCGCCACCTCTTCCTCGATCTCGCGCCGGGTGCAGAAGCAGGGATAAACCGCGCCGAGCGCCTTCAATTGTCCCAGGGCACTTTCGTAGGCGGCCGTGCGCGACGACTGCCGGAGGACCGGCCCGTCCCAAGCCAGGCCGAGCCAGCGGAGGTCGTCCTCCATTGCCCCGTAGTATCCGGGGCGGGTCCGCGTGTGATCGATGTCTTCGAAGCGGAGCAGAAACCGCCCGTCTTCCCTCCGCGCGAGGTCGTGTGCGACCTTGGCCGCGTACGCGTGCCCGAGGTGCAGGAGACCGGTGGGACTGGGAGCGAAGCGGGTGATCATTCGCCTGGAGGGCTACGGGGTCAGGCGATATCCTCGGCCGATCCCGTGTCGATGCGCCGCCGGTAGCTCTCTACTGCCTGGGTCCAGGTGGTATGGATGCCTTCCGCCGGGCGCAGCCACACCGCACGGTGCAGGGCGAGCATCGCCGGTGCCAGATAGAGCAGCTCGATCATCTCGTCCTTCGACATCGAGGCCGGCCCCAAGGTCAGGCAGCGTTCCACCAGGGCCTCGCTCTCGGGCGAAATGTCGGCGGGTTCCAACAACGAAACGTGGACGCCGTTGACATAGGGGTCCACGACCGCCGCGGTCACCCCGTAGCGACCCGGCACGGTGGCGTCGAGCGCCGGATCGATGGAGGAATTCGCCACGTCGGCGAGCTTCATCACGACGGGCGGATCCAGTTCCTCCGGCGTCGCCAGGACCTTGCGGCGTGCCAGGGCCCTCCCGTAGCGCGCCCGGCTGGTCCAGACCGAAACGGGAACGCAAAGGATCAGGCCGAGCAGGATGGGGGACATCCACGCCGCGAAGACGGGGCTGATGTTCCATGCCAGGACCGCCCAGGCGATGCCGAGGAGCGTGGGGATGGCATGCACGGTGAAGGCCTCCCCCCAGCTCGTCCCGTCCGTCTCCCGGTTCTGGTTGCCCCAGCCTACCGCATGACCGAACACGATGCCGACGACCATGATGGTGTGGGCCGCCATCACACAGGGTGCCAGCAGCATGGAAAGCAGCGTTTCGAGGAAGACTCCCGTGACCAGCGGGAAAAAGCCTCCGAAAGACCGGCGGATCCGCGGCACCAGCACGGCCCCGATGAGCGCCAGGATCTTCGGCAGGAAGAGCAGCAGGAAGATGAAGCCGGTGAGGATCAGGCTTTGCGTGTTCCCGTCGATGCGCAGCCAGCGGCCGACCAGCGTGCCGTCGTAGGGCAGGTTGCTCAGGTCGCTGCCGGCCCGGTCCCATGCGACCCAGGTTCCCAGGATGAGGAAGAGGAACCACAGCGGGCTGCCCAGGTAGGCCATGATCCCCATGAAAAGATGCGCCCGCACGGTAAGCGGCAGCTTGCGGGCGAAGATCAGCCACAGGTGCTGCAGGTTCCCCTGGCACCAGCGGCGGTCGCGCTTGAGGTGGTCGATCAGGGTCGGCGGCGCTTCCTCGTAGGTGCCTTCGATGTCCCAGGCCAGCCAGACCTCCCAGCCTTGCGCGACCATCAGGGCTGCCTCGACGAAATCGTGGCTCAGGATCTTCCCGCCGAAGGGCTCGCGTCCGGGAAGGGCGGGGAGTTCGCAGAACTCCGAAAAGGGTTTCACGCGGATCAAGGCATTGTGGCCCCAATAGCTGCCGCCGCCGAGCTGCCACCAGTTGAGCCCGCGGATGAAAAGCGGGCCGTAGAGCCGCATCGCGAACTGTTGCAGCCGAGTGAAGACGGACGCCCCGCGGATGAGCTTGGGCGGTGTCTGCAGGATGCCCAGGTTCGGATAGGCCTCCATCACCCGGGTCATTTTCAGGATGTCCCCGCCATCCATCAGGCTGTCCGCATCCAGCACGACCATGCCCTCGTAGCCGCCGCCCCAGGTGCGGACGAAGTCGCCGATATTCCCCGCCTTGCGGTTCTCGTTCTTTTTACGGCGCCGGTAGTAGATCCGGCCGAAGCCGCCGAGCTTGCGGCAGAGATTCGTCCACGCGGTTTCCTCCAGCACCCAGAGATCGAGATCACGGGTGTCGCTGAGGATGAAGAAATCGAAAGAGCCGATGTGGCCGGTGGCCTCGATCGAGCGGTAGATCGCCTCGATCCGCGCGCAGAAGCGGTTGCTGTCCTCGTTGTAAACCGGCATCACCACCGCGTAGCGCCGGGCCAGGGGCACTTCCCCGGCTTGCTCGGCCAGCTTCGTGATGCGGACCGCGCGTTTCTTGCCCCACAGGATGTCCCAGGCGCCGAAGATCGCGTGGAACGAGCCCAGCACCAGGAGGCCGTTCAGGATGAAGAAGACCGCGAGCAGCAGCACGTGCGCGCGATGCATGCCCAGGCGGATGAAGATATCGTAGAGCCAGTAGCTCGCCGCCACATTCACCAGCACCACGCTTCCGAAGAAGACCAGCCGCCGCATGAAGGCGCGGAAACGGCTGAAAAAAGGCCGCACCGTCTCCCGCTCGTCTTTCACAGCCTGGTCCATCACATGAAGAAAATGAACCAGACGGTGGCCCCGATCAGTCCCAGCAGGAACAGCGCGAACATCTTCCGCACGATGGGGCGGCGGTCCATGGTTTCCCACCACTGCGCGGCACCGGTGCCGATCACGTTGAGTTCGAGCGGTTTCGGGATCATCGTGAGTTCGGCGAAGCTGGGGCCCGCGGCAAGGTAGGATTTACCCATCGCCTCCTTGAACGCGGTCGGCCAGGGCGGAGGGGTCAGGAAAACGCCCTGCCACTTACCCGGCATGTCCGCCAGCAGCAGGGCGAGACGGCCGCGTGCGGCCAGCCGGCGGTTTTCCAGCGGTTCGTCCAGCACGTCCTGGGTCCAGCTCGCGATCTCGCTGAGGGTTTCTTCCATGGCCAGGACACGGGCGGGTACCCCCGGTTCCCGAGCACCGCGTGCCGAGGCCCGCCATAGGATCGCCCGCACCAGTTCCGCGACGAGCAGGCGATTGCGCAGCCGGAGCGCCTGCAGGTAGGCTTCCACCGCCGCGTAGGCCTCTTCCCATTCGGAAAGCTCCGTTTCGGTGAGCGGCCGCAGGGTTTCTAGGGGATGATGCGGTAGGCCCATGTCTCGGTCAGGAAATCCTCGCCTTTTTTCAGGCAGCAACGCAACTCCTGCGGCCCGGCTTCGGCCAGCTTTCCGCCTTCCGCCGCGGGCGCGATCTGGAAAGCCACGCGCCAGCGGCCCTCCGGCAGCGATTGGACGGTCACGC
>CBIHMP010000374.1:0-3743 GCA_966211015.1 uncultured Luteolibacter sp. | reverse complement strand
TCCGGATGTTCACCGCGGAGTGGACCTTGCGGGAGGACCCGCAGCCGGAGGTGGAGGGGAAGTGGGCGGTTTGCTCGCCTGAGACCGTGCCCGACTTCTCGGCCGTGGCCTATTTCTTCGCGCGGAAGCTCCAAGAGGACCTGGACGTGCCGATCGGGCTGGTCACCTGCGCCTACGGGGCCAGCACCGCGGAGGCCTGGATCGGCAGGGACAAGCTGGCGGCCCACCCCCTTCTCAAGAAATTGCAGGATGATTTCGGCAAAAAGCTCGTCGCTTACCGGGATGATCCGAAGGCCTTCGCCGGCTATGGCCGTGCGATGGACCGGTGGATCTCCGGCGGCAAGAAGGGGCGGAGGCCGAAGCACCCTGATCCCGTGCAGGATCAGCACAACCCCGCCGTGCTTTTCAACGGCATGATCTCGCCGATTCTCCCCTACGGCATCCGCGGTGCCATCTGGTATCAGGGCGAATCGAATGTCGGTACGCGCCAGCTCTACCCGGCGCTTCAGGAATCCCTCATCACCGGCTGGCGCGAGCGCTGGGGACGCGGTGACTTTCCTTTCTATTTCGTTCAGCTCGCCGCCCACAAGGCCCCTCCCGCGGCCCCGGGAAACAGCAGCCTGGCCAGTATGCGCGAGGCCCAGGCTTCCTCGCTTGCGCTTCCGAACACCGGCATGGCGGTCACCCTGGATGTGGGCGATGAAAAGGACGTGCATCCGCGCAACAAGCAAGAGGTCGGCGCACGGCTGGCCCGGCTCGCTCTCGCGGGGGCATATGGAAAGCCGATCATTCCTTGCGGCCCGGTCCTGAAGATGGCCGAGATCGACGACGGCCGCGTCAGGCTGCACTTCGAGCACATCTCGAGCGGCCTCCGAGCGAAGGACGGGCCGCTGAGGCAGTTTGCCATCTCCGGGGACGACCGGAAGTTCGTATGGGCGAATGCGGAAATTGCGGATGACACTGTCATCGTCTCCAGTCCCGCTATCCCGCGCCCCGCCTTTGTCCGCTACGCGTGGTCGGACAATCCGGAAGGCGCGAATCTTTACAATGAGGAGGGTCTTCCCGCGGCTCCCTTCCGCACCGATCCGTAGGCTCAGAAAGCTGCCCAGAGCCGGAATGCTCCCATGGCCAATAGCCCTAGCAAGAGCGTGGCGGTCACCCACCAGTACCACGCGATGCCGATGCGCTTGTGGGGTTTACCGCCGAATTCGCGGGCTACGAAGGAATCGTAATCGAAATTGTCCTCGTCCGGCAGGTTCAGCCCGTCCGCCGAATCCTCCTGCTCCCAGCCGTGCCTACGGCGGGAAGCAGTCGCCCGCCGCCGCTTGTGACGCTTGGAAGGAGGATTGCACCTGGGACAACCGCGCGAGCCGACCGGCACTTCGGTATCGCACCCGGGGCAAAGATAGGTCTCCACGCTCACAGCATGGAAGATGCACCCAAGGCGGCGGCTGTGCCAGCCGGTTTTCAGCCTTGCGAGGATTTTCGGATCGCGGAAGAGCTCCGGGGACCGAAATATTCCCGCAGCTCCCCGGGCGCGATTCCATGCTGGTAGAATCCCCGCCCGCACAACGTAATCGCCGCTCATGATTGTTCCGAGACGCCTCCTTGTTGCCGCGCTGGCGGCGCTGATCCTCCCGGCCGGTGCCGAAGTTCGCCTCCCGCACGTGTTCACCGATGGAGCCGTGCTCCAACGCGACCGGAACGTGCCGGTCTGGGGCCGTGGCGAGCCCGGAAAGAAGATCACCGTCAAATTCGGGGGGCAGGAAAAGTCCGTTCAAGCGGCTGGCGACGGCACCTGGCGGGTGGATCTCGATGCCATGCCCGCCAGTGCGGAGGGCCGCACCCTCGAGGCCGCCGAGGAAGGCGGGCACCGCGTGGAGGTGAAGGATGTGCTGGTAGGTGAAGTTTGGCTCGCAAGCGGCCAATCGAACATGGAGTGGACCATCGCCGCGGCGAGGCCGGAGGATCAGGAGATTGCGAAATCCGGGGCCGTGCCCTTGCTCCGCCTGCTCACCGTTCCCAAGAAGCTCTCGCCCTACCGTCTCGACGATTTCGAGGGCACGTGGCTCTCCGCGACGCCCGAGACCGCTCCCGGCTTTTCCGCCGTGGCCTATTTCTTCGGCCGCCGCCTGACCGAAGAACTGGGTATTCCCGTGGGGATGATCCACAGCTCGTGGGGCGGCTCGAGGATTGAACCGTGGTTCGCGGACGAAGGCCTGGCAGACGTGGAGGACTTGAAGGACATGCGCGATTTCCGCGAGGCGCGGACACCGGGTACGGAAAGATTCGACGAGATGCTGCACCGCCACGTGGCTGCGACGCGCGCTTGGGTGGACCTCGCCGAGCGCGCGCTGAAGGAAAAGCGGCCTATTCCTTCGCAGCCGTCTGCCCCGCCGGTCTTACCTGTCGGCCACAATCAAGCGATCGGCACCTACCAAGCGATGATCCACCCGCTGGTGCCTTACGGGCTGCGCGGCTTCCTTTGGTACCAAGGCGAATCGAACGTCGGCGAGGATCTCCTCTACACCTTGAAGATGGAGGCGCTCATCAAAGGCTGGCGGAGGCAGTTCGGGGCCTCGGAAGCGCCTTTCCTCTTCGTGCAACTGGCACCCTACGACTACGGCGATCAGCGCCAGGGCGCGCTGCAAGGTCTGTGGATCGCCCAGCAGGAGGCGCTCAAGATCCCGCACACCGGCATGGCGGTAACCATGGACATCGGGAATCCGAAAGACATTCACCCCAGGAATAAATCCGAGGTGGGCCGCCGGCTCGCCCTGTGGGCGCTCGCCGATACCTATGGCAAACCGGGCATCGTGAAGTCCGGGCCGGTCTTCGAAAGCTTCGAAGCCGCCGGGGGTGCCATCCGGGTGCGGTTCGGTAGCGCGCCGACGGGCCTCGCGACGCGCGACGGGAAGGCTCCGGACTTTTTCGAAGTCGCCGGGCCGGATTGGAGCTTCAAGCCGGCGGTCGCGGAAATTTCCCCGAATGAGCCGGTCATCACGCTGAGAAGCGCGGAGGTCCCCCACCCCACGATGGTTCGCTTCGCCTGGTCGCAAGTGGCCGAACCGAATCTCATGAACAAGGAGGGCCTGCCCGCCGCCGCGTTCCACTCCCATTGGCCGGACGAGCCGGGGCTCGGCCGCAATGTCGCTCGCCAGCGCCCCTTCACTTCAAGCGATCCCAACCCTCACGGCTGGAATACCGGTCTGACGGATGGCAACTGGCACGGCGCGGCGGGGACCTGCTTTGCCACCGGCACCGCCGCCGGTTTCCCGAAGCACGTGACCATCGACCTCGGCCGCGCGCGTGAAATCCAGGCGGTCCGCTACGGGGTGCCCGGTTTCGGCTCCACGAAAACGATCGTCATTTCGCTCAGCGAGGACGGCCGGGAATTCCAGGAAGCGGCCCGCCATGAATTCCCGGGCAAGACGGAGGCGAGGACCGAGCAGCGCTTCGACAAACGGCGCGTGCGCTTCGTCCGCGCCACTTTCCCGGACCATCACGAAAAACAGGATCACTACGACGAGAAGTTTTCCTTCCTCAGCGAGCTCGAGGTTTACGGCCCGGTGAAGTGAGAGGGAAGATCGCCCCCGCTGGCGGAAATGCCTTCCCGTTTGCCCGGGCCGGGATGCCTGCTTTCTTTCGGGAATCATGGCACTCGTATTGCTGGCGGGAGCGACAGGCCGGGTGGGCCGCGAAGTGCTGCGCCTGGCCCTGGGCGACAAACGGATCACCCGGGT
>CBIHMP010000373.1:0-3767 GCA_966211015.1 uncultured Luteolibacter sp. | reverse complement strand
TGCTCGCCGTGGCCTTCTGGAACATGCTCGGAGCCGGGATCTTCGGTTTCCTGATCAATCCGCCGATCGCCCTCTACTACATGCAGGGGCTCAACACCACGCCCTTGCACGGCCACACCGCGCTGTTCGGCGTATATGGCATGCTCGGGATCGGGCTGATGCTGTTCGTCGCCAAGGGTCTCGCCGCACCGGGACGTTGGAAGCAGGGTTTGATCCGGTTCTCGTTCTGGTCGATCAACCTCGGGCTCCTGCTCATGGCACTCCTTAGCCTCCTGCCTGTCGGCCTCTGGCAAACCGTGGCCAGCATGAACGAAGGCCTCTGGTATGCCCGGAGCCCGGAATTCCTCGGCACCGGCCTGATGGACACCTTCAAGTGGCTGCGCGTTGTCGGCGATACCATCTTCGCGATCGGCACGCTGACCTTGGGATGGTTCGTCCTCGGGCTGAAAACAGGCTGGTCGCTGACCGATGCCGAAAAAGGTCGGCGCCAGGATGCTTGACCGCGCGCGGCACAGGTGGAATCTCCGGGCCGCTTGGAGATTCCGCCGGTCGCCGTCTTTGTTGAGTTCATTTCCCCCACCTCTCCCCCGTGTTCACCTACAGCAAATTGGCTCAAGCCGCCATCGCCGCGATCAGCTATCTTGCGACCGCCGCTCCTGAAAATCGGCTGGTGGGCAGCGCCGAGATCGCCGGAGCACGCGAGTTGTCGCGCCCGTTGGTGGCCAAAATCCTGACGATCCTCTCCCGTGAAGGCATCGTCGCTGGCACCCCCGGGCGAAGCGGCGGTTATCGCCTGGCTCGTCCGCCCGCCGAAATCTCGCTCCTCGACGTGATTAAAGTCTTCGAAGATCCCGAGGATCGCGTGATGTGCCCCTTCGGACCGCACTGGTGTGGCAACGGCCCGAAATGCCCGCTCCACGACGCGTTCGTCGAAATGCAGCAGCAGACGCTCGACCGCCTCGCGTCCGAAACCTTGGGGCAGTTTGAACCCTCCCGCCAACTTCGGACGGGCTGAGGTCGCCCCGCGGTCGCGAAAGCCGCCCGTGTGACCCGGTGCCGTCGATGCCCCGGGTAGATCGAATGGCTGCTCCAGAGGCCTCCGCTTTTGGACGTGAGGAAGCCGAGCCGCTGGATCCTCGCCGGCTTGTACTCAGAGTCCCGCCGCCGACAAATGGAGCTGGACGACCCTTTGAGACAGGGTTGCAGGAGGCGCCGTCTCATCGCTTTCCGACGACTAAAACGCACGCGCCCCCTCCGGGTGCCAACTCGAGATGCAGCGTGTCGGCGGAAGACACTTCGCGCGTCTCCGCCTGGTAATCCTCCGCACGGGTGCGGAAGTCCGATCGAGGGCCGTCCTGGATGACGAGGGCCTCGTGCTTTCCAGCAGGTAGAAACGACAGCGGTACATCCAATTCGCGCGGTGCTTCATTGGTGGCCGCGCCGATCAGCCATGCGTCATCCGCCGCCTGACGGGCCATCACGATGTACTCGCCGATTTCGCCGGCAAGCGTCTTGCTCTCGCGCCACGGCATCCGCTGGGCGGCGATGAAGCGCAGCAATTCGGGGTGCTTGCGGTAATATTCGGGAATGTCGGGAATGATCGTAGCTCCGGAGAATACAATCAGCGTGCGCGCCGCCTCGGCTGTCAGCGTGGAGGGCACGGGCGCACCGTGGTCCACGCGGCCGGCCTGGGTCAGATCGGCCACGCCGTTGTTCATGTCGAGCGGGCCGGCGAGCATGTTCACGAAGACGCTGGTCACAAAAGTCTTCGGTTGGAAAACCTTGTGGCCGTCGAGCTGGGCTTGGCAGAATTCGCGCGTCACGGCATTCGGCCACGTGCGCATCTGACCATAGGGGTGGACCGGGCCGTCGTGGTAATTGCATAGCAATTTGTTCTTCGCGCACAGCCCGGTGATGAGACGCGTGCGCTGATTTTTCTCCTCTGGAGAACCCTTCATGAAGCCGTATTTGACGCCTGCCGCGCCCCATTCACCGTATTGTTTCAGCGTTTCCTCCAGGGAAAATTTCCGGCCGCCCACGTCGTTCAGATAGAGCCAGATACCCACGTTCTTCGTCTTTCCGTAGGCGATGATCGCCTTCACCTGTTCCACCTTGCCGCCCTTCACGGGGTCGGAATCACGGCCGAATTCCGGGCCATACCAATTGGCGTCCAGCACCAGGTGAGGAATGCCGTTTTCGGCGGCGAAATCGACCATCCGTTTCCACGAAGGCAGCGACATGTCATAACGGAAGTCTTCCACCTTCGCGCCGTCGATGCGCCAGTCCCACAGGGCCACGCCCGGTTTCACCCAGGAGAAGTCCATACCCGCGGGCGGCGGCGGGTTCAGCAGCTCGAGGAGGTGGGAATCCACCAGCGAGCCGGGCGTGCGACCGAACATGACCACCCGCCACGATGGGCTTGGCTTGGAGGCAACGCGAAGCGACGTCCCGCCTTCTTTGGCTTCAAAGATGAGTGGTTCCCCGTCGGAGAGGTCGGCCTCATGGAGGGCCAGGTAGCCGCTGTCCCCGGCCTTGATCGTGACCACGGGCATACGTTGCCCGTTCGCGGCGCTCAGTTTCTCCGGCCCGAGGTTATGGTTCTCGCCGTTATAATACCAGGCGGTGTAGTCACCCGCGAAGTTGAAGGCGGTGGCTTCTGCCCCGTTCGGCCTGCTACCGGGGTACACGTAGCGGAGAGCCACGCCCTCATCGTACGCACGGGCTTCGAGCTGATAGCTTCCGAGATCGACCCTGGCCTCGCGGTAGCTGTCGGGCACCACCATGCGCTTGCCCCAGATCGGCTTCCACACGGTGTTCTCGGCGCGACGCGTCACGCCGGCGAAACGTCCCCCGGCAAAGCCCACCGGCGAGGGCAAGATCAGCGGCGTGCCGTCGATTGCCAACGAGTGCGTCACCGCGCCGTCGTCGGCGACTTCCACCGTCAGCTTGAGGTGGCCATCCGGTGACTCGACCGCGACGGTCTCGGCGAAGGCGACCGAACCGCAGAACAAGGCGATCAGGACGGGCGATAGGTAATTTGTTTTCATCTCGGGCAGGCTTGAAGAAAAGGGCGGAAGCAAATTGGAAAATGGACGCGGGTGGTCGCTTCGGATCGGCATGCACCGCTCCTGCGGAAGCCGGAATAGCCGCCGCCTTGAGACGGGAGATCCCGGCTAAAGCAAGGCTTTACAGGCGTTTCGACGTCCCTCCATGGAATCCATATTCGCTACCCTATCAAATCCCGCAGGTTCTACCAAACCGGGTGCCATCGATACGCATCAAAAGCCATCTATTGGCGCTCGCACGTTTCGCCGGCCTTCAGCCGCGCGCCATCGTCGCAGTTCAGGCGGAATGTGTAGCTGTCATCCACCGGCACCTCGAGTTGTCCTGGAAATCGCAAGGACCCGTCCTTGAAACCCTTGGCAAGCCGGGGCACCGATCCGGGAACTACGCCGGCATCCTCGCCGGATCCGCTCGCCGGGATTTCGTCGAGGGAGGCGATCCATAGGGCTCAACACGCCCAGGGCTCACCCCACGAGTGGCAGTCACCGAATGTTCCGGAGAGCCTTTCAAAAATGGCACCCTCTTGGCTCACCGGATTAACCCCATCACCGAAGCAGTGCCACCGGCCGGACTCGAACCGGCACGCAGGTTGCCCTGCAACGGATTTTAAGTCCGCGGCGTCTACCATTCCGCCACGGTGGCAATGATCGCCTTCCGCACGGGAGGATGCGGATTCTTCTGCTGGAGTCTAGCACCCAAGTGGA
>CBIHMP010000372.1:0-3776 GCA_966211015.1 uncultured Luteolibacter sp. | reverse complement strand
ATCCAGGGGTGGCCGGTCTCGAAGAGCATCTTCAGCATGGTCTTCCAGAGCTCGATGGCGGGGATCTGGCGGGACCAGATTTTCCCCTCCGCGGCCATGGCCTCGTATTCCTCGTAGCGTAGCTCGAAGGCCTTGCCGTAGAGGTCGTGGAGGTCGGGGACTTCATTCGAGCGGAAGAGCGTCCAGGTGCCGCGTTCCTCCATGCGCTTCATGAAGAGGTCCGGGATCCAGTTCGCGGTATTCATGTCGTGGCAGCGGCGGCGCTCGTCGCCGGTGTTTTTCCGCAGCTCCAGGAAGTCCTCGATGTCGTTGTGCCAGGTCTCGAGGTAGGCGCAGCCGGAGCCGCGGCGCTTGCCGCCCTGATTCACGGCCACGAGCTGGTCATTGTGCAGCTTCAGGAAGGGGATGATGCCCTGGGACTCGCCATTGGTGCCCTGGATGTAGCCGCCGGTGCCGCGCACGGCGGTCCACGAGCCGCCGAGGCCGCCCGCCCACTTGCTCAGGAAGGCATTTTCCGCGATGCCGCGGATCATGATGCTCTCGATGGAGTCATCCACCTTGTAAAGGTAGCAGGAGGAGAGCTGGCTGTGCAGGGTGCCGGAATTGAAGAGCGTGGGGGTGGAGGAGCAGAAGCGGCGGCCCTTGTAGAGATTGTAGAGGCGGACCACCCAGCCCTCGCGCTCCTTTTCCTCGCGCTTGAAGAGGCCCATGGAGACGCGCATCCAGAAGAACTGCGGTGTTTCGATGCGGCGCGGCTTGCTGCCGGTCTTGTCCACGATCAGGTAGCGATCATACATCGTCTGGATGCCGAGGTAGTCGAAATCCAAGTCCGCGGTGGGGTCGAAGGCCTCGGCGAGCTTGTCGAGATCGTAGACGTCCAAGAGGTCCGGGTGCAGGCGCTTGATGGCCACGCCGTGCTTCAGGTAGCTCTTGAAGGCGAGCTTGTGCGCCTGCTTGAGCTTGTCGATGCCGTCGCGGGAGATGCTCCAGTCGAGCACTTCCTCGTAGATGTAGGAGAGCAGGATCCGGCCGGCGAATTTCGCGAAATCGGCGTCTTTTTCGATCAGCGCCTTCGCGTTCAGGATGATCGTGTTCTTGAGGTCCTTCTCGGAAATCTCGGTGCCGACGGAGCGGCGCAGTTCGCGCTCGATCTCCAGCTCGCTGAGGCAAAGATCCAGGCCGATGGAGGCGTAGGCGATGCGCTTTTTCAGCTCGCTGCCGTCCCACATGATGGACTTGCCATCGTCCGGGGTGACGGTGACGAAGAACTCCTGGTTCGGATCCTCCGCCTTCTCCTCCTGCTCCTGACGCAGGCGCGCGCGCTGGGCGCGGTAGAGGATGTAGTGTTCCGCGGCCTTGAACTTGCCTTGGCGCATCAGCTCCTCCTGCACCATGTCCTGGACGTCCTCGATGTGGACGAAGGACTGGTCGCCGCGGCGGATGCGGTCGGTGACGGCCTTCGCGATATCGATCGCGGGCTCCGGGTTTTCCTTGATGGTGAGGAAGGCCTTGCGCACGGCGATCTCGATCTTCGTCTCCGACCACGGCACCACGTTTCCGCTGCGGCGGATCAGCCGCACGGGCAGGGCGTGAGGCCCCACGTGCAGGTCCACCGTGCCGGTCTTCTCCATGGAGCGGCGGAAGGCGAGGGACTTCGCCACATCGTATGCCTCGTTTTCAAGCAGTGCCTTTTCGATCAGCAAGTATAGATCGGACTCCGAAAGGCGCAAACGGCCGCCCTCGTCGAGAGACTTGGTGAGGGAATTCGCCACCGCGTGCGCCACGTCGGAAACGAATTTCCGGTTCACGTCCGAGAAGATGGACTTCTCGTCCTCCTGGCGGGAGACGAGCAGGTCGGCCAGCGATTCCCCGATCGCGTCCGCCACGTCTTCCAAGGAAAAATGCGTGTCCGCATTTCCGCGGGTCACGATGATTTCGGCGATCGGCACGCGCTTGTCCGTCGGCAGCACCTCGCGCCAGGAGTAGGCGCGGTCGGAGACGGGAAGGGCGAAGCGAACGGTAATGACCTGTTTCAGCAGGAGGTCTTCGTCAGGATTAACGGCGCGATACATGGGAATGTGTGTGTGCGGGTGAGGGAGGAAGTTGCGGGAATCGGGAGCGTGTGTGTGGGAGCGGACGGGAAAGGCGGGGACGACAAATCAAAGCTCGTCGTCGTCCACGGAACTCAGCGCGGAGGCCTTCTGATATTCCGTCACGCGCCCTTCGAAGAAGTTGGTCTCCTTCTTGATGTCCATCATCTCGGCGAGCCACGGGAAGGGGTTGGAGACGGACTCGTTCAGCGGCGCAAGGCCGCAGGAGATGAGGCGGCGGTCGGCGATGTAGTCGATGTACTGCTCGAAGTCGGCGGAGTTCAGGCCCAGGCCGGCGACGGGCAGGCAATCCCGGATGAACTGCTTCTCCAGGTGGATTCCTTCCGCCATGGTTTTGCGGAGGTCCTCGCGGAAATCCTCCGACCAGATGTCCGGGTTCTCGTCCACCAGGTCCATCAGCAGGTTGCGGAAGACCTCGATGTGGTTCGACTCGTCGCGCAGCGTGTACCGGAACATCTGGCCGATGCCCGGGAACTTGTTCTGGCGGTAGAGGCTCAGGATCATCCCGAAGAGGCCGTAGAACTGGGTGCCTTCCATCACCTGCCCGAACATGAAGATGTTCTTCGCCAGCGCCTGCTTGTTCGCGGTGACGGTGAGGTCGATGTCGCGGCGCAGCGCGCGGGAGTTCGAGACCACGAAGTGGTTCTTCGCCGTGATCGAGGGAACGTCCTCGAACATCGCCTCGCACTCGTGCGGGTTCAGGCCCAGCGAGGAGAGCATGTACACCAGGCTGTCGGCGTGGATGTTTTCCTCATGCGCGTGGCGGCCGAGCACCAGCTTCAGTTCCGGGGCGGTCACCACCTCGCGGACCACGTGCAGCACGTTGTCCCCGACGATTCCCTCCGCGGCGGAGAAATAGCCGATTCCCATCTTGATGATCCACCGCTCGACATCGGAGATCTCGTCGGAGCGCCACTGCTCGACGTCCTTCTGCATGGTGATGTCCTCCGGCTCCCAGTGGTTGTTCTTCATCGTCTTGTACAGGTCGTACGCCCACTGGTATTTCAGCGGGAGGATGTTGAAGAACATCGTGTCTTTGCCGTTGATCACTTTTTTGGCGGCAAAGGCGGCTTCGGCTTTTTCGCGGTCGAGGATGAAGGTCTTGTTTCCGACGGTTACGGTGGTGGTGGCGGCCATTTGACGGGACTGAAATCAGGGTGAAGCTTGTTGGTTCGGGAGGCGCACCGGGTGTGGCGCAGCGTTGCGGATATTCACAGCATTCGCGGCTCCGGGTCAATGGGATTCGGGCCTTCCGTTGCTCATGTGGTATTAACAAATTATTCACAATACTACATGTAGTGGTTCCACCGATGCATGCACTTGGTGAATCTCTTGATGCTGCTAGGCAGGACGCGGGGCAGGAGCGCCGCCGACCTACCGTTCTAGGTGTTTCAATTTTTTTCGTGATAAGAGCCATCCGCCGCCTGTTGCGGATTTTTGAAAAACTTCGGAGCAGTACTTGTGACAATCCAGACCCCGCTCTCGTCCACACCGCCCAAAACCTTGGTTTCCCATGACTAAAATTTTAAAGGATCTGCATTTCGGCAATCCATCGCCCCTGAATCCGGGCAGTTTGGCACTTGGCGCGCGCCGGAGCAGGGTTACGATCCCGGCATGAGCAAGCGATTGACGATCGAGCTGGGCAATCTGCCGGAGGAAGGAAAA
>CBIHMP010000371.1:0-3806 GCA_966211015.1 uncultured Luteolibacter sp. | reverse complement strand
CCTTCCGCCAGCGCATCCCCATCAAAACCGCCAAGGAAATCGAGCGCATGCGCGTTGCGGGCTCCATCGCATCGCAGATCCTGCAGGAGATTTCGAAGGCGGTGAAACCCGGAGTCACCACCGGTGACATCGATTCGCTTGCCGCCGAGCTGATGCGCCAGCATGACTGCAAGAGCGCGTTCCTCGGCTACCGGGGTTTCAAGGGCAACATCTGCATTTCGGTGAACGAGGAAGTGGTCCACGGCATCGGCGGCCCACGGCGGATCCTGCCGGGCGATATCCTCAGCCTGGACGTTGGCGTGGTAAAGAGCGGCTTCATCGGTGACAATGCCACGACCGTTGCGGTGGGGGATGTCCCCCTCGAAACCAAGCGCCTGCTGGCGGTCACGGAGCAATCGCTTTACGAGGCGATCAAATTCGCCCGCGCCGGGACCAAGCTGGCGGACCTTTGCGGCGCGGTTGAAGCTTTCGTCAAGCCGCATGGATTCACCATCGTCCGTGAATTTGTCGGCCATGGCGTCGGCCGCCGGCTTCACGAGGAACCGCAGGTGCCGAACTACCGGCCCCAAGGGAAATCCCCGACTTTGATGGCCGGCATGACCCTCGCCATCGAGCCCATGGTGAATGCGGGAGTCGCCGGTGTGCGGATCCTTGAAGACGGCTGGACCGTCATCACCGAGGACCACAAACCGAGCGCCCATTTCGAGCACACGGTGCTCGTCACCGCCGGCGAGCCGGAGATTCTCACGGATCGCCCGCGCCTCGCGGAGCCCGGGATGCTCGGTCTGCCTTCTTGGTGAGCGACGGATGTTGCGGCACTGCCCCGCCCTTTCGATTCTCATCATCCCAGCCATGACGCGGGAGCGGTGGATCGTCCGGGTGAGACAGTCAGGTGGCGGCGGTTGGAGGGAGCGTTTCCAAACTTGAGCCAACCCGCGGTGGCCCCCAGCACCAACCCGCAGAGGGCTCCCCAGCCATGGCCGCCGATATCCGTGTTCTCGCCGGAGATCCCAAACCAGCTGAATAAGATCAATCCCGCCAGCAGGGGAATGGAAAGAATCCTTACGCTCCGGTAAGAGCCCTGCCGCGCGCCATCGGCAATGGCGAGCCCCACCAGGATCCCGAGCGCCGCGAATGTCGCGGTGGAGGCGCCGATTGATGAAAACGCCTCGCCTTGATGGAGCGCGGCGTTGATGGCGTTGCCGATGGTGCCACCCAGCAGGATCAGCAACCAGCCGCGCCATGCGCCGATGGATTTCGCCAGCAGCAGACAAAACATGCCGCCGATCAGGATATTTCCCAGAAGATGGAGGGGATCCGCGTGGAGGAAAAGGGCGGTGAACGGGCGCCACCAATCCCCGTGCTCCATAAGCGCACGGCTGGAATTGCTGAAGCGTCCGGTGAGGGTGGGATCTTCCATCTGGCGGAGGTAGGTGCCTGCAAGGATCACCGCCCACCCCATCCACCATGAGACACCCAGCGGATGGTCCCGGGAATCCGTACGATCCGGGAGTGGCGTCTGTGATTTCTCCTCGCCATACAGCGCCAGCTCCTGCTTCGCCATCAGGGTATCCTCCTCCGCAGTGAGGATTTCGTAACCCCCGCCGGCCATCGGATGGATGCTGCAATCCATGCCCATCGCCACCACCACCAGGGCGTGCTCCTGGGCGTCCGCCAGTGAGTCCCACACGCCTATCTGGAGTAGCCGCAATGGCGGGGTTCTGGAATGGGTCAGCTCCATCGTGCCAGACCGTGCACCGTCTTCAGGATCATTGCAACGGGTGGAATCCTTCGTCTTTTCGCTGGTCGAGGCGGCGGTTCATTCCAATATGGCTGCCATGAACCGGCGGACTTTTCTGGCGATGACAGCGGCGTGTGCGGGGATCGCTCCCGTGGGTGCGATCGAACCCATCGTCCACAAAGGTAAATCACGGCTCACCCTCGGGCTGGCGGCCTATTCCTTCCGGAAGAGCATGAAGTGGATGAAGGGCAAGCCGGTTGCCGCTCCAGCAGGCTGGCCGTCATGGGATCTCTTTGACTTCATCGATTTCTGCGCCGACCAAGGCTGCGCGGGGGCGGAACTCACGAGCTATTTTTTTCCGCCGGATGTGGATGCGAAATACCTGCTGGAGATCAAGCGTCACGCCTATCTGCGCGGCGTGGCGATCGCGGGCACCGCGGTCGGAAACGTCTTCACCCATCCGGAAGGGGCGAAGCGCCGGGAGCAGGTGGAGTATGTGAAAACCTGGATCCGCCACGCCGCGGTGATGGGGGCTCCGCACATCCGCATCTTCGCCGGAGATGTCCAGAAGGGTTCCACGATCGAAGAAGCGGGGAAGAATTTCCTCGAATGCTACCGGGAGTGCCTCGTCCTCGCCGGCGAAGAGGGGATCTTCCTCGGCTTGGAGAACCATCACGGCATCGTGGCGGAGGCGGACACGCTGGTCCGGCTTGTGCGTGCCGCCGAGAGCCCGTGGGCGGGCATCAATCTGGACAGCGGAAATTTCAAAACCGCGGATCCTTACGGGGATCTGGCGAAGATCGCCCCCTACGCGGTGAACGTGCAGTTGAAGATGATGCTCCAGCGGAAGGGCGAACCGAAGAAAGAGGCGACCGACATCGGACGGGTGCTGGAGATCCTCAGGCAGGCGAACTACCAGGGATGGTTCACGTTGGAATATGAGGAAGAGGATAATCCGCACGAAGCCGTGCCGAAAATCCTCAAGGATCTGAAACCGCTGCTTGCGGGTTGAGGCGGGCGCCGCCCGGCCATTACTTCGGTTCCAGCACCAGCAATCTTCCCGGGGTACCCACACCTGCGGCGAGATTCGTCGCGCGGGAGTATTCGGCGATGATGATGCGGTGGCCGGGAAACGTGATGAGATCCACCGGTCTGCCCAGCGGTGAGATGAGGCGCCTGCTGGTCAGCGTGCGGTCGTCGAAGTTCAGATTCAACTGCAACAGATCGTAGCCAACGTCGCCGTCTTCGAGCTTGAGCATATTGCCAAAGCGGGTGGTGAGGTAGCTGCCGCCCAAGGGTGCCGGCCATGTCTTATCAAGCCAGATGATGCCGGTCGGGCAGGAATGTGGATCGAAGGTGAGGCGATCCTTGCCTGCATCGGGGCCGAGGTTTTTGAAGGGCAGCGTGACCTCCAGTCCAGCGGGCGCATCCGGCGTGTGCGGGTAGGGTTTGCCGGTGACGTCCGAGTATTTGTAGGGGAAGCCGTAATGCTTGCCCGGTTCGACGAGATTTAGTTCCTCCGGGGTATGCGCGTCCGGCCCGTTGTCGGTCGCCACCAGCCGCTTTTGATCATCCCAGCAGAAGCCGTAGCTGTTGCGCAGGCCGCGCGCGATCACTTCGACTTCAGGGGTTTCGTCTTCCGGATTCATGCGCCACATCACCGCGGTGGTTTCCGTTTCGCCGATGGTGGAGTAATCCGGATTGGTTCCTCTCTCTCCGCTGTCCGTGCGGGCGCCGCTGTTGATATACATCATGCCGTCCGGACCCTGCGCGATGTGGGAGAGTCCATGGTTGTAGGGCCCGACACCATAGGGGTTGCTCGCCTTGTACCAGATCCGCGGCTTCGGTGCTTCTCCGGACGGCCATGGCGCTGTGCGGAAAATGAACATGTCATTGCGCACCGGCTTCGCCGACTTGTTGCATTGGTTGCTGGTGATGTAGAAGCGCTTTTCCGAATCGAATCCCATGCCCATTACACCGGCGTCACCAAGGCTGCGGTCGAGGTAGTCATCGCCGTTGATGATTTTCGTGACGTCCGGCCCGCCCGGCTGCCAGGCCCACACAT
>CBIHMP010000370.1:0-3809 GCA_966211015.1 uncultured Luteolibacter sp. | reverse complement strand
CCGCAGCAGCAGTCAGCCACTTGATCCCGATGTGCCCGGAACTGATCGTAGGCAATAACCAGGAGCGTCTTGAAATTCCCGAGGCATGGCTGATTACCCTGGAGAAGGGAGGTGCGCTTGCCGCGGGAGAGATCCTGCTCAAACACGTGGTTGCTCGGGATGCACCCTTGCTGGAGCACGAGTGCGTGGAGATCGCCTTGGTCGATGACGAAACCAGCGCGCGGGTACATGAACAGTTCATGGGCATCGAAGGCGAGACCGACGTGATCACCTTCCATCATGGCGAGATCGTGATCGGGGTGGAGGTCGCCTTCCGCCAGGCGGTGGAGAACGGGGAGCCTCCCTTGAGGGAGCTCTTCCGCTATGTGGTCCACGGTCTCCTGCACCTGGCCGGCCACGAGGACGAGACGCCCGAGGATCGGGAGAGAATGGAGGCCGCACAGGAGCCCCTTATCTCCCGTCTTTGGCCGGAGATCGATGTGATCGTCTGAGGCCCCTCGGGCGGCAGTCTCAGATCGCCCGGATTTGCCGTGGATCGTCTAGTCCCGCGCGATGGAGGCATCGCTTTCGATCACGATGAAATAGTAGCCCACCTCATGAGCTTCAAACATCCGCAGATGGCCATGAGCTTCGTCCCACTGCCCGGAAGCAAGATCATCTCCCAGTCTCTGGAGACCGGACTGAACCTCTATAGGGGACATCAGGGCGAAGTCCGAAATACCATTTCTCACCTCCTCATCCAGATAGGCTTCCGGATGACCCCAGGAGGCAGCCCCGAATTTGTCTTGAAGATCGCGCGGCAGAGGAAAGGAAACCGTGCTCACTTTCCGTCGGGGTGCGAGCTGTTGGATTTCGGAAACAATCTCATCCAAGGAAACGGATCCGGCGAATTTCCGGCCCAGATCAGGGAAATAGTCAGAGAGCCAAAAGCGACCGAAAGCCGGGGGATCGAACGTGAGGAACACCATCGGCCCCGCGCCCGTGACGCGCATGATTTCCCTGAGCGCTTCAACGCGCCCCCGAAAGTGGTGTAGCGCCAGAATAACTATGGTGCCGTCTGCAGAAGAAGCTGGGAGAGGTATGTTTTCAGCGCAAGCAGGCACAAAGTGCACTCCCGGATGCGGAGTGGCCTGGGAACGCATCACCTCGGACGGTTCCAGTGCGATGACCTTCAAACCATGGTCCGCAAGTACCCTGGCATACTTTCCTGTCCCCGCCCCGACATCCAGCACCGTAGCACCGGAAGGCAGATTGAGGAGCTCGATGAGCTTGGATGCGATCCTGGGATCAGCCCGCCGGGTCTTCGAGTAATCTTTGCCGATGGAATCGTAGAGAGCCATTGCGGGTGCTTTTTAAGAAGAAAGCGTCCTTGGACCCTGCGGCGGCGGCTTTTAGCCTTCGAAATACGTATAGCCGCTCAAGCCCGTGCGATAGAGATCCAGCACCTCGCGGCGCTCCTTCGGCGAGATCCTTCCCAAGGCCACGGCTTTCTCCGCGAAGGCGCGGAAGCGGCCGACCAGTTCCTTCGGATCGTATTCCACGTAGCTGAGCACGTCGGCCACGGTGTCGCCTTCCACTTCGTGAGTATAGACCGGCTTGCCACCCTCCAGATGCACCCCGACGACGTTGGTGTCGCCAAGCAGGTTGTGGAGGTCGCCCAAGGTCTCCTGATAGGCACCCACCAGGAAGGTCGCGATGTAATACGGCTCGCCCGGCTTGATGTCGTGGAGCGGCAGGACCTTGGCCACATCCTCGCGGTCGATGAAGCGGTCGATCTTGCCATCGCAATCGCAGGTGATGTCCGCGATCACGGCGCGCTGCTTCGGCCGCTCGTCCAGGCGGTGGATCGGCAGGACGGGGAAGAGCTGCTTGATTGCCCAGGAGTCCGGCAGGCTTTGGAAGAGGCTGAAGTTCCCGTAGTAGAAATCCACCAGCGTGTCGGAAAGCTCGCGCAGATCTTCCGGCACGATCTCCAGCTCCAGGATGAGCTTCGAGATCCGGGTCATGATGTGCCAGAACCACGCCTCCGCCAGGCCGCGCTCGCGCAGCGTCGCGGAGGCGTAGAAGAATTGCGCCCGGACCTGGTCACGGTAGTAAACCGCGTCGTTGAAGCATTCCTGCAGGTTGCGCTTGCTGAGATCCTTGTTGACCGCAATCAGGTTGATCAGGTTCTGCGGCGCGTTTTCGGGCGTCGGCGGGGCCTTTTCCGTGGTCTGGACGGTCGAGACGTCGAGGATGTTGAAAACGAGCACCGAGTAGTAGGCCACGATCGCGCGGCCGGATTCGGAGATCAGGTTCGGATGGGTGACTCCCGCCTTGTCGCAGATTTGCATGATCGTCTCGATCACGTCGGTGCAGTACTCGAGGATCGAGTAGTTGCAGGAGGAGTGGAAATTCGTGTGCGAGCCGTCGTAATCGACCGCCATCCCGCCGCCCATGTCCAGCACGCCCATCGGCGCGCCTTCCTTCACGAGATCGCAATACATGCGCGCGACTTCCGTGGCGCCTTCGCGGATCGCCGCGATATTCGGGATCTGGCTGCCCTGATGATAATGGAGCATGCGCAGGCAGCCGAGATAGCCTTCCGCTTTGAGGCGGTCCACCACCTCGATCACCTGAGTAGCGCTCAGGCCGAAGACGGACTTGTCGCCCGCGCTTTCCGCCCAGTGGCCCGAGCCGCGGGTGGAGAGCCGCACGCGCACGCCGAGATTCGGCAGCACGCCCAGCTTGCGGGAGCGTTCCAGTACCAAGTCCAGCTCGCTCGGCATTTCCAGCACCAGCATGATCTTCAGGCCCATCTTCTGGGCGTGCAGGGCCAGGTCGATGAACTCCTCGTCCTTGTAGCCGTTACACACGATATACGCCTCCGTATCGTGCATGTGGGCCAGCGCGGCGATCAGCTCCGGCTTTGAGCCGGCCTCCAGGCCGTAGTGGTACTGCTTGCCGAATTCCGAGATCTCCTCGATTACCTGCCGCTGCTGGTTGACCTTGATCGGATAAACCCCACGGTATTCGCCGCGGTAGCCGGTGTCTTTGATCGCCCGCCGGAAGGATTCGTTCAGCTCCCGGATGCGGGAGTGGAGCAGATCCCGGAACCGCAGCAGCACGGGCAGATTGGTGCCGCGGTCGCGCAGACCTTCGATGATCTCGAACAGCGAGACCTCGGAGGTCGTCTCCTCATCGGCCAGCTTGACGGTGACGTGCCCCTTCTTGTTGACGCCGAAGAATCCGTGGCCCCACTGGTCCACGCCATAAAGCTCGGCGGATTGGTCCGTGGACCAGCCGTTTTCTTGCTTCGTTTTAGAGGCCTTGGCGGTGGCGGGCGGAACCATGGCGGAAAGAAGGGGCAAACTGACGGAAAATAAAGCGGTAATGCGAGGAATTTGCGCCCTTTGCAGGAGGCTTCGACCCCGCTGGCCCGGGATCAGGCGTCGCGATCCCGGATGATGGCTTCCAGCTCGGCCATCCTCGATGCTTGGGAGCGGTAGCGGGAGAGGTGTAGCAATATCCCGCTCAGGAAGATCAGGGTGGCGAGCATCCGCCCCCAGCTGAGTATATTCCCCAACGAGAGGTCGCCGAGACCGACGAAGACCGATTTTCTGGGGCCGACGTACAGCAAAATGTCCAGCATCATACCCAAGACGGCGGCGACCATCGTGAGCCAGCCTTCCAAGGACCGCGTGCGGAAGAGCATGACACCGATCCAAATCGCCAGCGTGACGTACGCCAGATGGAACACGATGCTCAGGACAAATTGGTAGCTCATGGATTGAGGGAGGGTCGGCTTACGCGAGTCTGTCCCGGAAGTC
>CBIHMP010000369.1:0-3812 GCA_966211015.1 uncultured Luteolibacter sp. | reverse complement strand
AAATTGGAGAATGCCACCCTGGACGAGGCGATCGCGGCGGTGATCGCGGCCTATGAGGAAGCCGCGAGGCTGACCGGGGAGACCGCCCAGCCGCTGGATGTCGATCGTTCCGCCGCGGCTCCCCGCGAGACCGTCAGCGCCCTCACGCCGCGTGCCCCGGCAGATGCCGTGCTGCGCCATGTCGCAGCCCTCTTCGGCCACCGACTGAAGGGCAGCCTGCCGAATTTCGAGCTGATGGCGCTCGGCCAATCCCCGGACCGGAAAGGAAGGCTCCCGGCCACTCCCGGTCTGGAGTGGCTCCTGGCGAGCCACCTCGAGCGCCAGCAAAACCCGGTCGAGGCGGAGCTGCCCCCTGATCCTTTCGGCGAGCCTGAAATAACGGAAGCCGATCAAGACCTAGCTTGGGAGGAACCCGCACCGATCGATCTTAAGAGCCTCCTGGCAGCCCAAGGCTTCAATCCGGAGGCTGAAATCAAGGTCAATCCGGACGGCTCCCTCGCCTACGAAAACCTCAGCGAGGCGGATATCGAAAAACTCAGCTCTCTCGTCCAACTCGCCTCGGGCGGAGACATCGGGCCGATGCAGATGAAATCAGGCATGAAGATCATGGCCGTGGATGATTCCACCGCGACATCCGTACTCTCGGGCGCGGCCGTCAACGCTGCGGAAACCCAGTCCCTCTTCCGGGAGATCGCGATGATCGCAGGCTCCGACCTGATGACACTTCCCTCCATCACCGCCCGGCCAGGGGAAATCGGCACGGTGGTCATGACGGATCAGCAGTCCCCGGACCAGACCGCATGGAAGGGCGTCAAGATGGCCACCACCTCCGTCCCTTATGGGTTGGGCAGCCAAGTTCAATTTGCGGTCGATATCCGGGATCAGCAGGGGATCTCCTCGCAAGGGCGCGGCACGAATTTCCTCCCTGCCGCAGGGAATGGCGTGCTTGTGATTCCCCAGGGGAACGGGAGGAAGTTGATCGTGATGCAGACGGCCGAGGTGATCGATGCCACGGGCAGGCCGCTCACGCCTCCGCAATAGCCAAACCCGCTCTTGTCAGCACGGGGCGGACCACGGATTCTCCGCGGCCCATGAATCGCATCGATGCCGCCTTCGCCCGGCTCCGCTCGGAAGGAAAGAAAGCCTTCGTCGCCTATGTCGCCGCGGGCGATCCCTCCTTCGATGCCTCGCTGGAGGTAGTGAAGACCTTGGCCGACGCCGGGGCGGATATCATCGAGCTGGGCTTGCCTTTCTCGGATCCGCTCGCGGACGGCATCGTGAACCAGATGGCGGCCGATCGGGCCTTGAAGGCGGGGATGAGCACCCCGCGCTCGCTGGAGCTAATCCGGAGATTCCGCGAGACCCACCAGACCCCCATCGTCCTTTTCACTTACCTGAATCCCATCTTCACCTACGGCTTCGAGCGCTTCCATGCGGATGCCGCGGCGGCCGGCGCGGATGGCATCCTCCTGCTGGATCTGCCTCCGGACGAGGCGCGGGAGAACGACGACCTCGCCCGGAGCGAAGGCCTCAAGCACATCCGCCTGATCGCCCCGACCACGCCTGACGACCGCGTGAAGCTGCTGGCGGAGAGCGCGGAAGGCTTCATCTACGCCCTTTCCCGCACCGGCGTCACCGGCGCCCACGGCGTGCCCTCGGAGGGCATCGGCGCCCAGGTCGCCAAGATCAAACAGCACACGGACATCCCGGTATGCGTCGGCTTCGGCATCACCAAGCCGGAGCAGGCCGAAATGGTGGCCCGGAATTCCGACGGCGTGATCGTCGGCTCCGCCATCGTGAAACAGATCGAGCTCCACCCGGACCGTGCCGCGGAGGCGGTGCGGGAGTTCGTCGAACCGCTGATCGCGGCGACCAAGTCAGCCCCTTGATTTCCAGTTTTTTGCTCCCACCTTGCCCCAGCCCATGCTCCTGCATTTCTACAAGATGAACGGTGCCGGCAACGATTTCGTTGTCATCGATAACCGCGACCTTTCCACCGCGCTCTCCAAGAACCAGATCGAGCTGCTCTGCGACCGCCATCGCGGCATCGGCGCGGACGGTCTGCTGGCCGTGGAACCGGCGGAAAACGGCGCGGACTTCAAGTTCCGCTACTACAATGCCGACGGCGGCGAGGCGGAGATGTGCGGCAACGGCGCGCGATGCTTCGGCCGTTTCACCTCCGCGCTGATGGACGGAGAGCCGGAGCGCGTCACCTTCGAGACCATCGCGGGCACGCTGGCGGCGGAGCTGGTGGACGACGACATCCGCATCGCGATGTCCGAGCCGAAGGACCTGCGGATCGATACCGGCGTGCAGATCGAGGATCTGAACGCCAAGCTGCACTTCATCAATACCGGCGTGCCCCATGTCGTCGCCTTCGTGGCCGACCTCCCGGGCACGGAGGTGGTGCGCCACGGAGCGGCAATCCGCTACCACAAGGCCTTCGCCCCCGCCGGGACCAATGCCAATTTCGCCACGGTCCTCGCTCCGGGTCACATCGCCATCCGCACCTACGAGCGCGGCGTGGAGGATGAGACGCTGGCCTGCGGCACGGGCATGGTAGCTTGCGCGCTGATGCACCATCTGCTCGATGGCGCGCCCTCCCCGATCAAAGTGGACGTGAAGGGCGGCGATACGCTTGAGATCGGCTTTGAGAAAACCGGCGAGGCGACTTTCAAGAACGTCACCCTCACCGGCCCGGCGGATTTCGTCTTCGAGGGCGAAATCGAGATTGATGACGATTAACAGCATCAATGATGCATTGATTTGACATCACACGCGTGCCGGGGCATTCTCCGTCCATGAGCACGAGCTACCGGCCCGGCAAAAAGCGCACGATCATCGATCTTCCGGATGAGGATCTGAAGCGCCTCGACCTTGTGGCGGAGGAAGAAGCCACCTCCCGCGCCAGCGTCCTGCGGGAGGCGGTGGCCGAATATGTCGTCCGCCGCGGGAAAGCCCCCGCCACGCCGAAGCCGCTCGCCGGTTTTGGTGCCCTGAAAGGCTACTATGGAGAGGCACAGGCATATCAGGACGAACTTCGGGGGGAGTGGGAATGACCGGCTTCTTCGACACGAACATCCTGATCGATTTCCTCAACGGCATCCCGGAAGCGCAGGTGGCCACGGCACCCTTCAGCCGCCGCTGCATCAGCCGGATCACTTGGATGGAAGTGCTCGCGGGGGTGAAGGATACTCCCGGCGAGGACATCGCCCGCACATTCCTGGCGCAATTCGAGGTGACCGAGATCACCGAAGACGTGGCGGAAGCGGCCCTGACCCTGCGAAAGCATCACGTCCCGAAGCTGCGCCTGCCGGATTCCATCATCCTGGCCTCCGCCCGCCTGCTCGGCTGCCGGCTCATCACCCGCAATACCCGGGGCTTCCCCGCGGATTCGGCGGACGTGCACGTGCCGTATCGGGTCGGGTGAGGGAGTTCCGGGGCTGCCCCTGACGCTCCCCCCGAAGCGAAGCAGTAAGGAGCGGGGACATTCTTGTCCCCGTCGGGCACGTCCCCCTCAGCGACAGGAATGTCGCTGCTCCTTATGCTGTCGCCCGAGGCGAAGCCCCTCACTCTTCCCGCCGAAGCGAAGCCCCCACACTCCCGCCGAAGCGAAGCGGTAAGGAGCGGGGACATTCTTGTCCCCGTTCGGCACGTCCCCCCAGCGACAGGAATGTCGCTGCTCCTTATGCTGCCGCCCGAGGCGAAGCCCCCACGCTCCCGCCGAGGCGAAGCCCCTGACGCTCCCGCCGAAGCGAAGCAGTAAGGAGCGGGGACATTCCTGTCCCCGTCGCGCACGTCCACCCCAGCGA
>CBIHMP010000368.1:0-3813 GCA_966211015.1 uncultured Luteolibacter sp. | reverse complement strand
TGGCCGTGATCGGCGGCCGGTCCCGGCTCGAGGGAGCGTGGGGCGGCGCGCTCACCTACGCGCTCATCGACAACTACTCGCGCGCGTGGGTCCCGGAGGTCGGCAACGTCCTCGGACCCGCGCGCTTCAACACGCTGATCGGCCGCACCCTCCATGAGGAAATCTGGCGCGGACACTTCGATCTCGCCATGCGGCTGCTCTCGTCCTCGGATCTTTCGCTGCAAGAGGTGGCGGAGCGCTCCGGCTTCCGGACGGCGAGCGCGCTGGTGAATCTTTTCCGCCAGCGGCTCGGGGTAACGCCGAAGGAGTTCCGGGTAGCGAACCGCCGCTAGGAGAGGTCAGGCCTCCGAAGCGGCTGCCTGTTTCCAGATTTCTACCAAACCTTTGGCCGGGCCTCGCACGGGATCGGCCTCAGGGATGGGCACGCGGACAATACGTCCCGCCGCCTCTTCCGCGGTATCCGCGTCCTCCTTCAAGAGATCCGGTTCCGCGCCATCCGGGTAAGCTCCCACGACTGCGAATCCATCGCGCGCGCCGAGGTTTTTATGGGCCACGCCTGCGGGAATGACGATGACGTCCCCGGCCTCCACTTCGATTTTCCGGCCGCTCCCGCCGCCGAGCTGGAGCAGAGCCGAGCCCTGATAGACACCGAGCACCTCGTGGGTGTTCGTGTGGTAGTGATGGAAGGAATACACGCTGTCCCGCCACAAATTCTTCCAGCCATTGGCAGCAAAGGTCTTCTCCAGCCACTCCGCCCCCTTCTCTCCCGCATCGTCGAATTCCTTCCGGTAGAGGAGCAAGGGAAGCGGGCTATTCGGAACGAGCGGGTCCGCCTCGAAATGGATCAGCTCCGGCGATGTCGATGCCGCTTTCATTCGGAATCCGTCGCCCGGGATGAGCCTGGCGGCAAGCCCGGGATTTCCGGATCGATCCCTCTACCGAAAATCACCGCCGGCCCCGCCGGGACGATTCCGGTCGGGTTGATGGTGTCGTGGGTGAGGTAATAGTGCCGCTTGATGTGATCCAGGTTCACGGTGTCCGCGACGCCGGGCTGAAGGTAGAGATCGCAGAGATGCCGATGCAAAGAAGGATAGTCGAGGATGCGTTTCAGGTTGCACTTGAAGTGCCCGTGATAAACGGCGTCGAACCGCACCAAGGTGCAGAAGAGCCGCCAATCGCTCTCCACGATCCGGTCTCCCAGAAGGTAGCGCGAAGAGGAGAGGCGCTTCTCCAGAGACTCCAGCGCCTGGAACAATTCGCCGACGGCCCTTTCGTAAACGTTTTGTTCGGTCGCGAAGCCTGCTTGGTAAACACCGTTGTTCACCTTTTCATAAAGAAAGGAGCTCAGCGCGTCCTGCTCTTTCTGTAGCGCAGGGGGAAATAGATTCGGCGCTTCGGGGGGAGCAAAGGCGGTCTGGAACATGCGGCAGATGTCGTCTTCGGAGTTGTTGACGATCCTCTTTTCCACCCGGTCCCAGAGCACCGGGACCGTCACCCGTCCATCAAAGGTCGGATCGCTCGCGTGGTAAGCTTCGGAAAGAAAGCGGAAGCCTTCCGCGGGATCGGCCCCGTGGCCCCGGCCTTCACGAAAGGCCCAGCCGCGCTCGTCGCGCACTGGATCGGCGATGGAAACCCCGATCCATTCCTCCAGCCCGAGGATCTTCCGCGTGATCAGCGTGCGATGGGCCCAGGGACACGCGAGGGATACGTAAAGATGGTACCGGCCGGGAATGGCGGGCAGGCCCGACGGGCCGCCTATGATCTCCCGGAAGGCGTCCTCCTGTCGTTGGAAGGAGCCTTTGCTCGTTTCGCCGGGAAATTGTGCCACTTGCATCGGGGCATCCGGAACTCGCTCCCGCTAACGGTGCCAGTAGCCGCGGCGTCCGTAGTAAGGATACTTGCGGTAGCCATAGCGGCCATAGTAGGGGCGGCGGTAGCCGTAGTGGTGGTAGTGGTGATCGTCGTTGTTCTGACCGATCGCGTAGCCCAGCGCACCGGCGGCGAGAGCCCCAGCGGCAGCGGTTCCGGGATCCACGGACTGTACGGGACGTCCTGCCGCATCATAGGTCGTGGTGCAAGAAGTGGCAGCCGTTCCGAGGAGGGCTATCAGGAAGAGTGCGGCGGTTCGGGTTATCGTTTTCATGAGGTTCTTCGGGTTTCTCGTTTCCATCCAGCAAGGGGCATACCTTCCGACGCGACTCGCCCATTTTCAACTGATAATCAATTCGTTGCAGAGCTGAAAAGCGACCCTGAGCGAAGTACCGGGACGCAAACCCTGCAAAGCACCAAGAGGGACTTCTTGCATTGTGCATGATCCGAGCGGCCAAAGCAGCTCCGGTGAACTCTGAAATATGGGATCGCTTCCGCCTACGGCACCGGATTATTTCTGCATCCCCGGATCATCCCTCCACAATTATGAGCACCTTCACCACCAAGGATGGCACCACTCTCTTCTATAAAGACTGGGGGAAGGGCCAGCCCATCGTCTTCAGCCACGGCTGGCCGCTGACCTCGGACAGTTGGGAGGCCCAGATGATCTTCCTGGCATCCAAGGGCTACCGATGCATCGCCCACGACCGCCGCGGCCATGGCAGGTCCAGCCAGCCTTCCGAGGGCAACGAGATGAATACCTATGCCGACGATCTCGCCGAGCTGATCCGCCATCTGGATCTGCAGAATGTGATCCTCTTCGGCTTTTCAACCGGCGGCGGCGAGGTGGCCCGCTATATCGGACGCCACGGAACCGCACGGCTCGCCAAAGCGGGTCTGATTTCCGCGGTGCCCCCGCTGATGGTGAAGACGGAGGGAAACCCGGACGGAATTCCCCTCGAGGTTTTCGACGGTTTCCGAGCCGCGCAACTGGCAGATCGTTCGCAATTTTTCAAAGACGTTCCTGCCGGGCCGTTCTTCGGCTACAACCGGCCGGGCGCCAAGCCGTCCCAAGGTGCTATCGACTCCTGGTGGCTCCAAGGCATGATGGGCGGCCACCTGAACACGTACGAGTGTATCAAGGCCTTTTCGGAGACCGACTTCACCGAAGACCTGAAGAAATTCGATATCCCGACGCTCATCCTCCATGGTGATGACGATCAGGTGGTGCCTATCGCCATAAGCGCGCACGAGTCGGCGAAGCTGATCAAAGACGCGAAGCTGGTGGTGTATCCCGGCGCCCCCCACGGCATCACCGAGACGCACAAGGACAAGCTGAACGAGGACTTGCTAGCTTTCATCCTCTCCTGATCGAAACCGCCGGGTGGTTAGAAGTCCGATTGCATTTTGGCAGGTTCACGCCACTCTGTGGGTTGTCGCATGGCCGTGAAATTCCGAGACTATTACGAGATCCTCGGCGTCCCGCGGGACGCCAGCCAGGATGATATCCGGAAGGCATTCCGGAAGCTGGCCCGGGAGCACCATCCGGACGTCTCCAAGGACAAGTCCACCGCCGAGGAGAAATTCAAGGAGATCAACGAAGCCTACGAGGTACTGGGCGACGCGGAGAAGCGGAAGAAGTACGATCAGCTCGGGGAGCATTGGCGGCAGGCAGGAGATTTCCAGACGCCGCCCGGCGGAGGAGGTCACGAATTCTGGCAATCCTACGGCGACGAAGGGGGCGAGGGTTCCTACCACTTCGAGGGAACCGGCTTCAGCGACTTCTTCGAGAATTTCTTCGGCGGCCGGCGGACTCACGGCGGCTTCACCGGGCGCGGCACGCAAGGACGCGGCAATGCTCCCCGGCGGGGCCGCGACATTGAATCCGAGATCCTGGTGACCTTGGACGAGGTGATGAATGGTTCGGAGCGACAGCTCGTGATC
>CBIHMP010000367.1:0-3814 GCA_966211015.1 uncultured Luteolibacter sp. | reverse complement strand
CCTCTCTCCCCAACAGACCCGCGGCCGGCGGATCCCCGCCGCCGCCCGCACCACCTTGTCAAACCCATGACACGTACCGCGGAAGAAGAACAACGCTACGCCGAGCTCCAGCGCATGGCTCTGGAAGCAGCGCGCGGCGGCGACCGGGAGACGCTCGAACCGATGCTGAACGCCGGGATGCCCGCCTCCCTGCGGGATGAAAAGGGCAATAGCCTGCTGATGCTCGCGGCCTATCACGGCCACGGGGACCTGGTGAAACTTCTACTCGCGGGCGGGGCCGATCCCGATGCCCGCAACGACCGTAGCCAGACGCCTCTGGCCGGAGTGGCCTTCAAGGGGCACCTCGATATCGCACGGGTGCTGCTCCAAGGAGGGGCAGATCCCGTGGCAGATCAGGGTGGCGGCCGCACTCCGGTGATGTTTGCCGCGATGTTCGGGCACCTGGAGATGGTGAAGCTGCTGGAGCAGGCGGCCGTGGAAAAAGGCTGGAGGAAGGCTTCACTCGGGTGGCTGGCCCGGATCATGGCGATCCCGCGCGCCTTGCTTTTCCGGAGGCGGGCGCGACTGATCATGGCGGGGCCGTAGTTACTGTCCCTTTGCGAAAACCAGCCGTCCCCACTTCTCCGGCGCGTGCATGTTGATCTCGCCCTGGGGGCTCCAGACCCAGTTGTCCTCCGGATGCTCGGTCCACGGGATCTTGGTTCCGTGGGCAGGGATGCGGACGTATCTGCCGTCCTCTATCGCGTGCTTCCACTGGACGCGGGAGAAATTGATGCGCCAGACTTCGCCGGGTTGCGGTGAGGAGACAGCGCCACCCCGGTAGCGGGCGAGGTCTTTCCAAGGGATCGCAACTTCGACGGTCCAGCCGGTGTCCTGATCGGAGGGATTGCCGAGAGTGCCCTGGATTTTGACGGCGCTCTTGAGACCCGGGAGATTGGTGCCGAGTTCCGCGGTGCCTCCCTTGTTATAGGGTTTGTCGAGGGTGAGTTCCCAGATGGTGCCGAGCGCGTTGATCTCGAACTCGTAGTAGTTCAGGCCGTCGCCGTCGGGATCGAGGAACATTTCGAAGTCGTTGTCCTGATAGATGACGGCGTTCTTCTCACGGAGAGTTCCCCAGACATGGGGTTCCGAAAGCTCCGCGGCGACGAAAAGGGCTTCCGCCGTGCGCAACATCTTCGCGCGCGTGCGGAAGCGGGGTTTCGCGTGACCCTTCCCGCGGATATCGATGAAGTCCGCGGTCCAGGCGGCCTTTTCCCAAGCGGCGTCGGAAAGGTCGCCATCCACCTCGGGAGCCATTCTTGAAAACGGGCACTCGTAGGAGAGCGGTTCGGCCGCGGCGATGGTGACGAAGAGGGGGAAGAGCGGCACTTTCATGGCGAGGGAGCGGGTCAATCGATTGCAAGGCGACACGAAACGCCCCGGAGTGGGAAGGCGGGAGCGCGAAAATCGGCAGCCGGGCGTAGGCGCGGTGGTGACACCGCGGGAGTGGTTGGTGAGTGACTTCGTTCTCTGGGGATGAAGCGGGCCCTCCTCACCGCGTTCTCACGAACGCGCCTACGTAAAAGGGCGGAATCGATCGATACTTCGTAGGCGTGGTGATGACACCGCGGGAGTGGTCAGCGGGTGACTTCGTTCTCTGGGAATGAAGCGGGCCGTGCCTTTTTTGGATTCGACGGGGCGAGCGGTCCGCTTGCAGTCTTGCCGCATGAGCTTGAAGTCGTTCGCGTGCGTATTGGCAGGACTGCTGGCGGGCGGTCTCGCGGAGGCGAAGCCGCTGCGGGTGCTGTGCTACAACTTGCGCTACATCACTTCCGGCGACCAAGGGGAGCGGGCATGGACGGCCCGGCGGGACCAAGCGGCGGAGCTGATCCAGGACGATGCGGCGGACATCGTGGGCATTCAGGAAGGCCTGCCGCAGATGATGGACGATCTGGCCGACCGGCTGGACGAATACGCGGTGATCGGAGTGGGGCGAGAGGACGGGGTCGATCAGGGCGAATACGCGGCGATCCTGGTGAAGGCGGACCGTTTCCGGGTGCAGGAATCCGGGACCTTCTGGCTTTCGGACACGCCCGAGATTTGCAACTCCTGCACCTGGGGCAACACGGTGACGCGCATCTGCACCTGGGCGAAGCTCTACGACCGGGAGACGAAGCAGACCTTCCACTTTTTCAATACGCACCTCGACCACGCCTCGCCGGAAGCGCGGCAGAAGGGAACGGAGCTGATCCTAAGCCGGATCGCGCAGCGGAAGCCGGAGGGGCCGGTAATCTTGACGGGGGATTTCAATGCGCCGGAAACCGATCCCCTGCATGCGGCGATCAAGGGGGCGGGCCTCGCCGACGTGTGGCGGACGGCCAATCCGGATACGCCGCCGGAGGAATCGGGAACCTTCCACGAATTCACCGGGGTCACTAGCCGGGCGCGGATCGACTTCGTTTATGCGACCCCGGATTTGAAGATCATTGACGCGGCGATCGTGCGGAGCTCCTTGAACGGGAACTACCCTTCCGATCATTTCCCGGTAAGGGCGACGCTGCAGTGGTAAGCCAAGGAGCGCAGCGACGGTGAGCTGCCGCTACAGGGCTTTTTCGATCGCTGCGGTCACTTCGGGGCTGTCGGGTTTGGCCTGCGGCTCGAAGCGGGCGAGCGGCTTCCCGTCCTTGCCGATGAGGAATTTCCCGAAGTTCCATTTCACGTCGCCGGGGAACACTCCATTTTCGCCGGTGAGGGCGGCATAGAGCGGGTGCTGCTGCTCGCCCTTCACGTGGACCTTTTCCATCAGGGGGAAGCTGACGTCGTAGGTGTCCTTGCAGAAGTTCCGGATTTCTTTCTCGGTGCCCGGTTCCTGACCGCCGAAGTCGTTGCAGGGAAAGGCAAGGATCACGAAGTCCTTCTTACGATACTCATCGTAGATCTTCTCAAGCGCCTCGTACTGCGGGGTGAGCCCGCACTTGGATGCGGTATTCACCACGAGCACCACCTTTCCCTTGTAGTCCGCCAGGCTGGTCTCTTTCCCGGTGATGGTTTTGAAGGGAATGGCGGCAAGGTCGGCGGCACCGGCAGTGGCCAGGGCGCACAAGGAGAGGAGGAGTTTCCGCATGGTGGCAAAAGCCTAGCAGCCCCGCCGGCCGTGGCAACGGCCCTTTCCGCGGGCAAAGCCCCGCCCGTCCTGGAAATCAGCCGTACACGCGGACGACACGCGGGGTGATGCCGGTGAGAATTTCCCATGCGATGGTGCCGGCTTTCGCCGCGACTTCATCCACGCGGATGTTCGGCCCGAACAGCTCGACCTCATCGCCCTCCGCGACATCGCTACCGGTCACATCGACCATGATCTGGTCCATGGTCACGCGCCCGAGTAGCGGGAAGCGCCGACCGCGAATGAATGCCTCCGCGCCATTTCCGGAGAGATGCCGGGGGTAGCCGTCCCCATAGCCGATGCCGACGGTGGCGACGCGGGTGGGCCGGGTGGTGACAAAGGCACGGCCGTAGGAAACGCCGTGGCCTGCAGGAAGCGTGCGCACCAGTGTGACGCGCGATTTCAGGCTCATCACGTTCTTCAGCTTCACCGGATGCCGGGGAAGCGGTGAAATGCCGTAGAGCATCAGGCCGGGGCGGGCGAGATTGCAGCTTTCCCGGTCGTAGCCGAGGAGGCCGGCGCTATTCGAGAGGTGACGCCAGCGGAAGCGCTCCGGCCCGCCGAGCGAGCGCAGGATTTCCGCATACTTGGCAAACTGGGCGCGGGTGAAATCCTCGTCCTCATCGGCGGAAGGCAAATGGGATCCGATGCCCTCGATCTCCAGATTCGGCA
>CBIHMP010000366.1:0-3818 GCA_966211015.1 uncultured Luteolibacter sp. | reverse complement strand
AAGACTATTCCCATCCGGCCAGCAAGCTTCACGACCGCCCCACCCGGGGGAAACAGCGCCGCTTGGGAAAAATCCACTGCCCTCCTGCGATCGGATCCCACATTGGTCGTGCAATACACTTTTGATGCCGCCTCTTTGGCGAGTCGCACTCTCCGCAACCACGCTCCAATGGCGAAGCCCGAATCCCACGGGACTATCGTGGGGTGCACCCCTACTGAAGGGCGGTGGCCGGGAAAACTGGCGCTCGATTTCAAGCTTGCGGACGACCGTGTTCGCTTCGCCCTGAACCGCCAACACGAGCGAATGACTTGCGTCATGTGGGTCAAGCCCGAGATGACCGGGAAGCCATTCACAGCACTCCTAATGTCGAGTGCTGCCGCGCCCGGAGAGATGCAGTGGCAGTTTGATCAGAACGGACGTCTGGTCGCGGGAAAGCGAATCCTTGCGGGATGGGGGGACTCGAATGTGGAGCAGATTGATACCGGGAAACTGCTTACCCCCCAGCGCGTCGGAACTTGGATGCAGCTGGCCTTTGTCTACGACGGAAGCGCCGGGACATTTACCCATTACCTGGACGGGAAGAAGGTCGAGGCCGGCACTATCAGCACCAACCCGCCGCTGGTCACAGCCCGATTGGAGATCGGCAACTGGACGCCTCTTGACGGGAGTCCTCCCGATGCCGAACGCGGGTTTGTCGGCAGCATAGATGAGTTGCTTATTTTCTCACGAGCTCTCCACGACGATGAAATCCGCAACCTTTGGAATATCGGACGCGAGTTATAAACCGCAATCTGGCTTTCAGAATAATTTCAGGGGCCTGACGTTCGCACGGCAATTATAGGGCCTACCTTTTGACCATGAAAACAAATAAAGCACACCACCACTACCTGCGTCCTCCGCGCAGGCGTCCTCAAAAGCGGAGACAAAACGCGTTAAGCGATGGCATCCCGCGCCGAATAGCCCTTTTACTTATCATGAACATTAAATTGAACCTATTTCAGGCATGAAATTGTACCGTTTCCTTCTTTCGCTCACCGTCATCGCCGCTGCGCCGGCCGCGGATGAGAAGTTCCCGCCGATGCCGCCGGTGAAGGCGCTCCCTCCCGCTGAGGCGGTTAAGAGCTTCCAGCTCCCGGTAGGCTACGAGATGCAACTCGTCGTCGGGGAGCCGGTGATCAAGGAACCGGTGGTGACCGTCTTCGATGGCAATGGCCGGATGTTCGTCGCGGAGATGCGAACCTACATGCGCGACATCGACGGCAGGGATGAGAACCTGAGGACCAGCCGCATTTCCATGCATGTCTCTACCAAAGGGGATGGGAACTTCGACAAGCACACGGTCTTTGCGGATGGTCTCTTGCTGCCCCGAATGATCCTCCCGCTCGGCAAGGGGCAGATCCTCATCAATGAGACGCACACCCAGGATATTCTACTGCTGACGGATACGGATGATGATGGAGTGGCGGACAGGAAGGAGCTTTGGTTCGAGGGCGGCTCCCGCAGCGGCAACATGGAGCATCAGCCAAGCGGCCTGATCTGGGCGCTGGACAACTCGCTTTACATGACCATGACCAACTACCGCCTGCGCTGGACCCCGGAAGGTGTGAAGAAAGAGGAGACGAAATCGAATGGCGGCCAGTGGGGCGTGAACCAGGACGACAACGGCAACCTTTATTTCGTGAACGCCAGCGGCGAGCGTGGACCGACGACTTTCCAGGCACCGCAGGTCTATGGCACCTTCAATCCGCCGGGTCAGTTCTTGGACGGCTTCAAGGAAGTTTTCCCAGCCGCGGGCCTGCGGGATTTCCAGGGCGGGCTGAGCAGGGTAAGGGAGCCGCAGGGCACCCTCAACGGATTCACCGGCGGAGCGGGGATCGAGGTGTACCGCGGCGACCAGTTGCCGGGCGAACTTCTAGGGAATGTCTTCTTTGGTGAACCGGTCGGCCGCCTGATGCGGCGTTCCGTGGTGACCAGGGATGGCGCGCTGAAGCGGCTCTCCAACCCCTACCAGACGCAGCAGGGTGAGTTCCTGCGCTCGACGGATCCATGTTTCCGCCCCCTAAACTTCACCAACGCGCCGGACGGCACTCTCTACATCACGGACATGTATCGCGGCATCATCCAGCAAGCGGCGTGGGTGAAGGAAGGCAGCTACCTGCGGAAGGTCGTGCAGCAATACCAGCTTGACAAGGTCACCGGCCATGGCCGCGTCTGGCGGCTGGTCCATGACAGCACGAAGCCGGTGAAGCAGCCCCGCATGTATGAGGAAACGGCGGCGGAGCTGACGGGCCATCTCTCCCATCCGAACGGCTGGTGGCGGGACACCGCCCAGCGTCTGCTGGTTCTGGGGCAGGACAAGTCCGTGGTGCCGCTGCTGGATAAAATGGCGCGCTCGCACGCCAACCCGCTGGCCCGCATCCACGCGCTCTGGACCCTCCAGGGTCTCGATGCCGTCACCGCGGAGCTGGTCCGCGCGAAGATGGCCGACGCCGAGTCGAAAGTGCGGGCGAACGCGATCCGCGTCAGTGAGACACTCTTCCGCCAGGGGGACGCTACCTTCCAGGCGGACATCGAACGGTTGATGCGGGACCCGGACTCCACGGTGGTTCTGCAGGCGCTGATGACCGCGAAGTACCTGGCCTGGCCGGACCATCTCAAAAAGCTCACAGAAGTGGTGGCGGCGGGGTCTGCGGACAGGGGCATCAAGGAAATCGGTGCCTATCTGACACTGCCTCCCGGCAAGTCCTTGATGAAGTACAGTGACAAGCAGAAGGAGACGCTGAAGAAGGGTGCGGAGATCTACTCCACGCTCTGCACCGCCTGTCACGGCGCGAATGGCATGGGGGTGGAGATCGCCGGCCTGGAAGGCGCGATGATCGCCCCGCCGTTGGGTGGGTCGAAGACGGTCAACAACAACCCGAAAGGCGGGATCTACACGCTCCTCCACGGCATGCAGGGGGAGGTGGACGGGAAGAAATATGAAGGACTCATGATCCCGATGGCGGAGAACAGCGACGAGTGGATCGCCGCCATCCTCAGCTATGTGAGGAACAGCTTCGGCAACAAAGGCACCTTCATCAGCCCCGCGGATGTGGCGCAGGCCCGCAGGGACACCACCGGCCGCAGCACCCCGTGGACCTATCAGGAACTGCAGGACCACCTGCCGAAACTGATTCCCCCCAGCCGCATGAAGCCCAGCGCCAGCGAAAAGAATGGGGATGCCCGCCGCGCTATCGACGGAGATGTGGAGAACCGCTACACCACCGGGAAATTCATGGAGCCCGGCATGTGGTTCCAGGTGGAGCTGGACAAGGAAACGTCCATCACCGGGGTGATCCTGGACAACGCGAGATCCAAGGACGACTACCCGCGCGGCTACGAACTTACGGTTTCAAAGGATGGCAAACAATGGACGTCCATCACGAGGAAGACCGACAACAAGGGCGGCGTCACGGAGATCCATTTCAGCCCCACTCCGGCGAAGTACATCCGCATCGCCCAGCTCGGCTCGGCCAAGGGCAACTTCTGGTCGATCCACGAACTGAGCATCCTCGAAGCATCCCGAAAGTGAGCCACCTCCAACCCACGTAACCCAAATGATCCGTCAGCTCGCCATCGCCCTCGCCGCACTTTCCTTGCCCGCAGCCCACGCGGTGGAAAAGGTCGAGGTCCTGATCGTCACCGGCCAGAACAACCACAACTGGGTGCGCAGCACGCCGGTCATCCGCGGGCTGCTGGAGGAAACCGGCCGCTTCGACGTCACCGTCACCACCACCCCCACCAAGGAAGCGCCGAAGGACGCATGGCAGGACTGGCGT
>CBIHMP010000365.1:0-3841 GCA_966211015.1 uncultured Luteolibacter sp. | reverse complement strand
CTACATCGGCCCGCCCGCTCCCTATCGCGTTCTCACGAACGCGCCTACATCGGCCTACATCGGCTGCCTCAGAATTCCTGGGCGCCTTCCGGTGCCTTCTCGTTCGTCCGGCCGCTGGACTTGTAGCTGTTGATGGCCTCCACCATCCACTGGAACTGGTCCGGGTGGCGCTTCTGGAACTCCTGGTAGCCGGCCTTCAGGCCGTCCAGCCGCTGCTGCAGGTTCGCGGCAGTGAGTTTTACCCCGTAATCGGCGGCGGGGCCTTCGGTGGGCCAGCCCATCATGCGGGCGAGCATCACGTCGCCCAGTGCTTTGCGGGCATGCGTGCCGTCGAGCCACCAGTGCATGCGGCCCTCGTTGGTGGTCGGGAGAGGCTCGCAGTTCAGCTCGTGATAATCGTTGAAGTCCCAGATCTCCGCAAGAGGGGCGTCGGGATGGGCGGCATTCGAGTCTTCGACCAGCTTCACCAGCGTCCCGCGGTCGGTGGAGAAAGCGGGGTCGGGATCACCGGAATAATGATAGACGCTGATGTAGGTCGAGTGGTTCGGCGGGATGACGATCTTCACCGCCACCTTGCGGGTTTTGCAGTCTTCGAGGATCTGCTTCGTCAGGCGGATCTTTTCGGGATCGGCCGGCACGATGCCGCCGTTCTTCTCGGCGATGGTCGAGCGTCGGCGCGAGCCCTTCATGGCGTGAGGTATCGCGTCGCGGCGCATGCCCGCCGCCACCCTGTCCTTGTCCTGGTGCCGCAAGCGGTGGCCCTGCGGGGTATATTCGGGTAAAACGAAGCCCGGCTCATGGCGCTCGTTCCAATAGCCGAGCGTTTTCATCGCGCTCTCAAAGGTGGAGACTCCCGCCACGTAGCGGAGTTCGCGCTCGACCGCCTCACCCTTCGGGTTGAAGGGGGATTCCATGTAGCCCGTCGTGCGGATCCCGCTGCCGGAGCCGCTCAGATCGCCCAGGTCGATACCTACCACCGCGAGTTCCAGCGGGCAGTGTTTCAGGGTGTAGCGCACGATGCCCGCCGTTTCCGGCAGGGTGCCCGCGCTCACCGCGAGATTCACCGCCGGCTTGCCCCACTGCGGCAGCATCGGGTCGAAGGCGATGTCCGCCCGCGAGGAACCGAAGAAGGCGACCTTCCATGGGGCCGAGCGGGCGATGCCCGCCTTGCCGGTGCGCTGCTGGCGATAGATCGGGCGGTATTCCGCGAATTTCTCGTCGGTCCACGGGGTCGGCGTGACCCAGAGCGGATTGATCCAGGTGTTGAAGGCCGTGAAGACCACGAGGATGCCTGCGGCGATTCCGAGGATCACGCGGTTGAACTTCCGGAAGGGCTTTGGACGCAGTCCCGGCATAAGATCAGAATTGGAAGTAGATGAACTCGCTCACCTTGTCGAATTCGTAGATTGAGCCGACCACGAGGAGGGTGGTGAAGACGGTCCACTGCCAGGTGGGCCGCCACTGCCAGAAGCGCCGCGGGCCGGGCATGCTTGTCTTCGCCAGCAAGCCGCGCAGGCCGACGGCCGGGAAGTAGCGCCGCATGACCTGCTGGGAATTTGGCAGCAGCCAGACGATCAGCACGCAGAGCATCGCCCGCGAAGCCCAGCTGAACTTCACCTCGGAGGCCGCCGCATTCGGCCAGCCCTGGAAGCCGTTCAAGCCGAACATCGAGGCGAGGATCGACTGGGTCGCCCGCAGCGCCTCCCGTGCGGATCCGCCTGCGGTCAGCTCGAAGGCACCGGCACGGAAAGGTACCCAGGCCGCGACCACCACCACGAAGGTCAGGAAGATCGCCACCGGCTTCGGCAGCGCGGGAATCGAGAGCTTCTTGCGCAGGGCGAACCACGCGTGATTCACGCAGAGGAAGAGTCCGTGCATGCCGCCCCACAGGATGTAGGTCCAGCCGGCCCCGTGCCACAGCCCGCCGAGCAGCATCGTGATCAGCAGGTTCGCATAGCGCAGGAAGAGGCCTTTGCGATTGCCGCCCAGCGAGAAGTAAACGTAGTCGCGCAGGAAGCGGGACAGGGTGATGTGCCAGCGCCGCCAGAAGTCCACGATGGAGGTGGCCTTATAGGGGGAATGGAAGTTCAAGGGCAGCTTGATGCCGAACATCCGCGCCGCGCCGATCGCCATGTCCGAGTAGCCGGAAAAATCGAAATAGAGCTGGAGGGAATACGAGATTGCCGCCGCCCAGGCTTCCAAGATCGTCAGGTCCCGTCCGCCGGCCGCGGCGACCGCACCGAAGAGCGGGTTGGCCACCATCGCCAGATTATCCGCGATCACCACCTTCTTGAAGAGGCCCATCGCGAAGAGGCTGATGCCCACGGACAAGTCCACCGAGCGGCGGGAAGGGGAGACCGTCCGCTGGATCTGCGGCATGATCTCGTTGTGGTGCACGATCGGCCCCGCGATGAGCTGCGGGAAGAAGGTCACGAAGAGCAGGAAATCCAGGAAGTTATACCGGCTGGTCTTCCCGCGGTAGGCATCCACGAGGAAGGCGATCTTCTGGAAGGTGAAGAAGGACAAACCCAGCGGCAGCACGACGTCGGGAATCGAGAACTTCCCCAGGGTCAGCGCCTCCATCGTGCGCTCGAAGAGGCCGATGTATTTGTAATAGAAAAGTACCCCGAGGTTCGCTGTCAGGCCCAGCCCCAGGATCAGCCGTCCCTTCGCCGTAAAGGTGTGTGCGGCGAGATAGCGGCCGATCCCGAAATTGATCGTGCAGGAGGTGCAGATCAGGATCAGGTAAAAGGGCGTCCAGGGCTTGCTCGGGTCCGGATTCCACCATCCGTAGTAAACCAGGCTCATCAGCACCAGCCAGCCCATCGCCATGCGCTGGCTGCCGCGGCGCAGGAGCTGGAACACCACCAGCGTGAGCGGCAGGAAGAGGACGAGGAAGGTGTAGCTGTTGAAAAGCATGAGCTGCCGCTAGAACTGGAAGTAAATGAACTCGCTCACCTTGTCGAACTCACGCCCCACCCCGTAGAGGATCGCCAGGGTGAAAAGCGCCCAGGGCACGGTGGGCCGCCAGTGCCACCAGCGCCGCGGGCCCGGCTTGAGCTCGGGGAAGTCGCACAGCCCCAGCGCCGGCAGGTAGCGCTTCATGAATTGCTGGGTGTTCGGGAAGCACCAGCAGAGGATCAGGCCGCCGATGATCGGCTTCCACGCGCGGTCGTACTTCACCACCATCATCGAATCGGGCGGCCAGCCGGTCCAACCTTGGAAGCCGAACATGGCGGAGAGTATTGTCCGCGCGGCATGGAAGTCGTGCGCGCGGAAAAACACCCAGCCGATCATCACCACGAAGAAGGTCATGCCGATCGCCAGCGGCTTCGGGATCTTCGGCAGGGACATCTTTTTCCGGAGGGCGAACCACGCGTGGTTCACGCAGAGCAGGGCCCCGTGAAGGGCTCCCCAGAGGATGAAGGTCCAGCCCGCGCCGTGCCAGAGGCCGCCCAGCAGCATCGTGACGAAGAGATTGGTGTAGCGGCGTCCGGGACCCTTCCGGTTGCCCCCCAGCGGGATGTAGAGGTAGTCCCGCAGGAAGCGGGAGAGGGTGATGTGCCAGCGCCGCCAGAAATCGACCACCGAAACCGCCCTGTAAGGGGAGTGGAAGTTCAGCGGGAAGCGGATGCCGAAGATCCGCGCGGAGCCCAGTGCCATGTCCGAATAGCCGGAGAAATCGAAGTAAAGCTGGAGCGTGTAGGACAGCGCCCCGGCCCAGGCTTCCGCCGTCGTCGGGTCCCGCCCGTCCGCGGCGGCCATGTCGAAGATCGGCGAGGCGGTCCGCGCCAGGTAATCCGCGACCACGACTTTCTTGAAAAGGCCTAGCACCAGCAGG
>CBIHMP010000364.1:0-3847 GCA_966211015.1 uncultured Luteolibacter sp. | reverse complement strand
AGATACCAGCGCCCCGGACGCAGATTGCGTTCCGAGCGGCCGTCGAACGGCACCCAGTTCCCGTATTCCGAGCCGCTGTCTTCCATCTTGCGATGCACCAGGGCATCCCCGCCCGAGGCGGCGCCGTTGCTATCGTGGTCCGTCGTCGGCACGCCGTCCTCGCGGATGTAGAGGTCGGGATTGCCGCTGATGGCCCGCAGCTCCGTGCGCAGGAGGCCGGAATTACCCGCCGGGACGTCGATCGCGTAAACATGCCAATCGTCCTGGCCGATGTCCACGCCGCGGTCGCCCGGCAGCGGATTGCCGGAGCTGTCGTTGCCGCTGTCGCCAAAGGTGAAATTATGCCCCGCGGGCATCGTCCATGCCGGGCGCTCCAGCGTCACCGGCTGGCTGGTGATGGTGTATTGGGTCGGACCGCTTGCGGTGACTTCGATGTACCAGGTCTCGTCAAAGGTGAGGAAGGGCGGCACGATCAGGGCGGTATTGCCGGTGACATTGACGCCCCCGGAGGGGCTCCCCCACTGCTTGTAGATATTCAGCGTGGTGTCGCCTTGGCCGTGGTTCACCTTCACGATCCAGCCGAGCACCGCTTGCCCGGAAAGGGTGGCGGGCACGGACACCTCGTAGAACTGCTTTTGCCCGGTCGCGAGCTGCTTGGTATCGGTGTGGGAAAGGCCGTTGCCATTCTGGCTGGAGGCGAAATTCAGCGCCGTCCGGGGCCTCGCCACGATCACCAGGTCTGCCGTCGCATCCGGATAGGTGCTGGAGAGATCATCCGCGCGGACCGTGAGACTATAGGTGCCCGCCGGGGGATTCGGGACGGTGATCAGGCTGTCCTCTAGCACGCGGGTGATGCCACCGGCAGGCGTGCCCGTCTGGCCGCCGCCGATCCCGTAGTCGTTCGCCGAGGAGTCCGGCTGCGGCAGGCGGCTGCCGGAGATCAGCGCCATGCGTGGGTTTCCCGTGCGGTTGTTGAGCTGCACCTCCAGGCTCACCACCCCTTCCGGCACGGTGAATTGATATCCCTTCACCTGGGCCCCTGCCAGGCTCACGCCCTGATTGATCGGAGCCAGGCTCGCGGTTCCGAGATTCGACACAGCGATGGAGCCGTTGCTCGTGAGGGTGGCGCTGCTGGTGCCGGTGCCGATGACGCTTCCGGAAGGCGGGTTCACCCCTTCGGAGACCACCGCGACGTAGTAGTCCCCGGAAACGATCATGTTCTCGCCGCTCGGAGGCAGGAGCAAATAGCGCTCGGCACCGGCCTTCTGCATCTTCGCCTGGCGGCTGCCGGTTGCCGTATCCTGGAGGTTGCCATTATAGCCCGCGTTGAAGTCCGGGATGAAGCCGCGGCGCGCCACGACGAGGGACTCCCCGGACACCGGACTGAGCATGAATTCCCAGCTCGGGGTGTTTTCCGGGATACTGACTTTATAGTAGGAGGCCTCGCGGGGTGTGAGGCTGTTCGCCGCTACGCTGCTGCCGGCGGTGAAGCCGAGCGATCCGACCGTGATGGGCTGGCCATCGCCGATGAAGCGGCTCTCGATGGTGTAGGAAGCGGCTTGCCCGCTCAGGCCGGTGATGGGGTCGGAGCCGCCATTGTAAACGCCTAGATAGTAGGTGCCCGGCTCCAGAGGCCGGCCCATCGCCATTACCAGGCGGTCGTTCAACTCGCGCCGCGAGGACGAGTTGGTCGTGTCATAGGCGCGGTCCGTCCAATCTTTGCCGGCACCCCACTGGTAGCCGGAGGGCCAGGTGGCCGAGCCCGAGGCGTCCCAGCCGGAACTCGCGCCATTGTTGGTGCCCGTGTTCGATGGAATCTGGTCGCGGCGGATCGCCCATTGCACGTCGCCGCCGGTGATGTCCTTCAAGCGCAGATCCCAGCCCGCAATCCCCGCAGGCACGGTCACTCGGAAATATTTCCATGCGGTCGGGCCGTGGTTGCTCACCGTGGTGTTCCCGCCACCGAGCGGCAGATCCTGAGGAGCATTTGCCCGGATCACCAGATTCGCCGAGGCGGCAGCCACCGGATCATCGGCACGCACGGTCACGGTATAGATCCCCGCAGGAGGGCTATTCACCGTGAGGAGGCCATTCCCCGCCTGGCGGGAGAGTCCCCCGGCGGGAGCGGTGGTCTGGCCACCGCTGATGCCGTAGTCCTGGGCGGAGCCATCCGGCTGGGGAATGCGGGTGCCGGAGATGAAGGCCATCTGCGGATTCCCCACCTTGTTCTCCAGGCCGATCTCGAGGCTCGCCGTGCCGGCAGGTAAGGTAAAGCTGTACGCCTTTACCTGAGCGGCTGCCAAAGCGACGGGCTGGGTGGTGCCAGCCACGTTGACGGTCCCCAGATCCACCACCGGCATGGCAGGGAGAACCTCGAAGCTCGCACCGATGCTGCCCGTTCCCACCACGCTGGAGGACGGCGGATTCACCCCTTCGCTGGCGATCGCGATGTAGTAGTCGCCCGCGACGATGAAGTCCTGGTTGTTCTCCGGGAGGAGCAGGTAGCGCTCCATGCCGCTGCGCTGCATCTTGGCTCCACGGGTGCCGCCGCTGTCCTGCATGTTGCCATTCTCCGGGCTGAAGAAATCCGGAAGTGCTCCGCGGCGGACGACCAGCAACGCCTCACCCGCCGTCGGCGTCATGGTGAACTCCCAGCGCGGGGTATTCGGCGGCACGGTCACCTTGAAGAAGGCGGCCTCGCGCCGCGGAAGATCTGTCACCGTCACGCTGCTACCAGCGCTGAAGGGGAGCTCTCCCACCGTCACCGGCTGGCCTTCGCCCACGCCGCGGCTCTCGATCTCGTAAGAAGCCTGCGTATTCGCCGTGTTGGTGAGGGGATCGGTCCCCTGGTTGTAGATGCCCACGATGTAGGTGCCCGGCACCAGGGGCCTGCCCGTCGCGGCAAACACGCGATCCCCCACCGGCCGGCGCGGGGAGCTGGGCTGATCGTAGGTGCGGCCGGTCCAATCCGTGGAGCCCGCCCATTGGTAGCCGCTCGGCCAGGTGCTGTCCGAGGAGGCACCCCAGCCGGAGCTCGCTCCATTGGTGGTGCCCACCGAGGAGGGAAGCTGATCGCGGCGGATCACCATCTGCGGGTTGCCGCTGGTGATATTCGTCAGGCGGATATCCCAGGCCATGATCCCCGCGGGCACCGTCACCTGGAAATACCGCCATGCAGTCGGTGCCTGATTGCTCACGCTCGCGGTGCCGTTGAAGGCAAGGGGCACGGGGGAATTTGCCGTCACCACCAGCTCCGCGCTGGCATCGGGGTAGCTGCTGCTCACGTCCTCCGCCCGGACCGCCAGCGTGTAAACGCCCGGCACCGGATTGGCGATGTTCAGGAGATTGTCTTCCGTCACCCGGCTCATGCCACCGCTCGGTGCGGAGGTCTGGCCGCCGCTGACCCCGTAGTCGCTGAAGGAAGCATCCGGCTGGGGAATGCGGGTGCCGGAGATGAGCGACATCTGCGGATTGCCGACGCGGTTGTCGAGGCGGACCTCCAGACTCGCCGTGCCTTCCGGCACCGTGAACCGATAAGCCTTCACCTGCGCCCCCGCGAGGCCGACCTGCTGGACAAGGCCCGAGGCGGTCGCCGCGCCGAGATCCTGGACCGACAACGCACCGTTGCTGGTGAGGACGGAGCTGCTCGGAAGGCCGCCGATCACATTGGAAGCGGGAGCGTTGGCACCTTCGCTGAGGACCCCGATGTAGTAGTCGCCCGCAACCAGCGAGTCCTGATTATTGTAAGGCAGAAGCAGGTAGCGCTCCGGACCCGTGCGCTGGATCTTCACCTCGCGGGGGCTCAGGTGAAGGCCTACCGGTTCACGGTGCCGGAAGGCACGGCGAG
>CBIHMP010000363.1:0-3852 GCA_966211015.1 uncultured Luteolibacter sp. | reverse complement strand
ACGGCCCGATGCCCCAGACCCGCGAGCACATCCTGCTCGCCCGCCAGGTTGGCGTGCCCGCCCTCGTGGTGTTCATGAACAAGGTTGACCTCGTCGATGACGAGGAGCTTCTCGAACTCGTTGAAATGGAAGTCCGCGACCTCCTTTCCACCTATGAGTTCCCCGGCGACGAGATCCCGATCGTGAAGGGTTCCGCCAAGGCCGCCCTCGAAGGCGACGCCACCCAGAAGGCGAACATCTACAAGCTGATGGACGCCGTGGACTCCTACATCCCGGAGCCGGAGCGCGCCATCGACAAGCCTTTCCTCATGCCCGTGGAAGACGTGTTCTCGATCGAAGGTCGCGGAACGGTCTGCACCGGTCGTGTCGAGCGCGGCATCATCAAGAAGATGGAAGAAGTCGAGATCGTGGGTATCCGCGACACGCAGAAGACCACCGTCACGGACATCGAAATGTTCCGCAAGCTGCTCGACGAAGGTCGTGCGGGTGACAACGTGGGCCTCCTGATCCGCGGCCTCAAGAAGAACGACGTCGAGCGCGGCCAGGTCATCGCCAAGCCGGGTTCGGTCAAGCCTCACCGCAAGTTCAAGGGCGAGATCTACGTCCTGTCCAAGGATGAAGGCGGCCGCCACACCCCGTTCTTCTCGAACTACCGCCCGCAGTTCTACTTCCGCACCACCGACGTGACCGGAAGCATCAAGCTGCCGGAAGGTGTCGAGATGGTCATGCCCGGGGACAACGTGAACCTCGAGGTCGAGCTCATCACCCCGATCGCCATGGAGCAGACCATGCGCTTCGCTATCCGCGAAGGCGGTCGCACCGTCGGTGCCGGCCGTGTGGGCGAAATTCTTGACTAAATCTCAAGAAGGGCCTCAGTCTGTCGCCCCGCGACATCCGGCTGAGACGATTTTCGGGGCACTTCGGCAATCTTGCCGGGGTGCCCCGCCATCGCCTCCACCGGTCAGAAGGAAACAAACGGAAGTAGCTCAATTGGTAGAGTAGCGGTCTCCAAAACCGTTGGTTGTGGGTTCGAGTCCCACCTTCCGTGCCATCCTATCCCCGCAAAAATCGAAGGTAACACCGGAATGTTCGCAAAAGTCTCACGTTTCGTCGGCGAAGTGAAAGGCGAGCTCCGCAAGGCCAACTGGCCTTGGGAGTCCGATCCGAAGGTCAAAGGCTTCAAGAAATACAAGGAGCTGACGGATTCGACGGTGGTGGTCCTCATCGCCACGATCCTGTTGGCCGGCTTCGTGTCGCTGTGGGACTTCATCTGCACCTTCGTCCTCAATTTCATCACGTCCTTCGGACACTGACTTCCCGCTCTCCCGGCTCGCTTTTCTCCCATTCCCGTCATGCCTGCACCGTCTCCAGAGAACCAGTGGTACGTGGTCCATGTCCTTTCAGGACAGGAAGGTAGGGTCCGCGACCGCATCCTCCGCCAGCGCGAGTCGGAGGAAATGGGCGACTACATCTACGAAGTGCTGGTGCCGACCGAGATGGTCTCCGAGATCCGCCGCGGCAAGAAGACCTCCACCAAACGGAAGTTCTTCCCCGGCTACATCATCGTGAACATGAACCTCCTGACTCCCGATAACCAGCTCGTCGAGAAGACCTGGTATTTCATCAAGGAGATGGAGGGGGTGATCGGCTTCGCCGGCACCAAGGACCGGCCGATCCCGATGCGCCAGAGCGAGGTGGAAGGCATGCTGTCCCAGATCAAGGAGCGCGAGGAGCACGCGCGCCCCGCAATCAGTTTCGAAGTCGGCGATACCGTGAAGGTCGCCGACGGCCCGTTCCAGAGCCAGAATGGCATCGTCGAGGAAATCGATCCCGAGCGCGGCAAGCTGCGCGTGGCGGTCACCATCTTCGGCCGCTCCACCCCGGTGGAACTTGAATATTGGCAGGTCGAACGCGCCTGATCTTCACCCGCTCTCAAACATCCCGATCCCGCAATCCCTCTACCACCATGGCCAAGGAAGTCGTAAAAGTCATCAAGCTCCAGATTCCCGCCGGAGCCGCCAACCCGTCCCCGCCCGTCGGTCCCGCTCTCGGCCAAGCCGGTGTGAACATCATGGGCTTCTGCAAGGAGTTCAACGCCTCCACGCAAAGCCAGGCCGGCGACGTGCTCCCGGTCGTGATCTCCGTCTATAAGGACAAGAGCTTCACCTTCATCACCAAGAAGCCCCCAGCGGGCAACCTGCTCAAGAAGGCGGCGGGCCTTGCTTCCGGCTCGAAAGAGGCGAACAAGATCAAGGTCGGCAAGATCACCAAGGAAAAGCTGATGGAAGTCGTGGCGATCAAGATGCCCGACCTGAACACCAAGGATCCCGAAGCGGCCGCCCGCATCCTGGCCGGCACCGCCCGCCAGATGGGCCTCGAGATCGAAGGCATGTGATTTTCCGCCCCGGTCCGCGGACCGGGGCAATGAAACCGCAGGAGGGTCCGTCAACCGGACGGGTCCGCCAGCACTGCAAAGACCGAACATGAAGAACCGCAGCAAGCGCTACGAAAAGGCCTCCGCACTCGTGCAGGCAGGCAAGACCTACGGCTTGGAAGAGGCTGTCGGCACGGTGAAGAAGTTCCCCGCGCCGAAGTTCGACCCGACCGTCACCGTTTCCTTCCACCTCGGCGTGGATCCCCGCAAGAGCGACCAGATGGTCCGCGGTTCCGTCGCCCTGCCTCACGGCAGCGGCAAGAATGTCCGCGTCGCCGTCTTCGCCGCCGGTGCCGCCGCTGAAGCTGCCGAAGCCGCCGGTGCGGAATTCGTCGGTTTCGAAGAACTCATCAAGAGGGTTCAGGGAGGTTTCACCGATTTCGACGTGGCGATCGCCACTCCGGACGCGATGACCGAAGTCCGCAAGATCGCGCGCGTGCTCGGTCCCCGCGGCCTCATGCCGAACCCGAAGACCGGCACCGTCACCGACGACACCGCCAAGGCGGTGAAGGAAGTGAAGGCCGGCCGTATCGACTACAAGCTCGACAAGAACGGCAATGTCTCCGGTGCCGTGGGCAAGGCTTCCTTCTCGGAAGATGCCCTGCTTGAGAACGCCCGCGCGTTCATCGACAGCGTGGTGCGCGCCAAGCCCGCGTCCGCCAAGGGCAACTACGTCCGCAGCGTGACCGTCGCCGCCTCCATGTGCCCGGGCATCCCGCTGGAGTCCGGTGTTTACACCAAGTCCGTCTAATTCCACGACCATGAATCCCGACAAGAAAATCATCATCGACGCTCTGTTCGAGAAGGTGAACAGCTCGCCGTACGTGCTCGTGGTGGACTACACCGGCATGACCGTGCCGCAGTTCTCCGAGCTCCGCAACCGCCTGGGTGCCGCCGGTGCCGAGTGCCACGTCGCGAAGAACACCTACATGAAGAAAGCACTCGCCGAAGCCGGTCTCCCGGATATCGGTGAAGGTTTGGTCGGCCAGACCGCCTTCGTGACCGGTGACAGCGAGGTTTTCGCCGCCGCCAAGGCCATCAAGAACTTCGAGAAGGAGTTCAAGAAGCCGGAAATGAAGGTCGGCATCCTCGGCGATGCGGTGCTTGACGCCGAGAAGCTGAAGGCCATCGCCGACATCCCGTCCCGCGAAGCCATCCTTTCCCAACTGCTTGCCACGATCAACGAGCCGGCCACCCGGATCGCCCGTGTCATCCAGAAGAAGTTCAATCCCGACGCGGATTCGAAGAAGGACGAGCCGGAAGCCGAAGCCGCCGCCGAACCGGCTGCGGAAGCTGCCGCCGAACCGGTGGCCGAAGCGGCCGCCGAGCCCGCCGCCGAAGCCTGATAAACAATCTGACCCTGATGGCGGCGGCGTCTCCCGCCACCGCCTGAACCCACAATGGTTCCTCGTCGGTCC
>CBIHMP010000362.1:0-3862 GCA_966211015.1 uncultured Luteolibacter sp. | reverse complement strand
AGTAGTTCAAGGCTCGCCATTTGATTGAATTCCTGAGCCGCGCGGGAACTCCCGCGCGGCTTTGCTATTCAGGCAAGCTTGACTTCCTCCCTGCAAAGACCGCGATCTGGAAGCATGTTTCAACCCGGCGAGGACGAGAACGAGCCCGAAGAGGACTGGCTACCGCCGCGGGAAGTCACACGAGAGCTTTTCTTGGAATGGCGCGCGGCGGGATTCGCAGACCACCCCGCGCAGGACTTCACCAATCCCGTGTGGCTGTGGCTGATCGACAAAAATATCAGCGCCTACACCGCGAACGCTCACTTCAAGGGACCGGATCTCATTCTCTCGGAGTCCCCGGCCGGCTGGTGTTTCAACCGCTTCGGGCGGACCGCGACCGATCTGCCGGACGGACGACGGATCATAATCGGCGGGGAACATGAGGATCATTACGATCCCGACTTTTTCATCTACAACGACGTGGTGGTGGTGGAAAAGGACGGTTCGCTCCGCATCCTCGGATACCCGGAGGAGCATTTCCCGCCAACCGACTTCCATAGCGCGACGCTGATCGGCGAAGAGATCGTGCTCATCGGCAGCCTGGGATACCCCGACCAACGGAAAATCCGCGACACGCAGGTGTACACTTTCGATCCTCGGACGCTCACGTTCCGGCAAATCGAAACTTCGGGCGAGAAACCGGGCTGGATCAGCAAACACGAGGCGGAGTTGAACGGCGGCTCGATCATCGTCCGCGGGGGTATGATCGACCACGGCCCGGAAGAAGGCGGGTATCTGCAGAATTTCGATTCCTGGAGCCTCGACCCCGAGGACTGGAAATGGACCCGGCTGAGCCGGAGAAAAATCGTGCGGTGGAAATTCCACCGGGAAGACGGCGAGGGCAACGAGCTCTTCAAGATGCGGATGGCGAAAATCGACGATGTGCTCCGATCCCTCCCCATTCCCCCTGAGATCGCCGAGATCCGGTCAAGCTTCTTGGAGCCGCCCCCGCATTTCGACCGGGAGCTGCTGGAACGCCTTTACGATCCCCCGGTGCCGCATGAGGCGGTGATAAAATCGCCGGTGGATGATCGCCTTCATTTTGTGGTGGAGGGCATTCCTGTTCGCTTCGACGAAGGAAGTTCCCGGGAGGTCCTGATGACCGTCGAAGGAGAACTCCCCGGAGCGGTGCTGCAGGATTACGTGGAGCTGGTCCGGCAGCGCCTCTCAGAGCTCGAGGGCTGTGCCTATGTCGCGGAGCGATCAAAGGCGTAGCACCGTCGCCAGGAAGGGCGCGGTGCGGGATTTCTTCGATTTCGCCACCGTTTCGGGCGGTCCTTGGGCGATGATGGTGCCGCCGTGATCCCCGGCTTCGGGGCCGAGGTCGAGGATCCAATCCGCTTCGGCGGCGACCGCCATGTGATGCTCGATCACGACGACGGTATGCCCTTCATCGACCAGACGGTGCAGCACGTCGATGAGGCGCTTCACGTCCTCCAGGTGGAGGCCAACGGTGGGTTCTTCGATGAGGTAGAGGTTGGTCCTGTTGAGCGTTTTGAGATTCCTCACCGACACGCGGCCCCGGGTGAGTTCGGTGACGAGCTTGATGCGCTGGGCTTCGCCGCCGCTCAGGGTCGGTGAAGGCTGGCCGAGCTGGAGGTAACCCAAGCCGGTATCGGCAAGCAGCTTGAGCGGCGCTGCGATGCGCGGCTGGGACTCGAAGAAGCCGGCGGCCTGCTCGATGGTCATGCGCAGGACCTCCCCGATGTTCTTTTCGCGGAAGCGGACTTCGAGAGTCGCGGGATTGTAGCGCATCTCGTTGCAGGCCTCGCAGGGCACCCAGGTGCTGGGAAGGAAGTCCATCTCCAGCTTCACGCGGCCATTTCCTTCACACACGGGGCAGCGGCCGTCGCCGGTATTGAAGGAGAAGCGCGAGGCCTCGTACCCCCGCACCCGTGAATCGGGCAACTGGGCGAAAAGCTTCCGGATGTCGTCGAAGACCTTCACATACGTGGCGGGGCAGGAGCGCGAGGTCTTGCCGATGGGCGATTGGTCCACTTCGTACGTGGACTGGATCTTGTCGAAGTTCGCGGCTTTCGCGAAAGGGGCGTTCCTGCTCTTTCTCCCGTTGCGCGCGGAGGCTGCGGCCACGGCGAGACAGGAGTGCATGAGCGTGGACTTCCCGGAGCCGGAGATACCCGTGAGCACGGTGAGGCGGCCAAGAGGCACGGCGACATCGACGCCCTTCAGGTTGTTCGCGCGACAGCCGGTGACGGTGAGGAAAGGATGGCTTTTCGGCACGCCGCGACGGCTGCCGCGGGTGGGATGGATGATGGGATGGGAGAGCGCGCGGTAGGTGGGAGAGGCTTCCACGTCGAACGCAGGGGCTTTTGGCCGCCCCTTTTTCCCACCGGAAGGGAGCCGGGGCGGCTCGCCTTGATAGACGACCTCGCCGCCCAGACGGCCGGCACCCGGTCCGAGATCGATCAGGTGATCCGCGCGCGCGATGGTATCTTCATCATGCTCGACGACGATGAGGCTGTTCCCGCGATCGCGCAGCGCGACGAGGGTTTCGAGCAAGGCGGCGTTGTCGCGCGGGTGCAGCCCGATGGTGGGCTCATCGAGCACATAGAGCACGCCGCGGAGATTCGAGCCGAGCTGGGCAGCGAGGCGGATGCGCTGGCTTTCACCGCCGCTGAGGGTGCGCGCGGAACGATCGAGCTGCAGATAGCCAAGGCCGACCTCCTGGAGGAAAGCCAGGCGCTGGCGGATCTCCGGCAAGATATCCCGCGCGATCAGTGCATCACGGTCGCCGGCAACCTTGAGCTTCCCGAAATGCTCCGCGGCATGGTTGACCGGCAGGCGGGCGAGACCCGCGAGCGGCGTGCCTTGGAACCGGACGGCGCGGGCCTCGGGATTGAGGCGGCCTCCATGGCACTCCGGGCACTCGACGAGCTCCTCGTCCTCCAGGCGCTCGATCTTGCGATCTGCATCCATCTCCGCTTCCAGCACGGACTCGTAGCGGGAGGTATCGAGCTCGCGGCGATGCTTCGGCACCATGCCATGGCCCCGGCAGCCGGGGCACCAGCCGTGCGGAGAATTGAAGGAGAAGAGGCGCGGATCCAGCTCCTCGAAGGATCGGTGGCAGCTCGGACAGCTCGCCTCGCTGGAAAGGAGGATGATCTTCTTGTCCGGGGTGAAGAGCTTGAGCGTGCCTTTCCCGATATCCAGGGCACGCGGGACTGCGGTTCCGAGCGAACGATGATCGGCCGCGGGCGAAGCTTTGCCGTTCTTCGCAGGCTTCGCGCCTGGCTTCGATTCGAGAGCGGAAATTTCCGAGACGACCACGTCGATGTCGTGTTCCTTGAAGCGCTCCAAGCGGGTGAAGCCTTCGGCATCGCGAAATTGCTTGTCCACCAGCAGCTTGGTGAAGCCTTGCTTGAGAGCCCACTCCGCCACCTCGGTGTGATAGCCTTTCCGGCCGCGGATGACGGGTGCGAGAATCGAGACAGGACCTTTCTTGAGCAGATCCCGGATACTTTTCTCGATCGCCGCGAGCGATTGCTTCTCCACGGGCACGCCGCAATCCGGGCAGTAGCGGGTGCCGAGCTTCGCATAGAGAAGGCGGATGAAATTCCAAAGTTCCGTGACGGTGGCGACGGTGGACTTCATGCCGCCCTGCGAGACGCGCTGCTCGATGGCAACCGTGGGCGGAAGGCCGGCAAGGGAATCGAGTTCGGGCTTTTCGAGCTGCTCGGCAAACTGCCGCGCGTACGCCGACATGGAATCGAGGAAACGCCGCTGGCCCTCGGCGAAGAGGATGTCGAAGGCCAGGGTGGATTTCCCCGAGCCGCTTTCCCCCACAATGCCCAGGGTTTCGCCG
>CBIHMP010000361.1:0-3863 GCA_966211015.1 uncultured Luteolibacter sp. | reverse complement strand
ACTCGCAGGTCTTCACGCCGCACATCGGCAAGCTGGACCTCTACCGCACCTCCGGACACTTCCCCTACTATCAGGAAAGCCAGTATCCACCGATCGCCGAGCGCGACACGCTGGAGAAGCTGGCGGACGAGGACGCCACCTGCGCCACGCTGATCAACGGGCTCTCCGACGGGACGCTGGAAGGCTATCTGCTGAAGCCGATGAACTGTCCGCACCACATCAAGATTTTCGCCAGCGAGCACCGCTCGTACCGCGATCTGCCGGTGCGGTTGGCGGAATTCGGGACCGTCTATCGCTGGGAGCAGTCCGGCGAGCTGGGCGGGATGACCCGCGTGCGCGGTTTCACGCAGGACGACGCCCACCTTTTCTGCACGCCGGAGCAGGTAGCCGCGGAACTCGTGGGTTGCCTGAGCCTGGTGAAAACGGTGCTCACGACCTTGGGCATGACGAATTACCGCGTCCGCGTCGGCCTGCGCGATCCGGACGACAGCAAGTTCACCGGCGATCCCGCGAAATGGGATCTCGCCGAAGACGCCTGCCGTGCCGCCGCGGCCACCTTGGGCGTGCCTTTCACCGAAGAAGCCGGGGAAGCCGCCTTCTACGGCCCGAAGATCGACTTCGTGGTGAAGGATGTCATCGGGCGCGATTGGCAGCTTGGCACGGTGCAGGTGGACTACGTGCTGCCGGAGCGCTTCGACCTCAGCTACGTCGGCTCCGACAACAGCGCCCACCGGCCGGTGATGATCCACCGCGCGCCCTTCGGCTCGCTGGAGCGCTTCACGGGCCTGCTGATCGAGCACTTCGAGGGCAAGTTCCCGACCTGGCTTTCACCGGAGCAGGTGAGGGTGCTGCCGATCTCCGACAAGTTCATCGACGCCGCGGAGGAAGCCGCGACGAAGCTGGCGGAGGCCGGCGTGCGCGTGACCGTGGACCGCTCCTCCGACAAGGTGGGGGCGAAGATCCGAAACACGCGTCTGGAGCGAGTGCCTTACATGCTCGTGTTGGGTGCGAAGGAGGTGGAGGAGGGGACAGTCTCCGTGCGGCACCGTGACAAGGAAGACCTCGGGACGAAGCCGCTGGATCAATTCGTCGCTGAAATCACCACGGAAATCCGGGAGCGGAGCCTTTGAGGCAGCCCCTGCAGGGGAGGGAGTGCCATTTGCAAAGGATGGAACTCCCGGCTCTTTTCGCGATAAAACACACTTGCCCGGTAACATATTCCATCCTATACCATCGCATCAGTCGCCCGCGAAGTGATACCCATGATTCACCGCCGCGCCCGCGATTTCCCCCGGCTTAACGCCACCTGATGCTTTCTTTGGAACGAAATAAGAGGAAATTGCCAACCGGTCGCTGTGACCGGTTCGATGACCACGGCTCCGTATGATCTTTGATCCGGACCAGCGTTCCGCTTACCCCTTCGCAGCCTTAGGTATGGGGAGACCATGCCTGTCTGCGTCGCATCGAACCTACGGAGGACAAAGCCATCGCTAAACCATCAAAAGGAAACTTCAGGGGTCGTCAGCAGCGTGACATGACACGCGTCAACGACCGGATCCGCGCGCCCAAAGTGCGCGTCGTGCTGTTCAACGGCGACCAGCTTGGCGTCATGAGCTCCCGCGAGGCGCTCGAGAAAGCCAAGATGATCGGGCTGGATCTCGTCGAGATCGCCCCGAATGCCGATCCGCCGGTGTGCCGGATCGTGGATTACGGCAAATACAAGTACGAGCAGTCCAAGCTGAAGAAGGTGAAGTCGAAGAGCTCGACGCGGATGAAGGAAGTGAAATTCCGCGTCGGCACCGGGCAGCACGACTACAATATCAAGATGGGCCGTGCCGAGGGCTTCCTCGATACCGGTCACAAGGTGCGCATGGTCCTCCAGTTCCGCGGTCGTGAAAACGCCCACAAGGAGCTCGGCTTCGTGATGATGAAACGCATCATCGAGGATCTCAAGCAGATCGCCCACGTGGACCAGGAGCCGCGCCTGAACGGCCGTGCGGTGGGCATGACCCTCTCGCCGCTGCCGCAACACCAGCGCAAGCGCCGCTTCCACCTCTTCCATGGCGAGCTCATGGAGGAAGACGACTTCGAGGAAGACGAGGAAGGCGAAGGCTTCGACGAGGAGCACGAAGCTTCCGGCGAAGGCGAATCCGCCCCGGTGTCCGCGGAGGCGGAAACCTCCGAGCAGACCCCGGCGGAGAAGGAGTGAGTTTCCCCGTGCCCGCGGCGAAGCTCTGGCTGTTCGACATCGACGGCACCCTGGTTGACACCGGAGGTGCCGGGATGCACGCCTTGCAGGAAGCCGCCGTCGAATGTTTCGGCGGCGAGGGCCCTCCGCTCGACCTCGCGGGGAGCACCGATCTCGGGGTGCTGGCGGGCATTCTCGCCCATTTTGCGCGCCCTCACGGAAAGGAAGAGGAAGCGCTGTTCTTCAGCGCCTATCTCCGCCGCCTCGAGTGGCACCTTGCCCACGGCGGGCATCCCGGCCGCGTCCTTCCGGGTGCGGCGGAATTGTTGGAGAAGCTCGCAGGCTACCCGGAGATCATTGTGGGACTGCTGACGGGAAATGTGGCCGATGGGGCCGCCGCGAAGATGCGGCACTATGGTTTGGACAGCCATTTCGCGTTCGGAGCCTACGGCTGCGATCATGCGGACCGGAACCTTCTCGGGCCGGTTGCCTTGGAGCGGGCGGCGATCCACTCTGGTCGCGATTTTTCCCCGGAGGAAACCCTGGTCATCGGGGATACCCCGAAGGATGTCGCCTGTGCGAGGGCGATGGGCGCACGCTGTCTGGCGGTGGCGACGGGCAAGTTCAGCGCGGAGCAATTAAGGGCCTGCGGGGCGGAGATGGTCGTGCAGGGTCTGGATGACCCGGAAATACTGCCCGCGTTCGGGGTGAAGTGATCCGCGGTTTGCTTGGCTTTTTGACATCGTTTTGACCCGGAGGGGTGGAGATCCCTGCGATGCTGACGGTGCCATGAGAATCCCATCAGCAATCCTACTCGCGAGTCTTCTCGCCTCACCTCTCTTGCACGCACAGCAAGGTGCCCCCGGTCAAACGGGTGCCGTGCTTACGCCCGCCGCGCAAGCCAAGCCGCCGGTAGCGAATGCCGGCGGCGCGGATCCGGCCGCCGACCCCTTCGTCCGCGAAGCCGCTCCTCCCGAAGGAGTGGTGGAGGAAGACCGGGCACCCCGTCATCTCTCGGTTTGCGTCGAGTCCTTTTCCCTGGATATGGCGGAGGCCGCCGCTCTCCGGCGCCGCATCACCGACGACAGCAAGCTCTACGAAGAGATCCTCTCCCGGGTGGCGAAAGGTACCGCCGCTCAAGAGTATTTCGGGATCATTTGCGCCCGCTCCGGGGAAAGATCCATCGTGGAGAATATTTCCGAGCTCATCTACCCGACGGAGTATGCCCCCAACGAGAGCTCCAAGCCATCCACGGCACCATCGGGATCACGCGCGGGTCCGTCCCCTGCGGCGGCCCCTGCAAGCGGGCCCACGCCATCCCCGTCTTCCTTGCCTCCGCTCGGCCACTCCTTTGAAACGCGGAATGTCGGGTTCATCCTCGAAGTCGAACCAACCTTGAATCAAACCCATGACATTATCGATCTCCGCATCGCTCCCCAGATCGTGACCCTGGTGGATCGCTCGAAATGGGGCAAAGGGAACTCCGAGGTGGAGATGCCCGAGTTTGAAAACCAAACCATGACCCTCGCCCTGACCGTGAGGCCGCGCAAGCCGGTGCTACTCGGCACCCCGAGCCGGCCGCCGGCCTCCAAGGTGACTCCGGACTCCGCTAAAAAGGTCTGGCTCTCCTTCGTCACCGTGAGTGTCATCAAAGTGTAATGCGGCCTCTCTGTAC
>CBIHMP010000360.1:0-3887 GCA_966211015.1 uncultured Luteolibacter sp. | reverse complement strand
GCTTCATGGTCCCGGCATAGCGGCCCCGCGGCATCGGTCAAGCCGGCACCGGTGGAGATCATTCCGCGGGAAGCGCTTGGGGAGGCTGTTCCACCGGCTGGGCACGCGGCGGGTCTTGCGGCACCGGCTTCGCCCGTGGCGCTTCCTCTTCCACCGGCTTCGCACGCGGGGTCTCCTCGGCCACCGGCTGGGCGCGGGGAGCACGCTCCCGCACCGGTAGCGCCCGCATCGGCTTCACGACGACCGGCGCGGGGGCCGGATCTGGCGGCGGGTCCTTTGGAACGGGGGGAGGATACTTGGGCTTTACCACCACCGGTTTTTCCGCCGGCGGGAGGGTCCGCCGCATGCGGATCTCCACCCGGCGGTTGGGTGCTTGTTCTTCAACGGAGCCCTCGTTAATCAAAGGCTGCGCCTTGCCGTGGCCGCGGGTGATGATCCGGTCGCCGTTGAGGTGAAGCGTGTTGACCAGATACTCCCGCACCGAGGCAGCGCGCCGTTTGGACAGGTCGAGATTGTAGGCATCCGCCCCGAAAAGATCCGAATACCCCTCGATCCAGCAATAAAGCCTCGGGTTCCTTTCGATGATCAGCGCCAGCTTCATCATCCCCACCTTCGCGCTCTCCCTCAGCACGGCGCTGTCGTACTCGAAAAGCAGGTCGCTCGGCAGCATCGTTTTCTTCCCCACCAGCACATCGGCGGAAAGACCTGCCATGTCGTCCAGGGTCACCATGCCGTCCAGCGTCCCCACGTCGGAAACTCCTCCCGCGCCTTTCTTCAGCAGGTCCTCCGCGAAACGATCCAGATTCGTGTCGTCCGCGATGCTGGCACCGGGATCCACGATGATCTGGGCGTCCGCGGCAAGGGGGAGCGGGTCCTCGGAGCGGCCGAGATCCGGCAGCGCGGTGTCGAAATCGAAACCCGCTGCGGGATCCACCACGATCCCTTCCAGCTCGCCTTTTAGCGCCGGGTTTTCCAGCCGGACGGCAAACTCCGGGTCCGTGAGATCCGGCTTCAGATCCATCTCCGTGTTCTCCGGGAGCTTGTCGAGCATGTCGATTTCCTCCAACAGGGCGGCCGCGTCCGGCGGTGCCTTCACGGGCGGGTCGGGTTCCACCACCGCTTGGTCGGGAGGCAGCATTTCCACCTGATCGATCACCACGCGCTCGGTGACGATTTCGTCCGATGGCGCGAACCCTTGGCCGATTTTGATATGGCCGAGGGCAAAGAACGCGGCGACGTGCAGGATCACGGCGACAAAAAACGCCACGGCCACCCACCATCCCATGTTGTCGGGACCGGGAAGCCGGAGCGGCTTTGCCGCGCGGGATTCGCGCCATGTGTAGCCGTTGTCCACGGCCCGACTATACGCCGGGCCCACCCGCTGACAATCACCGCCTCGCGGAAGGGTCTTGCCGCTTGGCACCTGGCGTGCTGGATTACGGTGCCATGTCCGCGAAAAAAGCTGCAAAGAAAGCGGCCAAGAAAGCCGTCTCAGAAGTTCCCGCGAAAAAGGCTTCCAAGAAAGCCGCGGCCAAGAAAAAACCGGCCTCCGGACCGTCGCCGGACGTCGCGACCGCCGCCTTCCTCAACTATCGTTCGCGAGTGGAAAAAGGACTGCCGGGGGACCAGCTTGGAGATTGGCTGGCTGCCGAGAATTCTCCGGACGTTTGACCCGCTTTGCGCTTTTCCGCTCGCCGCCTCCGCCCGAGACTCGCGGCGTGAACTGCTCCTCCCTTGGCATCGGCCTCGCCGGTCTCGGAACCGTCGGCTCCGGGGTCGTCCTCGCGCTTGAACGCAATTCCGGCCTCATCTGCGACCGCACCGGCGGCCAAGTGAAACTGGAAATCGCGAAAGTGCTGGTACGCGACGCCGCGAAATTACGCCCCGTCAACCTGCCGGCTGAAAAGCTCACCACCTCTTGGCAGGAGCTCGTCGAGGATCCCGCCGTGGACATCGTGGTGGAGCTGATTGGAGGTACCTCCGACGCCTTCGAGATCGTCTCCGCCGCCTTGAAAGCCGGGAAACCCGTCGTCACTGGCAATAAGGCCCTGCTCGCGGAGCGCGGCGTGGAGCTCTTCTCGCTCTCCAAGGAGCACGATACCCCCATTCACTTTGAAGCGGCGGTCGCCGGCGGCATCCCCATCATCAAGACGGTCCAGGAATCCTTCATTGGAAACCGCATTCACTCGATCACCGGGATCATCAACGGCACTTCGAACTACATCCTCGAGCGCATGACCACCGCCGGGCTTGAGTTTTCCGAGGCCCTCGCGGAAGCCCAGGCGCTGGGTTATGCGGAGTCCGATCCCGCCCTCGACGTCAACGGCTGGGATGCGGCCCACAAGGCGATCCTCCTCGCCACGCTCGCCTATGGTTTCCCCATCGACCCGGCCAAGGTCCACGTCGCCGGGATCGAGCAGGTCCGGCCCATCGACATCGATTTCGCCACGCGCCTCGGCTATGTCGTGAAGCTGCTCGCCGTGGTGCGGGAGCATCCCGACTGTTCGGTGGAGCTCCGCGTGCAACCCTCGTTCATCGCGAAAAGTCATATCCTCGCGAGTGTCCACGGGGTCTTCAATGCCGTGGCCGTGCATGGGGATGCCGCAGGCGAATCCCTCTTCTACGGCCGCGGTGCCGGCCAGGACCCCACCGCTTCGTCCGTCGTGGCGGATCTTGTGGAGGCTGCCCGCTCGCTGCGCCAGGCCTCCGGGCATCGCGGCTTCCTCCCGTACCGGGAGAGCGGCGTGCTGCTGCCCGTCGAGGAGACCGAGACCGCTTATTACGTCCGCTTCGACGTGACCGATCGCCCCGGCGTCATCGCGGAGGTCGCGCGCGTGCTTGCGGATGCAGGCATCGGCATTTCCGGCACCCATTCCCCGGTCAAGCCGGACCAGCCCGACGCGGAATTCCTCGACATGGTCTTCATCCTCCACACCTGCCGTTTCGGCCTGCTCCAGGAAACCCTCCGGAGAATCGAAGCGCTGGAGTGCATCAATAGCGCGCCGGTCGTTTTCCGCATCGAGAAGCTCTGAGCGGCAGTCTTCCGGAAGGGGTAACTTGCGGTTTGCTTCTCTCCGAATCCTCCGCCTAGCCTCTCCGCATGCCCGAGCCGCGCGTCATCGTCAAAGTCTTCCTTTACCAGATCACCCCGCAGATCTGGCGGCGATTCTCGGTGCCGGCGTCCTTCACTTTTCTCCAGCTCAACGATGCCATTCAGGACGCGATGGGCTGGGAAAACAAGCACCCGCACGAGTTCCGCCACGGCTCCGGGAAAAATCTCAAGGACGTGATCGGCCCGGTCGGATTGGCCGATCAGGTTCCTCCCGGCGGCGAATTCCAGGACGAGACGAAGATCACGATCGCGGATTTCATCGGGAAAAAACGCCTGCCGCTGCGGATGCTCTACCGCTACGACTTCGCGGAGGAGTGGATCCATGAAGTCGTCCTCGAGAAGAAAGAGGAAGGCGACGAGACCGGCCCGGTCATGATCGACGGCGCCCGCGCATGTCCGCCGGAGGACTTCGGCGGTGTCTTCCAGTATATGGAGGCCCTGCACGGCCAGATCGGCTGGTACCGCGGCGAGTACGATCCCGAAGCCTTCGACATCAAGGAAGTCGTCTTCGGCGGCAAAAAACGGAATCCGAAAAAGCGGAAGTTGCGTTGATCCCCTGGTTCATCCTCCCGGGACGACAATGATCGGAGCTTCGTCTTCCGGATTGAAATCGGGATACTTCGGGGAGAGGCGATAGAAGAATTTCGGTGGCGGTGCCCCGTAGAAGCGCTCGTCGGGATTGCCCAAAGGCTCGGTTTCGTAACGGAGCCCCCTCCAGGTGGCCATATCCGCGCATCCCTCCATGCGGTAGTGGAGTCCGCCGGTGACATAGGGC
>CBIHMP010000359.1:0-3894 GCA_966211015.1 uncultured Luteolibacter sp. | reverse complement strand
GCTCAGTTGGTAGAGCAGTTGATTTGTAATCATCAGGTCACCAGTTCGAGTCTGGTAGCCGGCTCCATCGGGAAAATCAGGAACAACGGGCGGGGATCTGGCCGCCAGTGCTCGCCTCGAATAGCCCCGGACCCTGCAAGCGGCCCTCCTGCCGCACTTCCCGCTCCAGTTGGATCATCCCGCTGCTGCCGTACACCCGGATCGTTCCCCCGTCCCGCCGGGCGGAAAACACCGCATACTCCATCGCCGTCTCGGCATTCCGGAACCAAAGGTCGGCATGGCGCCCGAGCGTATCGGTGAGGCCGACACCTTGGCCTTTCTCGCGGGGGCGAATCTCGTAAATGCTCACGAGTTCATATGAACAGTTTTCCGCGCTTGTGTCAAGCTTCATCCCAAAGTAGCCCCCGGCCACATCTCGGCGCTGAAAAGGAGGGGCTCGGCACAATGTTCAATTTTCGCTCGGTCGTGTCTGGTTTTGGGTGCATTTGGCGGATTTAGGGAACACTTCACCCTTTTAAAATCCGGTTTTTTGCGGATCTTGGAGGGGTGCGAGGGCGCTCCGGTGCCTGAAACACCATCGGGATCTCTAGCAGATGAGCGTCGGTTGAAACTTCCGGGGGGAACAACAACTGGTCCACTGCAAGGGCTCACGATGAAAGAAAAAGCGCGAATTGGATTTCCGGGGGGAACGACGATTCGCGCTTTTCTTTTGCCCGATGGCTGCCGCGCTTCCTCCGCGATCGCGTGACGTAGCCACGTTGACGGGCGGGCTCCTTCCGATAAGGATCGGCGCGCCCCCCGCCCCCATGAAGATTCTGGTCCACGATTACGCAGGCCATGCGTTTCCGCCCTCACTGAGCCGCGCATTGGCCGCGAGAGGCCATCAGGTGGTCCACGCCTTCGCCAGTTCCCTGCAGACGCCGCGCGGGGAATTGCAGCGCAATTCCGGTGACGCGCCCACGCTGGAGTTTCAGGAGATCCCGATGGATCCGGACTACCCGCGCTTCAAGTACTCCTTCCGCCGCCGGCGTGGCATGGAGATCCGTTATGGACAAGCCGCTGCGGATTTCGTGCGCAAGTGGAAGCCTGATGCGGTGCTTTCCGGCAATACCCCCACGGAGACGCAGGAGCCGATCACCCGCGCCACGGTGGAAGTCGGAGGGCGCTTTTACTACTGGGTGCAGGATTTCTACAGCCTCGCCGTCGATAAGCTCCTGCGGAAAAAGATCCCGGTCGCGGGCGGGCTCATCGGCGCGTGGTACCGCCTGCTCGATCTGCGGCAGTTCCGCCGCAGCAGCGGGATCGTCACGATCACGGAAGACTTCACGCCGATCCTCACGAAGGAATTCGGCGTGGATCCCGGGCGCGTATCCGTGGTGCCGAACTGGGCGGTGATCGAGGACCTGCCGGTGCTGCCGAAGGACAATCCCTGGTCGCGGCGCAACGGCCTCCATGACAAGTTCGTGTTCCTCTACTCCGGCACCATCGGCATGAAGCACAATCCGGCGATGCTGCTGGAGCTGGCCAAGCGGTTCGAGAGCGATCCGGCGGTGCGCGTGGTGATTGTTTCAGAAGGCATCGGCGCGGAGTGGCTGCGGCGCGAGTCCGGGCGTGCGGGACTGGGCAATCTGCTGCTCTTGCCCTACCAGCCCTTTGCGGAGCTGCCGGAGCTTCTCGCCACCGGCGATGTCCTGACGGGCATCCTGGAGCAGGAGGCGGGGGTCTTTTCCGTGCCTTCGAAAACCCTCAGCTACCTCTGCGCCGGACGACCGCTGCTGCTCGCGGTGCCGCAGGAGAACCTGGCGGCCCGGATCACCAAAGACAACGCCGCGGGGCTGACCGTGGCTCCGGACGATCTGGAAGGATTCCTCGCGGCAGCGGAACGCCTCCGTGCGTCTCCGGAAGAACGGGCGAGGTTGGCGGCGAATGCCCGCGCCTACGCGGAAGCGACTTTCCCCATCGAGAAGACGGCGAACACCTTCGAGGAAATCCTCGCAACGACACGCTGAGGATACGCAGCGGCTCCGGGACCAGCCGCAATGCGCTTTCCCATCGCCGTCTCCGCGGCCAAGCTCCTCCCACTCCATGCGCTGCCTCTGGATCACCCGGCAAGACCCGCGCCCCGCCAATAGCGGGGAGCTGATCTATACGCTCGGCCTGCTGGAGTCGTTGGCGGCGCAGCCCCGCATGGAGATTACGGTGCTGGGACACAAGGCGGCGAAATCTGCCGACGGCGGTCCGGCGGTAGCCTGGGAACTCCACGGCAACATTCCCGGCGGCCGGCTGAAGAGCCTGCTCTCCGCCTTGCCGGGCGATGCCTATCGCTTGGGAAATCCGGTCCAGCGGGAGGCACTGGCTTTCCTGCTCGGGAACAAATGGGACTGGGTCGTCATCGATCAAGCAGCCTGCGCCTGGGCCCTGCCGATGATCCCGGCGGCTGTGAAGGTCGCCTACCTCGCGCACAATCACGAAGCTTCCGTCCGCAAGCAGGTGGCATCGGATGGCGGCGGTTCCCTTCCCATGCGGATGGCCCTGAAATGGGACGCCCGCAAATACGCACGCATGGAACGCGTCCTCGCGCGCCGTGCCGACCTGATTTCCGCGATCACGCCGCGGGACGCCGCCGCCTTCCGCGAGGAAAATCCGGGCAAGCCGGTCTGCGTGCTGCCCCCCGGCTACGGGGGCACGGCCGCGCCGGGTCCCCCGCGCGAGATCACCGCGGAAACGCCGCGCCGCGTGGTGCTGGCCGGAGCCTTCGAGTGGCTGGCAAAGCGGCGGAACCTCGAGACCTTCCTCCGGGCCGCGGAAGGGCCCTTCCAGCGGGCAAAGATCGCCTTCCAAGTGGTGGGAAAGGCCGACCCCGCGTGGTTCGCCGCTCTCGCAAAGCGCTATCCCTGGGCATCTTTCGATGCGAATGTCCCCTCGGTTTCGCCTTACCTTGATCAAGCCCGCGTCGGCCTCATTCCGGAAGCGCTCGGGGGCGGCTTCAAGCTGAAGGCGCTCGACTACGTTTTCCGCGGCTTGCCGCTGGCCTCGGTGGAGGCCGCCCTGAGCGGCGTGCCCGTGGACCCGCGGACGGAAGCGATCACCGCGCCGGACCCGGCCTCGCTGGCCGAAGCGGTGGCTGCGCGGATCGACGATCTGGAATTCCTGAACCACGCCGCGCAACGGGCGCTGGAAGCCTGCCGCGGCGCTTTCCGCTGGGCGGACCGGGGAATCACGCTGGCCCGGGCGTTGGAGAATCCGGAAGCATTCCGCTGCTGAGCATCCGTCGCTCCATGATCGCAGGCACCGACAGCATCGAAGTCCCCGCCACCGCCGCCGCGCCGCGGGTGGAGAAGCTGTTGTGGGTCTTCATGATCTCCTTCGCCTTCGACTACCGGGCTTCGCAGGCGCGGGAAGCCGCCGGCGGAGCGGGGATCGATCAGCTCCTCTTCCTCGCCGGGGCGATCTTTTCTACCGCGGGCATCCTGCTGCTCGGCTGGCGGCATCTGCTGGTGCGGCCGGGGGCCTGGCTGATCCTGGGGTGGGGGACTTTCCTCGCCTTCATGGGGGCGAATGCGCTGCTTCAGGGAGTCGCGCCGGGCCGGGCGGTCCGCATCATCCTGCCGCTGTGCCTCTGTCTGGCCGGGATGATGAACGCGCACATCGCCGGCTGCGCGGGTGTTAGACCCTCGCGTATCGTCGCACCCCTTTTCGCGGCGGCCTGCATCAATGTGATCTGGCGGATCTTCCACGGTTTCGTCTTCAAGGGCGTGACGCTCGAAACGGCGCGGGTGGAGGTGCAGAGCTCCGCGAACAACTGGATCGCGGCGTGGATCGGCTGCGCGCTGCTGCTGCGGTCCCGTTTCCATTGGCTGCTGCCCCTTGCGATCGGCGTGCTCTGCTTCGGCA
>CBIHMP010000358.1:0-3921 GCA_966211015.1 uncultured Luteolibacter sp. | reverse complement strand
TCCGGCTGGCCACCGGCGATCTGCCCGGTTTCGAGGCCATCGCCGCCAGCCAAGGAAAGGACCCGCGTATTTCGGACGATCTCGCGCTGGAGCGGGCGTTGTTCCTCACGGCACAGCGGGATCCCGCGGCGATGGGGGCGCTGGACAAATTCATCCTCGAACATCCCCGGCATCCGCGCGTGGCGGAGGCGCGTCTGGCTGCGGCTCACGCCGCGCTGGAGGGGAGCCCTCCGGATCCGGCCTTTGCCAAAGCCCAGATTGAAGCCATCGGAGAAGATCAGGCGGCGGCTCTTCCGCAAGCTTCGCTCGCCCTGGCCGGAATCCGTCTGGCCGCGGTGGAGAAGCGCTGGACAGACGCTGCAGCGCTGGCGGACGGCTTTCTCGCCGCGCATCCCGCGGACCCGCAGGCACCGCAGATCCGCTTCGAGCTTGGCAACGCGCGGTTCAAGAACGGCGACTACAATCAGGCCCGGCTGGAACTGGAAAAACTGGCGCTGGAAGCTCCTCAGGATCCTTTGGCACAGCCCGCGCTGCTGCTGGCGGCGCGGGCCGCCGCGCTGGGAGCGACCGCCCAGGCGAAACAGGAGAGCCTCGTCCTCTTCGATAAATTGATCGCCGCCAATGGGCCGCTCTCGGACGTGGCCCGCTTGGAAAAGGCGCGGGTGCTCGGATACGCCGAGGCAGCCAGGGAACTGCTGCCGTGGTTCCGCGGGATGAAGAAGGACAACCCGCTGCGGCTGATCGCGGGGCTGCACCTGTGCGACGCCCTCTACAATAGCGCCGGAAGCGATCCGGCACCGCTGGAGCAGGCGCTCGGGATTTACGAGGACCTGCTGGCAAACATGCCTCCGGATTCATCCCGGCGCTTCGAAGTGGAATTCCTGCGCGCCCGGGTACTGGAGCAGCTTCCGGATCCGAAGGACGCCGCGAAGAAGCGCGAGGCGGAGGCGCTGGACGCTTATTTCAGCGTGCTGCAAAAGGCTTCCAAACAGGCACCCGCCGATTGGGAGTGGGTCGATTCATCCGGAGTCCGGGCGAGGAGGCTGCTGGAGAACGCGGAGCGATGGGAAGCGGCCATCGCCGTCGCCGAACAGCACGCCAAGCTGCCGAGCAAAGGGGCTAAGGAAGCGGCCGAGCGCGCGAAGACGCTGAAGCTGGAACACTTCCATTGGGAAGATTGATCCGCTCCGCAAGCGGCCGGCCTCACTTTACTTTCGGCGGTGCCGGGATGGCCACGGCTGCCGACAGATCGGTAGCACCGTATTGCGCCGGGGAGATGGCAGAGGCCCTGCCGTCGATGTAGAGCACAGGGTGCTTGTTCCCGATGGACGGCCCGATCAGGAGTTCTCCGGATCCTGCCGGATCGAGCTTGGCCTGCGGAAAGTAGTACCACTCGCCCGGGTAGGAAGACTTCATTCCAAGGAGGCGCCCGGTTCCGGGCGCGATCCCGCGGGCATCCAACTGGCCGAGCACGCGGGAGCCGGTGAGGCCGGAAAACTTCGCTTCACGGGCCGCGAGCTGGTCCGAGGGAAGGGAGCCGTACTCTCTTTCGAATCCAACCAGAGCCACGTGCATCTGCTTGAGATTGTTAATGACCTCGACCCGGTCCGCCGCGTGGCGCTGCTTCAGGACCACCGGTGCGGCCAAGCCGGCGACCGCGGCAACAGCGACGAGGCCGATGATGATGAAGCTGAAGTAACCGGTGATCAGGCCGGCGATGGCCATCCCCCTGCCGCCGAGGCTTTCCCCCGAGCGCTTGATGGCCGCGATCGCCATGTGACCGGTGATGATCGCGGGCAGTCCGGTCAACCCAAGGGTGCAGAAGCCGAGGATCCCACAGATCATGCTGGCAAGGGCGAGGCCGGAGTTTTGCCGCGGCTGATAAGGGGACATGGGCGGGGGAACGGGGAGGTCCATGGAGCCGAATCTGAAGAGCGATATCCCGGAGATCAAGCAATCGCTAGCATGGCGGACTGCCGCGGAGCGGGGATTTGACACGCAGCCCTCGCTGAGCCGAGCATCCGGACATGTCCAAAGCCCTCATCCTCACCGCCATGTCTGCAGTCCTTGCCACCTCCGCCCTCGCCGAAAACGAATTTCGCCACGTCGTGCTCTTCAAATTCAAGCCGGAGGCCACCGCGGACAAGGTGCAGGAAATCGAGAAAGCCTTCGCCGAACTGCCCTCGAAGATCGACACCGTGACCGGCTACGAATGGGGCAAGAGCGAGAGCGTGGAAGGATTGAATGACGGCTTCACCCATTGCTTCCTGGTGACCTTCAAGGACAAGGCCGGACTCGAAACCTACCTGCCGCACGAGGCGCACAAGGCCTTCGTGGACAAGCTGAAGCCCCTGCTGGAGAAGGCGACCGTCTTCGATTACACCGCGAAGAAGGATTGATGCCGCCGGTGGCTTTCAACTGCTGACACGCTGCCGGCGTTTCACTGATGAAATCCGGTTCGCGACCGCGTAGGGTGTGCCCATGAAAGCAAGTTCGGAAGATTCCGGGATTTCGCGCCGCGGCTTCGTCGGGGCCGCCTTGGCGGGGATGGCTGCAATCGGCTCGAAGGCCGGGGCCGAGACTCCGGCGGCGGCCGCGCCCTTCCGCGATCCTTTCGTGTACCGCTTTAAAATCGGCGGGCTGGAGGCTTTCTCGATCAGCGATTGTGATCTCGGCTTGCGCGAGGGGCTGGACCTGATGTGGCCGGAAGAGGCCCGTCCGAAAATGAAGGCGGAAATGGAGCGCCACGGCGAACGGCTGGATTCGCTGCCGCTTTACGTGAATGTCCTCGTGATCCGCTCCGGCAAGGACGTGGCGATCTTCGACGCCGGCTTCGGCAAAGGCGGCAATCCCCGGATGGGCTGGCTCAACGACGGACTGGCGGCCGTGGGGATTTCTCCGGAGCAGGTGACCGCCGGCTTCCTGAGCCATGCGCACGCGGACCACCTCAACGGCTTCGTCGAACAGGGAAAGCCGGCGTTTCCGAATGCGGAGATCTATCTGCTGGAGGACGAGCTGAAGTTCTGGCGTTCACCCGAACCGGACTTTTCGAAATCGAAGCGCGACCAGAAGCAGATCCCGGGAATGGTGCGGGAGGTGCGTTCGCACTTCGACACGCTTCAGGAGAAGCTGCGGCCGGTAAAGCCGGGCACCGAGGTTCTCGGCGGCATCGTCCGGGTCGAGGGAGCCCCGGGCCACACCGACGGCCATGCCTGCTTCCGCATCCGCTCCGACGGGGAAGAGCTGCTGCACCTGATGGATCTGGCCCACCACCACCTGCTGATGTTCGCGGATCCGGAGTGGACCATCGCCTTTGACCATGATCCGGCAACGGCGGTCGTGACGCGGAAAAAGTATTGGAGCGAGGCGGCATCGCAGCGCACGCGCTGCTACGCTTTCCACCTCCCTTGGCCGGGGCTGGGCCACATCCTCCCGGACGGTCCCGCCTACCGGTGGTGGGCGGAGCGGTGGAGTTGGGGCGCGTAAGCTGCGGCGGCCTGCGGAGTTTTTCCGCGGGTCAGCCTCATCGCGCCTCCCCGATGCCCTTTCCCGCCGCATTGAGAAAGGGCTCCAAAGGCTTGGCCGGAAGAGCACGCATGCCCGCGACGACGCATCTCGCGTTCAGCAGCGAGCCCGCGGCATTGGTATGGGTGCCCTTGTCTGCAAACAAAGCGTCAACCGCAGCGGAACCCATCTCCGAATACACCCCGCCGACGATGTCCGCGAGGTCGAGGAAATGCACCCCTTCCGCTTCGGCGCTGGATTTCACCCAAACCCGCCACTCCTGCCAATCACCTGGAAACTTCCCCTGAGAGTCGAACTTCTTGTGGGGGACCGGCGAGCACAGGACCACCGTCGCACCCTTCGCCCTTGCGGTGCGGGCGTAGCGGCGCAAGTACCAGCCGTAGCTGTGAACTGTTT
>CBIHMP010000357.1:0-3941 GCA_966211015.1 uncultured Luteolibacter sp. | reverse complement strand
GGTCAGATTCAAGGGAATGCCCGTCGGCGGCTCGAAGTCCCAGCGCGGCTTTCCTTCTTCCGCCGTTTTCTTCCAACCGACCACCGGCACTCCCATCCCTGCGGCCGCGTGACGCCCGCCCACCTCTTTGGCCGAAATCTCGGCAGCCGGAATCAACGCGTCGAGATCCGCCAGCCGGATCCCCGCGCCCGGCGAGTAGGTCTCGTCGATGGTTGTCCCCATCGCCGCGGCTTTCTCATGAAGACTCCCCTTCCCGCAATAGATCCCGGCCACCAGCTTGCCGACCGCATCGTTGTACGAAGCCAGCGCCGCCGCCTGATGCTCCGCGGAAGAGGCACCCGCAGCGAGTGCCTGCCAAGCGTGCCGCGCCTGATCGAGATGCACCGGGACCGCTCCCCGGGAGCCGGGAAGAAGCCTCTTGCAAGATGGCGGCGACGGCGTGCCGCACTGGCAAAACACCAGCGCTGAAATCAAGACGGCGACGCGCGGCAGGTTCATTGCCTTTGCACCCCTCAGGACCCCTCGTCCCGGGAGCGGATGGCCGCAAGCGCCCTCTCGATCAGCATGACCGTCTCACTATCCGCGTCGGATCGGGCCGCTTCCAGGGCAGGGATGCTCCTGGTGGTGCCGTTCTTGGCAAGCGAGCGGGCGATCGATCTCTTCATCGAGGCCGACGCGGTCGGCAGGTGCCCGATGACCCGCTCCTCGATGGCCGTTCCGAAACCCTGGTAAATCTCCTCCCACCTCGTGACATCCGCCATCCATAAGGTGTCCACGAGCGGGATCGATTCCTTATCCTTCCGGAGCATCAGGAATTTCACCAGACTCTCCGGTACGTTGCCGGTCTGCAGAGGCATCCGTTCCAAGGCCGTCCGCACCGCAGCCTCGGATCCATCCCCCTCTTCCGCCCATACCGGCAGCGCACGGCCGATCTGGGCCTGCAACTGCAGCCCGATGTCGCCTTGTTCCTTGTCGCCGCCCTCCTTGAGCAGCTCCTGCATGCGGCGCACGATGTCCTTCCGGTAAAGTTTCGGCTCGGATTCCGCCAACCGCGAAACCGCCTTCATCGCGCGCTCCAGATCGATGCTCTCCAGTTCCCGCCGGTTCAATTCGTAATAAGCAGGATCGTCGGGATTGGTCAGCTTCTTCAAGTCGCCCTCCACGAAACTGTCGTTGTTCACCGTTACCTCGATCACGCGCAGCGGCTCGATGATGCGCTCCACCACGCCGAAGCGCTCGCACAGCCGCGCGAGCTCGGCCAGATCCTCCGTCACTCCGGACACCACCATCAGATAGGCATCCCTGCGGGAATACATGTGCGAGTCCGCGGGTTCAGCCCCGGTGCTCCGCTCGATGTATTTCTCGATCTGCAAACGGTGATACTCCCGCAGTTCCCGTAGCCAGATGCCGGCGGCGCCCCGTCCCGCACTGGCCGGGGAGTTGGCGAACTTCTCGATCTCCCGCTCCAGCGGCGCATAAATGATTTCCTCCTTCAGTTCCTCCAGGTCGTCTCCGCCTCCGGGCTTGTCCTCCTCTGCGGATCGCGGGTCATGTTCCGCCGCATCCAAACCCACGGCCGCGGAATCGACCGGCTGGTTCCCCTCGGTGAAAATGAAGGGCAGCGATAGCATCACCGCCGCGCATGCCACCGTGCCGAAGATCGCCCTCACCCGTGCCCGCGGGTTCGCGGTGATGAAAAACGCCCCCGCCACCAGTGAAGTGAATCCGGCGAGCATCAGCCGCTTCGAATGCGGTGCCCCGTCGAGCATGCCACCCGGTGCGCCTCCGAAGGCGAGGATCAGGGAAACGATCACCACCGCCGCCACTCCCATCAGCCCGAAAATCAGACGGGCCGGGGACACCGGCTGTAGGTCGTGCTGCACCGGCTCCTGCGCATACTGCACCGTCTGGAAATTCGAGGGCACGGAGGCCCCTTTCGGAATCCGCGAAAACCGGTCCAGCGCCACGTCCCGGCGCTCCCCGGGGTAGAACCTCTTTTGACGCACCACCACCTCGTCGTTCACCCGGAACCGGTGCTCGCAGGTTCCGCACTCCACCATCCGATCCCTCAACTCCGGTCCCACCTTGAAACGCTGGCCGCAGCCAGGGCACCGGATCGGCAGTTTTTCGGGGTCGCTATGTCTGTCATCCATGAGATGGCGGATCATTGGCGGAAGAAGACCGCATTGCAACCCGCGATCCGTGCAAGCGACGGGGCTTGCAGCCCCACGGCCGGGGGGCTAACAACGGCCATGTCTCCGAATATCCAGGCTTTGCTAGTGCTTCAGGACCGTGACCGCCGCCTGCGCACCTTGGCCGAAGAACTGGACAAGATCCCCAAGGAAGAATCCCGGGCAAAGGAACGCCTCGCCGGGGATGAAGCCGCCGTTCGCAAGGCCAAGGACGAACTCATGGCCAACGAGGTGGAGATCAAGAAGGTCGAACTCGACGTGGGCACACGGAAAACCACCATCCAGCGCCTGAAAGTCCAGCAATTTGAGACCCGCAAAAACGACGAGTACCAGGCCCTCGGCCATGAAATCGTCCGCTACGAAAAGGACGTGGACAGTTTGGAAACCAAGGAACTGGAATTCATGGAACGCGCCGACGCGTTGCGCGGTGCCCTTGCCTCCGCCGAGCAGGCGCTCGCCCGGACCAAGAAGCTCGTGGATGAAGACCTCGCCGCCCTCGCCGCGCGCCGCGGGCGCACCGCCTCCGAAATGGAGGAAGTGAAAGCCGAGCGCGCCCGTCTGGCAGCAACCGCCCCGGAAACCCTCCTGCCCCTCTACGAGCGTCTTCTGAAGACCAAAAACGCCCTCGCCGTCGTCCCCGTCTCCGGCGGGAAATGCAGCGGCTGCCACATCAAGCTGGTGGCCTCCACGCTGGTGAAAGTGAACTCCGGCACGGAGGGCGTGCAGTGCGAAAGCTGTGGCCGCCTCCTCTACTCCGGGGATTGAAGCCCGGCCCCGGGCTAGTTTCCCGTGTAGAATTCCTTGCGCCGCTCCTCGATCACCACCAGCCAGTTCATCATCGTGATCGGCGGCAGCTCCACCGGATGCGTGATCGGCCGCAGGTTCACCTCGATACGTTCGGCGTTCGCCATCGTCTCGCTCCCCATTTTGAAGTCGAGCAGGTGAACCTGGTCGCCGCCGGCTCCCGTGTCGCCGCCCATATGGCCGAGCTGCCCTTTGATCTTCACCTGAGGGGGGTCCACATCGATCCCGTAGCGTTTCTCGGGAGCGAAAAGAGAGGCCGGCGGATAGTAGGGCGAAGGTAGTCCCGTCGTCGGCGGCGTGGTCGAGACGATATTGAAATCGTCGCCGATGTATAAACGCATGTTGGTCACCAGCGAGAAGCCCTTGGGATACTCGGTCAGGTCCTTGGCCTCTGACATCAGCACCGCGTAGTCGTTATCCGTGCACGGGATGGACGGCTTGTAGATCGGATTGGCCAGCCCGGAGTTGGAATAATCCACGTTCACGGCCAGGGAGTTGTTGTAGGACGGGGAACTGCCGCCAATGGAGGTCACGAAGTCCGGGAAGCGCTCCGGATAGACCGCGATCGAGCGCCGCGTGCCGTGCAGGAGCTTCACTTCGAAAGGGATGGCCGGCCGCGCCCAGCCTTCCTTCAGCGAGCCCACCGCCGGGTCGCCGAAGGCGGCGTTGTTAAAGATGAAAGCCCCCGTCACCCCCAGACGATAAAACCAGCGGTTGCCGATCCCGTAGGCCACGTCCATCGGCTGGGTGAAGGTGACCGTCTCATTCTCGTTCGCCACCTTGCTGAAGCCCGTGTACAATCCGGTCTCCAGCCCGGAGTAGTCGTTCGGGTCGAAGACAAAGGTCCCCTCGCTGCCGCCGGTGGCCCCTATCCGGTACTTGAGCCGCAGCTTGGAAGGCGTCGGGTTGGAGGTGCTCACCACGGCCGTTACGTCCAGCCGCATC
>CBIHMP010000356.1:0-3949 GCA_966211015.1 uncultured Luteolibacter sp. | reverse complement strand
GGACATCATCAAGAACCCCGCCTTCCGCTGGGAAATGGAGCAGCGCAGCGGCCAGCAGCTTTCCCCTTGCGTGGAAATCGATGGCACGATGTTGCCGGACATTTCCGGTGAGGAAGTCGAAAGCTGGCTGATCCAGAACGGCTACCTGGAGCACGATGCTGCCGAGGCCGATGCCCCGACAAACTCCGCCTGCTCCGACGAGCAGCACGCGGCCATGGCGCGCGGCGAACTCCCGGCGAAGCCCGGGAAGATCCGCTTCCTTGGTTGAGGCCGGTCACCTCACGCCGCTCGGCCCGGGTCACCCGAAGAGCGCCCGGACCATCTCCGTGCTCTTCCTTCCGGGGAGAACGCTCAGCTCCATCTGGTTCATCACGTAGGCGAAGCTGACGCCGCTATCCGGGTCCCCGAGGGCATGGCTGCCCCCTGCTCCGGGATGACCGAAGGCGGAGAGGGAAGGCCCGTAGAGTTCGCGAAGCTTCCGGCCGTCGGTGCCCAAAGGATCGAGCTGGCAGCCGCATGAAAAGGCCGTGGGCTGGATCAGCACCTTGTCCTCGCCCGAGACGAGCATCCGCGCGAGCGCGCGCTTCACGGCATCCGTCAGAGGGCTGTCGATGGCTCCGATGGCGGCTTGGTAGAATTTCGCCAGCGCACTGGCGGTGCCCACCCCGCCCATCGCCGGGAAACCCGCCGACCAAGCCTTCGGGTCGTTCATCTCCTGCACGGAGTGAAGACCGCGCGGCGAACCGAAGGCGCGGCGGCTGAGGGTCCCCTCGGTGTTGAACTCGCGGTAAAACCCGCTTTCGAAGTCCTCCTGAGCCGCTTTTCCCGGATAGAGCTTCGCCACACGCGGCCATTCTGTCTCCGGCAGCCCGATCCAGAATTCGAGACCCAAAGGGCCGGCGATCTTCTCCCTCCACGTCGTCCCGAGGGTCTTGCCGCTCAGCCGGCGCACGGGCTCCTCCACCAGCGCGCCGAAGGTCCGGGGATGGTAGCCATGGCCCTGACCGGGACGCCAGGCAGGCCTCTGGGCTTCGATGGCTGCCACCACCTCGGCGTGGTCCCAGAGCGCCGCCCTGCGGTCGAGCGCAGCCAAGCCGCATTGATGCGAGAGCAGATGGCCGAAAGTCGCTTCCTCCACCGGGAATCCCGGCCAGACCTCGCGGACAGGTGTTTCCGGGTCGAGCCCGCGTTCATCAAGCACCAGCAGCAGCGTGGCCGAGGACGGACCCTTCGTCGCCGAATAGACGGGCGCGAGAGTCTCCGGAGTCCAGCCCCGGGTCTTCTCCCGCTCGCACCAGCCTTCGCCGTGACTCAGGATTTCTTCTCCGCGCCACCAGACGCTCACCGAGGCTCCAATCTCCCCGCGAGAGCGGAAATTCTCCTCGAAGACGGAAAGCAATTCACCGAGCGCGGACGGGGACACGAGGGGAAAGGACTAATTTCCAAGCACTAATTTTCAAACGAAATCAGTACTAGGGAGGGCCGATCCTGCCTCTCAATCATCCTTCCGCAACGCGGCCAGGTCCGTATCCTCCTGCGCCGTTTCCCGCAGGGAGGAGTCCATTTCAAAAGCGCGCTCCAAATGGGACTCCGCCCGCTTCCGATCCCCGAGAACGGCTAGGTAGCAGGCGATGTTGTAATGGAACAGCGGATCCTCGATCAGCGTGGCCGGGCCGCGAAGAAGCCAGTCCCGCGCCGCCAGGGTATCCCCCGTTTCGTGCAGGCAGTAGGCGGCATGGATAAAGAAACGCGCCTCCTTCGGCTCCTTCAGGCAGAGCAGGCGCCCGGTATCGGCGGCCGCGTTCCAGCGGCGGGACTCCATCTCGGCCAGCAAGCGAAGCTCCAAAGCGTGCCTGCGCATCCGGTCCCTTGCCGAGAGGGCGGTAAGTTCGGACAGGGCTTCCTCTGGTAAGCCCAGTTCCAGCCAGCCCAGTGCGGACCTCAAAATCCGGAGGTCGTCCATTCGCCGGAAGTTATGACAAGCCGGATGCCAGCGCAACCCCCCTTTTCAAGGGCGGATGCGCTCGAATGCAAGTCTGCGGCGGCCTCAGCTACCCGCACGCACTCGTGCAGGGAGCGGAGCTGGCTTTCCCGCGAAGCGGGCTGCCTCTTCCCCGGCTCTCTTCAATACGGCGATCAGATAGGCGTTCAGGAAATACTCTTTCAGCAGCAGTTCCCGGGTCTCCCCTTTTGAGTTCTTGCGGGCGACTTTCATAACGATTTTTTGGGGTTGGGACCAACGAAAGGTCTCCGCCGATCCAAGCGAAGCTGCACCGGGCTTTTGCTTCCGCATCTGAAAAGTTCGGCATCGTCCGCGCTTTTGATTTCCCCCGTACCTGTCTTTACTGGGGGCGTGCCCCAGATTTCGCGGGAAACGACCGAGCAGATCCTTGCCGCCACGGACATCGTGGAGGTGATCGGCGCGTATATCCCGGTGAAGCGGGCGGGCCCCTCCTACAAGGCGCTGTGCCCTTTCCACAACGAGAAGACCCCTTCCTTCAACATCAACCCCGTCCGCCAGTTTTTCCACTGCTTCGGCTGCGGGAAGAGCGGCGATGCCATTACTTTCGTCCGCGAATACGAGAACCTCACCTTCTCGGACGCGGTGAAGAAACTCGCCAACCGTGCGGGCATCGCAGTGGTGGAGGAAACGACTGATCCCAGGGAGGACAAGGCGCGCCGCGAGCGCGGGCGCCTGCTGGACCTTCACCGCGAGATCGCGGAATACCTCCACCGGATGCTTTTCACGAAGGAAGCCACCCACGCGCGGGAATACATGAAGTCCCGGGGCTTCGGGAAGGAGATGGCCGTCCGCTGGATGGTCGGCTGGATGCCGGAGCAACCGAAGATGTTCCTCGATTGGGCGCGCGGGAAGGGCTTCGCGGGCCGGGATCTGGTGGCCTCCGGAATCCTGGTGCAGCGGGAGCAGGGCGGCGTTTACGTCCGCTTCCGCGATCGCCTGATGTTCCCCGTCAGGAACGACCACGGGGACGTGATCGGATTCTCCGGCCGGCAGATCCGGGAAGATCCTAACAGCGGCAAATACATCAACTCCCCCGCAACTCCCCTCTTCGAAAAATCGAACGTGCTTTTCGCGTTCGAGCGAGCGCGCAAGGCGATCCTGAAGGAGAACGCCGTGCTGATCTGCGAGGGGCAGCTCGACGTGATCTGCTGCCACGAGCAGGGCATCGAGCACGCCGTCGCCACCCTCGGCACGGCCCTGACCTCCCAGCATGCCCGGATGCTGCGCCGCTACACCAAGAATGCGATCCTTTGCTACGACGCGGACAAAGCGGGCTTCTCGGCGACAGAGAAGGCCTTCCGCGAACTGGCCGCGGAAAACATCCCCGTCCGCGTGGTCCGCATGCCCGCCGGGGAGGACCCGGATTCCTTCATGCGGAAGAACGGGCCGGATGCGTTCCGGGAGATCCTCGCCAAGGCGATGGATTTCTTCGATTTCCTGATCGACCGCGCCGCCGCGGACAACCGTCTGGCGGACCTCCAGCAGCGCTCGGCCTTCGCCCGCGAGTGTGCCGCGTTGCTGGCGCTCGTCCCCGACCCGGTGAACCGGGACGGAATGATCAACCACGTGGCCACCCGCTTGAGGACAGGGGTTCCGGAGCTTCGGGATGCCGTCCTGCGAGCCGCGAAGGCGGCCAAGAACAAACCGGCCGCACGCGACCGCAATGCACCGCCGGAGCCGGAGAAGGTGGAGGCCGCCCCGATGGACCCCGTGGTGGCCTATCTGTGCTCCCTGGCCCTCCACTCCCCGAAGGCCCAGGACTGGCTCGGAGAGCAGTTCGAGACCCTGCACGAAGCATCCGAGCATCTGGAAGGCATTCACGTGCTGGAAGCGGTCCTGTCGTCGCGGCCCGACGCCTCCTCCCATGCGGCGGTAAACAGCTTCGTGGCAGGCCTGGCGGAGAGCCAGCGCCTGGCGCTTCACGCG
>CBIHMP010000355.1:0-3953 GCA_966211015.1 uncultured Luteolibacter sp. | reverse complement strand
GCCGGTCAGATTGCCGTGCTTCGGCGGCTCGGACTTCGCGGCCGGAGCGGCTCCCGCTGCCGGAGAGGCACCTGCTGGCTTCGCGGCTGCCGCCGGGGTGGACGGCGTCCCGACGTTCGACTTGCCGACGAAAATCGCGCCGGGCTCGATGGAAAGGATCTTCGCCTTGATATCGCCGACAACCTCCGCGGTCGCCTTCAGCTCCACCTTCTCGTTGGCGATGATGTTACCATGCACCTTGCCGTAAACGACCACGGTGTTGGTCTTGATCTCGGCCTTGAGGCGGGCGTTCTCGCCGACCGTCAGATTGCCATCGGATTGGATCTCGCCTTCGATGCGGCCATCGACCACCAGGTCGTTGGTGAATTTCACCGTGCCCTTGATCTCGACGTCGGAGCTGAGGACGTTGCGGGACGGTCCGACCGGGCGCTGCGGGGCAGTGCTGGAGGCGGAAGCAGCCGGAGCAGCGGCAGGTGCCGGAGACTCGTAGCTTGCGGCGGCGGCCGGCGTCGGAGCATAGGAAGGTGCCGGCGTGGGCGCGGATGGCTCGGCTCCGGGCTTGTTGCCGGTGATCTTCTGGAAAATGTTGTTACTCATCTCGTGGAATTAGGATCGAAATTAGGAGCGTGGAAAGATTGAAAGTCAATTGGATTCCCCCCCGGAAGGAGCGGCATCCGGCTTGGCGGGTTCTTCTTCGGGTTTTGCCGCATCGCCGTTTTCAGGTTGAGCCGGTGCCTCTTCCACCGGAGGAGCGGGCGTCGCGCCCTCGCCATTGAGGATGTTCCCGAGCGGGTTGTCCTTCATCTCGCCGGGAAGCGCTGCGCCGGGAGTCATCTCGGGTTTCGGGACATCCGCGCCCGCCGGCGGTGCCGGGGCAGGCGGGGGCTCGACCTCGGCCGGCATCTTGAAATTCAGCAGCTTCAGATGCTGATCCGCGAGATTCGCGAAGGGGTTGCCCTTGAAGTCCTCCGCCGCCCGCTTGTAGGCCTCTTCGGCTTCCTTGGTCCGCCCGGCAGCCTTCTCCATATCCCCGAGCGAAACCAAGGCGTAGGGAGCGATGAAACGGCTATCGCCCGCATCCGCGACTTCGCGGAAAAGCGCTGCCGCCTCGTCCTTCTTGCCGTATTGCATCAGGCGCGTCGCCAGGCTCGCACGGGCCGTGGGGATTGCCGGGTGTTCCGCGTTCTCCGCGATGAATTTGCGGAGCGTCTCGATAGCGGCATCTTGTTCGCCGGCTTCCCACTGCTTGCTGGAAATGAGGATCGCCGCGCTGCCTGCGGCGGGGGTACCCGCGTGTTTCTTTTGGATTTCGAGGAGATCCGGCAGCGATTCCGCCTTGGATAGCGCCTCGCCGGCTGCGGTAGCGGCACTGGCCTTGATCCCCCTGACGACGATCCATGCCCCGGCTGCCAGGGCGATCACGACTCCCAGCACGATCATGCCCTTCTGGTTGCGATCGAGAAAGGCCTCGAAGGCGGAAGGGCCGTGGGAAATTTCGGCGAGCGGGCGCGGGGTATCGGCGGGGTCTTCTGCCATGTAGCTAGCTTGTTGCGAGCGGCGATTAAGGAGCGCACGGAGGCGAAATCAATGACGAATTCCCCCGCCCTGCGCGGTGATTTCCTCCCTGTCCGGCTTTTTCATGGCCAGCGCGTCAATGCTCCGCCTAATGTCCGCGCCACATGGGCGCAGCGCTTTATGTCATCGCGGGGGAATTGAGCGGCGATGCCCACGGGGCGGGGATGCTGAAGGCGCTGCTGGAAATGCACCCGGATCTGGAAATCCGCGGGGCCGGCGGCCCGGAAATGCGTGCCGCGGCCGGTGACGGCATCCGCGATTGGGTGGAAGAAGCGGCCGTGATGGGCCTCTGGGAGGTGCTGAAACGCTACGGATGGTTCAAGCAGCGCTTTGCCGAGATGCTGGATGAAGTAAAGGCGTTCAAGCCGGAGGTCCTGATCCTCATCGACTACCCCGGCTTCAACCTGCGCTTCGCGGAAGCGGTCAAAAGCGCCCTGCCGGACACGAAAATCATCTATTACATCAGTCCTCAGGTGTGGGCGTGGAACAAGGGCCGCCTGCCGAAGATGGCCCGCCTCCTCGATGAAATGCTGTGCCTTTTTCCCTTCGAGAAACCGATTTTCGAGGGCGCGGGACTGCCGACCACTTTCGTAGGCCATCCCCTGGTGGACGAACTCGAGGACGAGCGGGACGGGGTCCCCCGGGAGGAGGATCTCGTGGCCCTGCTGCCCGGCAGCCGTGAACGGGAAGTGGCGCGGCTCTTTCCGATGATGCTGGATGCCGCGAGGCGCTTGCACCTCAAGCGCCCCGAGACGCGCTTCGAGGCTTGCGGAGCCTCGGCGAAGCTGGCGGAGCGGATGCAGGAAATGGTCGCGACCGCGAACCTGGGTGACTCCGTGAAAATATCCGAGGGCGGCGCGCACTCGCTCATGCAGCGGGCGGCCTGCGGGGTGGTGGCGAGCGGTACCGCCACCTTGGAAGCGGCCTACTTCGGCCTCCCCTACTGCTTGGTTTACAAGGTGGCATGGCCCACCTACCTGGTGGCCCGGGCGGTGGTGAAGATCGAGCACATCGGCTTGATCAATATCCTGGCGGGGGCGCGCGTGGTGGAGGAATTCATCCAGTCCGACGCGGATCCGTTGCACGTCGAGCAATCGCTTTCCCGCTTTCTCGGCGACGATGCTTTCCGCGAAGAGATCCGGAAAAAGCTCCTTTCCACCGCGTCCAAGCTCGGCGGGCCCGGAGCCCACGTCAGGGCGGCCTCTGCGATTTCGAAGTGGATCAGGAGGTAGGCCGGGGACTCCGCCCGGCTCCGCAAGACTCGAAAAGGAACGCTCCTTGGCTTGCCATCGCCCGCCGATGCGCTACATCGGCCCCGGCATGAAATCGACCACCCTCTTCGCCGCCGCCGCCGCCGGACTCTTCCTTTCCTCGGTTTCCTGCGAGCGCCATTCCTGGGAAGAGACCAAGGCCCTCCACGAGCAGCACGGCCACGCCGCCCACGGCGAGGGCGAGCATCATGGCGATGCGACGCACGGTGACGAGCACGAGGGCGCGGAAAAGCCTCACTAAGCCTTCCGCCGGTAGCTCAGGAAGCATTCGCCGATCTCCGGCCGCGGATCGAACTCCGCCAGCTCGAACTCCCTTGAAGCGGGCAGGAAATCGCCGGGCACGCCCGTGATCGTCGGGGCCTCGCGTCCGCCGAAGAGCGTGTGCCCCGCCCAAGTCAGGTGGATCTCGTCGATTGCGTCCATCGCGGCGAGTTCCCGGACGAGTTCTCCGCCGCCTTCGCAGTGGATCTTCCGGATTCCGGCCGCTGCGAGCTCTTCGAGAACGCCGCCGAGGCTCCCGGTGTGAACGGTCGCGCCGGGAAGTGCCGGAGGCTCGCCCTCCGTCACCAGCAAGTGGATGGGACCGCCGGAGCTATGGAAGAGCGGATGCTCCGGATCGAATCTGCCGCTGCGCGAGACGACGCAACGCCAGGGGTCGCCCGCTGCCTTCATCGTCATGCGATCGGCGTCCAAGGTGCCGCGCCCCACCAGCAGGGCGTCCACCCCTTCGCGGAGCTTCATCAGGCGCGCGTGATCCTCCTTCGAGGTCCAGCCGGAGGGACGCTTCCCGACCGAGGTGATCTTCCCATCGGCGGAAACGGCGAAATTGATGCTGATGCGGGGACGGGTCATGCTTGTGCCTCCTTATGCCGCCGGAGGAAGTGCTGCGAGCAGCAGGAGCAGAAAAGCGCGGAACACACCCGAAACTAACGGTGCCGTGCAAAAGGTGGCAAGGCTTGCCGGAAGGCCGGGGGCGTGTATTTTCCGCGCCATGAGCAAGCCCCAACCGAAAATCACCGCCTACCTCAAGACCTTCTGCGGCTGGAGCGAGGGCGTCCGCGCGATCATGCGGAAATACGATCTTCCCTACGAGGAGAAGGACATCAT
>CBIHMP010000354.1:0-3953 GCA_966211015.1 uncultured Luteolibacter sp. | reverse complement strand
TTCCTGCATTGTCACCGATGACGGTTGCACCCTGTCCAGGGCCCGGCTCCAGACCCATGTCGAGGCGATCAAGGAGGGCCTCGATTTCCCGCGAAAGGCACTCGGCTTCCTTTTCTGCCGGAATGATTTGCCCTCGCTGACCGCCTATCTGGCATGTCTGCAGATGGGGCACGCTGTCCTGCTGCTTCCCCAGGACATGGAACCCGCCCTGCTGGAGCCTCTTCTGGCCGGCTACAGGCCGGATTTCATCTGGTCGGCCGGTAATGAAGGGTACCCGGGCTACCGTGTGACCGGTCATACCGCCGGATCCCACCGTCTCTACCGTGCGAAGTGCGAGGTGGCCCACCCTCCGATTTATCCTGATCTCGCGTTGCTACTCTCGACGTCCGGATCCACGGGGAATCCGAAACTGGTGCGCCTGTCCTATGCGAATCTACAGGCAAACGCGGCCTCGATCGCCGAGTACCTCCGGATAGGTGAGGACGAACGACCGATCACCTCGCTACCGATGCACTATTCGTACGGCCTATCGGTGATTAACAGCCATTTGCTGGCAGGGGCGACGGTTTTGCTGACCGGCCGGAAGATCCGCTCGCCGGAGTTCTGGAGCTACTTCAAGCAGCACGGGGCCACCTCCATGTCGGGCGTTCCCTACGTTTACCAGGTGTTGCACGAACTCGGTTTCGAGGAAATGGATCTGCCTTCGCTGCGGACGCTGACCCAAGCCGGCGGCCACTTGGATGTGAACCTACAGGAGCACTTCGCGGCCTGGTCGCGCCAGCGGCATATACGCTACTACACGATGTATGGCCAAACTGAGGCCACGGCACGCATCGCCTACGTGCCGCCTGAGCGGGCATGTGAGGGCCGCGGGTCGATCGGCATTCCCGTTCCCGGCGGCAAAATCGAGATCGTGGAGGGCGAACTCGTTTACAGCGGGCCCAACGTGATGCTCGGTTATGCAGGCAGTCGCGAGGATCTCGCCGCGGGCGACGAACTGGGAGGCCGCCTGCACACGGGGGACATCGCGAGGATCGGCGAGAACGGCTTCTGCTACATCCTCGGCCGCAAGAAGCGGTTCATCAAGCTCATGGGCTTGCGGATCAACTGTGACGACGTGGAGCGCCAGCTCTCGACGCGATTCAGCCGCAAATGCGTGGTTCTCGGAAGCGACTCCCACATGGCAGTGGCCATTGCGGCCGCGGGTCCGGAAGACGAAATCATCGCGTTTCTCCGGAAGACCTATCACATCAAGGGCAGCCTTTGCTCGGTGCGCGTGGTCGCGGAGTTCCCGCTCTTACCCACTGGCAAGATCGATTATACCGCTCTCCAGCGTCTCATCGGAGAGGAGGGGACACGGCCATATCCCTGCGTCCTGCTTCCCAGGAACCGCGATCTGCCGATCCCTGTGGGATCCCCGCACTCCATCCGGAATCCCGCTCCGAATGCCGCGAGCCACAGGTCCGCCGGAGCTGCATGAGCGGGCCATCTTGACATTTTTCCAGCATCCCCCACATGCATCTTCAAGCGTCAGACGTCCCCGCGATCACGCCCCGGTCGGCCAAGGTGCCGGCCAAACGCTACTTTCACCTCGATGCCCTGAAGGGCGTCATGATCCTCTGGGGCATCCCGGTGCATGCCAGCACCGTCGGCACCTCGGTGTTTTTCGACAAGGTGGCGGAGGTTTCGGGTTGGGTGAGGATGGAGGCATTCTTCATCATCTCCGGCTTCCTCTCTTATATGCTTATCAAGCGTTACGGGGCGCAGCCGATCATGCGCCGCCGTCTCGCGGCGGTCGGTATCCCTTTGCTCAGCGTGTTGATCTTGTTGAACCCGCTGACGAATTACCTGATTCTCGGCTACCACAATGGCGCTGCCGCACCCGTGTTCACGGATTTCGTTGCGGGACGCATCCCGCCGGCGATGAAGGGAACTTGGAACTGGCACCTTCATGTGTGGTTCCTCGGGGTATTGCTTTGTCTTGCCGCCATGTTCTCGACCTCCGCCATCCGTTGGATGGATTCGGCGGTGAACCTCCTGCGCCCGAAGCTCCGGAGACTCCCCGACGGGTTCATGCTATTCATTGCCGCGGGTGTGGTGGCGACAGCGGCTCTCGCCGCGCGCCTTACCTATGAGGTGGTCGGGAAACCCCTTGCGTCGGAATCCTTTCACTTTCCGCTCCGTGCGATCGGCTATTATGCCGGCTTCTACTGCTTCGGAATGCTGATGTTCGCGTCGCCGCGGCTGCTCAGGTCCTTCCACCGCTTCAATTGGCTCCAAATCGTGGCCGCCGGTCTCTTCTTATGGGGAGCCAGGGCGGTTCAGCCTTCTATTCCCGACAAGGCGGGCGAGGTCCTCCGTCTGCTTGCGGAGGTCTATGTGGCGCTGATGTTCGCCTCTGCCCTCTTCGCCGCTTTCGAGCGCCTGTTCTCGAAGGAAACTCCCCTGATGAGGTTTATCGCGGAATCCGCCTTTACCGTCTATCTCTTCCACTATCTGGTGATTTACGTCTGTGCTTTCGCGATCCGGCCCTACATTGGCAGCCAATTCTGGCTCGGCTTGCTAGTGACGCTCGCGACTACCGTGGTCACCATGCTCGGTTACAGGCTATTCATCTGCCGGTCGCCCGTGTTCCGCGCGCTGTTCCTCGGGAAATTCTCCAAGCCGCCCGCGCCCGGGATGCAAGAACCAGGGCCGCTGCAAGCTACGGCCACCCTCCAGGAAGGGCGCTGAGCGAAGCGGATTCGGAAAACGGGGGGATGGACTCTCCATTTCCGGCGGCTGCTCCTTTTTGGTTTGGCGGGCGCAGGACGTCCGGATTGTCTCTCCGTGGAGATGCCTCTTCACCGCGCCACGCTGCCGATCTTCGGCGTCACGATCTTCCTCGGCGCGGGGCTGATGTTCCTGCTGCAATTGATCTTCGCGCGGATGGTGTTGCCGCTCTTGGGAGGGAGTCCGGCCGTCTGGAACACGGCGATGCTCTTTTATCAGGCGGTCCTGCTGGCGGGCTATGCGTATGCCCATTGGCTGGGGACGAAGTTCCGGCTTAGGACGCAGGTCGCCCTCCACTGCAGCGTCCTTCTTGTCGCCGCGCTTGCCTTGCCGCCGGAGGTTCCAGCCGGGTGGCTCCAGCCTGCCGGGGGCAACCCAATACCGTGGCTGCTGGGCTTGCTCGCCTTCGCGGTGGGGGCCCCTTTCTTCGCGATTTCCGCGACCAGTCCATTGCTCCAGCGCTGGTTCTCCGCGAGCGGCCATCCGGACGCCCGGGACCCTTATTTTCTCTATGCGGCGAGCAATGCCGGGAGCCTGCTCGGTCTTTTGGGCTACCCGCTGCTGATCGAGCCCAATACCACGCTCGCCTGGCAGGCCGGCGCATGGGCAGTCGGGTTCGTCTCGCTGGTCCTGCTTTCCGCCGTCTGTGGCCTTCTTGTACGCGGGAGAGAGCAGACGAACGTTCATCTTCCGATGTCGCCGCCGGAAAAAAACATCGGGCCGGCGAGGAAGTGGCGATGGGCCGCATGCGCGATGGTGCCTTCCAGCCTGATGCTGAGCATGACCTCGTACATCTCCAGCGAGATCGCCGCGGTGCCTTTGCTATGGGTGCTGCCGCTCGCGCTTTATCTCCTCACCTTCATCGTCGTTTTCTCGCGTCGGCCCTTCATCCCGCGCACTTTCGCAAACCGGCTGCTGCCGGTGCTCCTGGTGGCGGTGGTGATGGTGATCGGGATGGAAACTACCACGCCGATCGTGCTTCTGGCCGGACTCCATCTCGCGGGCTTCTTCGTCGCCGCGCTGGCCTGTCACGGACGGATGGCGGCGGATCGCCCGGAGGCGGAAAACCTCACGGCCTTCTATTTGTGGATGTCCTTCGGAGGCGTGCTCGGCGGGTGCTTCAATGCCCTGCTGGCACCGGTGCTCTTCGACGGCCTGCATGAATATCCGGTGATGTTGGC
>CBIHMP010000353.1:0-3960 GCA_966211015.1 uncultured Luteolibacter sp. | reverse complement strand
ACCCTAGGGAAAACCCGCCGCTCTCGTTTCCCCCGACGACGCCGGCGGGTTTTTCTTGTACCGCTACTTCTTGCGGAGGATCCGGACCAGCGAGACGAGGTCGTCCTCGGAGATATCGACGAATGAGTCCAAGGTGCGGAGCGCAGCGATGACCTCCTCGTGCGAAGGTTCCTGCGGGTCCGCGGAGACGGGCTCCGGCCGGCGGTTCCAAGCGGCGGGATAGCGCCGCCAGCCGAAGAAGGAATTGAAGAAGACGGCCACGCCCAGCATCACCAGGCAATTCGCAAAGACGGGGCAGAAGACGAAGCCGTAGCCCAGCTCCCGGACGGCCGGCCCGCCGAGCACCGCGGTGAGCGCGGTAGCCCCGCCGGGCGGGTGGATGCACTTGAGCTGGTGCATCGCACCGATGCTCAGGCCCACGGCACAGGCCCCGGCCACCGCAGCGGAAGGAATCCAGCGGGCGCAGCTCACCCCGATGACCGCCGCCAGGCAATGGCCGCCGAGCACCGGCCACGGCTGCGAGAGCTGGCCGTGCGGCACCGCGAAGAGCAGTACGGCGCTGGCACCCATGGAGGCGATGAGTCCCGTGGCGTGGGGCAGGTGCAGCGTGTGCTGGCTGATGAGCACCAGGAAGAGGATCGCCAGAAAGCCGCCGCACAGCGAAACCAGCTTTTCCCGGCGGCTCACGGCACTCAGCTCGATACCGAGCCATTCGATGGGAAAATGGAGGGGGGAAGCGGGAACGGGAAGATCGCGATCGCTGGAATTCACGGGAGGCAAGGGAGGCGCGCCTGCCGGTCCCGGCGACGCGGGGCTTGCAATGTATCGCCATACGATACATTGCAAGCCCCGGATGCCCGCCCGAACCCGAAAACTAACGGATGCCGACTACGTCCGCTTGGCGGATTTCCGCTACGCCCTGCGCCGCTTCCTGGAGTTCAGCGAAAGCGCCGTGGCGCGCGAGGGGCTGACCCCGCAGCAACACCAGGCGCTGCTGGTGATCCGCGCGAGCCCCGGTGCCAGCGCGACGGTGACACGGCTGGCGGAACGGCTGCGGATCAAGCATAACACCGCCGTGGAGCTGGCCCAGCGGCTGGAGCACGGCGGGCTGATCCTGCGCTGGCAATCTCCGGAAGACGCCCGCGCCGTCTGTCTGACTCTCACCGACGCGGGCGAGGCGAAGCTGGAAATCCTGACACAGGTGCATCGTGCGGAATTGAAGCAGCTCAGCCCGGAAATCGTGGCGCTTTTCCGGAGCTTGGAACAACCACCGGCGAACGCGTGAAGGCTGCCGCGGAACAACTGCGCCTGCCGCTGCTGGCGGTGCTGGTAGGCCTCACCGTCGCCGTGGCGGGAATCGGCCTGCTGAAGCTGATTTGGCTGATCACGAATCTCTCCTTCCACGGCACGGTCTCCGTGCACGAGCACGCGCCGGATTTCAGCACGCTCGGGCCGTGGGGCATCCTGGTGCCCTGCGCCGGCGGCCTGCTCATCGGGCTCATCGCCCGCTTCGGCAGTGCGGAGGTGCGCGGCCACGGCATCCCGGAAGCGATGCAGGGGGTGATCGTGAAACGCAGCCGCATTTCACTGAAAATCGCCGTCCTGAAGCCGCTCTCCACCGCGATTTCGATCGGCACCGGCGGGCCCTTCGGTGCGGAAGGCCCGATCATCGCGAGCGGCGGCGCGGCGGGCTCCCTTTTCGGTCAGGCGATCCCGTGCAGCACCGCGGAGAGGAAGATCCTGCTGGCCGCGGGCGCGGCGGCGGGAATGACGGCGGTCTTCGGCACGCCGCTGGCCGGCGTGCTGCTGGCGATCGAGCTGCTGCTGTTCGAATTCCGCGGCCGCAGCCTCATTCCGGTGGCCATCGCGGCGGGCAGTGCGATGGGGCTGCGCGCGCTCAGCGGCGAATCTTTTCCCATGCTTCCAGTGGTATCGGTTGGAGCACCGGGTCCGGTCCTCTCCACGGGCTCGGTGCTCATCGGTCTGGCGGCCGGCGCGGCGGCGGTCTTCATCACCCGCGTGCTGCACGCCATCGAGGATCTCTACGAGCGGCTGCCGATCCACTGGATGTGGTGGCCGGCGCTCGGCGGGCTGGCGGTGGGCGTCATCGGGTGGATCGACCCGCGGACCCTCCGCCCTGTATAACACACACACCCGGCCCCGGTGACCATCGCACTGGCGGCCGGAGCGCTCGTCCTGCTGGCGGTATTCAAATTCCTCTCCTGGTCGCTCTGCCTCGGCAGCGGCACGGCGGGCGGCACCCTGGCGCCGGTGATGACCTTGGGCGGCGCGGCCGGGGCCCTGGTGGCCCACGCGCTGCAGGCGGTGCCCGGCTTCGAGGGCATGCCGGTGGGGCTCGGGGCGCTGGTGGGCATGGCGGCTATCTTCGCGGGCGTCTCGCGCGCCTTGCTCGCCTCGGTGGCTTTCGGCTTTGAAGCGACGCACTCGACCTCGGCCTTCGGGCCGCTGCTGCTAGGCTGTGCGATCGCGGTGCTCGTTTCGCGCCTGGCGATGCGGGAGACGATGATGACGGAGAAGCTGGCGCGGAAAGGCGTGCGGGTGCCCTCCGACTACGAGCCGGATCTCCTGCACGGCTTCACGGTGGGGGAAGCGATGCTGCGGCAGCCTTTGACGGTATCGCGGGCCGTCACCGTGGCCGAACTGGCGGAGCGGATGGCAGGCACGGAAGCACGGTGGAGCATCGCCCGGCTCATCCCCATCACCGATGAAAATGGAATCCTGGCCGGAGTGATCAGCCGGGCGGACGTGCTCGCCGCCATGCAGGCGGCGCCGCATTCCACCGTGCTGGAAGCGGGCGTGGAAGAGCCGGTGGTGGCGCATCCGGATGAAAGCCTGGCAGAAGCGGCGGACCGCATGATCCTCCACGGGATCGGCCGCCTGCCGGTCGTTTCCCGCGGCGGCGAGCCGGAGCTCCTCGGCCTGCTGAGCCGCCGGGAGATCCTCCAGGCACGCCAGCACCGGCTGGATGCCGAGCGTCGCGAAGCCCGGACGGGGGATTGACGGGGTACCTTGAATACCACGCGATTGCGTGATTCCAAAGCGGGGGAAAATCGGACATATTGATCCCGTAAGCAACGCCATCCCCCCAACGGCCGAGCCTGCAAATCCCCCCGGAACACCCCCCGAGGATTACCCGCTGATATCGCTCCCCCCTGTGATGCCAGCGGGTCTTTCTTGTACGGAAATAGGCAGCGGGAGCGTCCGGAGTGAAAGGGCGATGAAGCGGAAGGAACTGCCATTCCCCGCCCCGGAGCGGCATCGGACGGCGGTTTTCCATTCCCCGCCCCGGAGGGGCATCGGACGGCGGTTCTCCATCGCCCGCCCCGGAGGGGCATCGGAAATTAGCCGGTAGCGAAAGCCACCGGTCAGGAGCATGGAAGGGATCGCGTCCCGGAGGGCCGCGGGAGAAGGACGTGTGATTTTCCCGCCGCCCGGCGTGTTACCGCCCTACCAAAGGAAGCGCTCGTCGTATTCCAACCCGCATTTCTTCAAGAAGGCGATGTACTCCTCCTGAAAGGTCTTCTTCCGGTGATGCTCCTCCTGATTGCCGATGTAGGCGGAAACGGCCGCCGCCTGCGAGGGGCTGACGGTGAAGGCCCCGTAGCCCTCCTGCCACGCGAATTTCTCGAGATGCATCTCCTCGTGAACCCACCGGGAAGAAGCCGCCTTCACGTCGCGGACGACCGCGGCGAGCGCTTGGGTCGCGGGCAGCGCAAGCAGGAGATGGACGTGGTCTGCGATTCCCCTGACCGCGATCGGAATGCCGCCCGAGTGCTTCACCGCGCCACCGAGGTAGGCGTGGAGGCGTTCCCTCCATTCGGGAGAGATCATCGGCAGGCGGTCTTTCGTGCTGAAAACGATGTGGTAATTCAGCGAAAGATGGGTGGAGGACATGGAATAGAGTCCTCTAACAGAGACCCGGCTTCGGGGGAATGACAA
>CBIHMP010000352.1:0-3966 GCA_966211015.1 uncultured Luteolibacter sp. | reverse complement strand
CAAATTCAAGGAAGGCGAGCAGGTGGAAGAATAGCCCCGCAAGACGGGAATTCTTGTAAAAGCGCCCGCACCAGGCAGGCTTCAAGAGAACTCATGAAAAAGCTGCTGACCTGCCTCCCCGCCGCCCTGCTGGCGCTCTTCACGACCGCATGCCTCGAACATGAGGCCGTCATCAAGGTGAACAAGGATGGCAGCGGCACCATCACCGAGCAGACGCTCTTCAGCGCCGAGGCGAGCGCGATGATGGACCAGATGGCCGCTCTCGGCGGAGGCGCAGGCAAGGATCCGCTCTCCGCGATGACCGATCCGGAAAGCGCCGCCGAAGCCGCGAAGAAATTGGGCGAGGGCGTGGAGGTGGAAAAGGTCGAGAAGCTGGACAAGGACGGTCGCAAGGGAGGCCGCGTGGTTTACAAGTTCAAGGACATCAACAAAGTCGCCTACACGATGGGCGGGTCCGTCTCCGATGCAGGCAAGTCGATGCAGCCGCCAGGATTGCCGGAGGAAAAGAAGGCCGAGCAGAAGCCGATGACCTTCACCTATCAGGACGGGGTGCTAACCCTCGACAACCCGGACAACAAGCCCGCGGAGGGCGAGAAGGCGGAGAAGCCCGAGATCGGCGAGCAGGAACTGGCGATGGCGCAGGGCGTGTTCAAGGACATGAAGATGTCTTTCAAACTCGAATTTCCCGGCGGCATCGCCGAAAGCGACGCCACCCATGTTGACGGCAGCACCGTGACTCTCGCGGAGATGGAATTCGGCAAGCTGGCCTCCGACCCTGCCAAGCTGAAGAAGCTCATGGAAATCGACGAACCCGCCGCCGCCGCATCCGCCTTCAAGGACGTGGACGGGCTGAAGGTGGAGACGAAGGAAAAGGTGACGGTGAAGCTGAAGTAAGCGCCAACCGCCCCCGCCCGTCAGGAAGGGCTGCTATCGACATCCCTCGTCTCCCGCTCTCTGATCCGCGCGATGCCTGATGCCCCGACGCTCCCTTTCTGGGCCGCTGAAATCATCGCGCGCTATGACAGCGGCGCGGCCGGTCAATTCATCCTCCACGGCAATGTGGCGGACCGCATGCTGCTGCGCCTGCCGGGCGGGCCGAAGCTCGGGCGGCTGAATGAGTACCTGCTGGATGTCCTGCTGCCGCGCTTCCAGGTGGTGCTTTCCTATGATCCCGGCATGGGCCTGCGGGTGGAGCGCGGGAAGGAGATCTTCGCCGAGTGGCCCTCGCTGAAGGAGATCGGGGAGATGCCCTCCCTGCCGCTGCCCGCGGTGCGCGTGATCGCGCATTTCCTCCAATACGCGCGGAATCTGAGGGCCGTAGGCGCGAAAGCCGTCTCCGTGGCAGTGATCCTGCGGGACGCGCAGCTCTACGTGCCGGTGCTCCCGCAATCGCTGAACCACGAGCTGAACGCGATCGCTTCCATCATCCGCTCCTGGGGCAGCGACACCACGCTGGCGGCACAAGGCCAAGCGGTGTTCCTGATCGCCGACCGCCTCCACCATCTTCACCCCCTCGTCGCGGCGAACCCGCGCTCGACGGAATTCGAGGTTCCGCTGCCGGACTCGGCCGACCTGGCCGGGGCTGTGGAGTTGCTGAAGCCGGACTGCCCGAAAGCCCTGGGGGAGACCGCCAATTTCACGCGCGTCGCCGGACGGCTGGCCGGCACCTCGATTGCCGCGCTGGAGGCCTTCCTGCGCCGCCGGAATCACGCGGCGGAACCGTTGGCGGATGCCGACCTGGGGGAACTCAGGAAGACGCTGGTGGAGCGCGACGCGGGCGAACTGATCGAGTTCATCGAGCCCGACCGGACGCTGGACGACGTGATCGGCTTGGACGGGGTGAAGACCCGCCTCCGCCAGGATCTGGAGCTGTGGCGGCAGGACGACACCGCGGCGCTGCCGATGGGCTACCTTTTCTGCGGGCCGGTCGGAACCGGGAAAACCTACCTGGCCGAATGCCTGGCGGGCGAGGCCGGGGTGCCGGTGGTCACGCTGCGGAATTTCCGCGACCGCTGGGTGGGCTCCACGGAGGCGAATCTGGAAAAGATCTTCGCGCTGCTGCACGCGCTCGGCCGCTGCATTGTCTTCGTTGATGAGGCGGACCAAGCGCTCGGCCGCCGCGCCGCGGGAACCGGAGATTCCGGGGTCTCGAGTCGGGTTTACTCGATGCTGGCCGCGGAAATGTCCGACACCCGCAACCGCGGGAAAATCCTCTGGGTGCTGGCCTCCAGCAGGCCCGACCTGATCGAGGTGGACCTGAAGCGCCCCGGCCGCATCGACGTGAAGGTGCCGATCTTCCCCACTGCCACGCCGGAGGAGGGCATGGTCCTGCTGGCCGCGCTCTGCAAACGCCGCGGCCTCCCGCTGGATGATGCCGCCAAGTCCGCGCTGCTACCTCTCGTCCCGCCTTGGCTTACGCCGGGTGCCGCGGAAGCCTTGGCGGTGAAAGCCTATCGCCTGACCCGGACCGGCACCCCCGCCCCGGCCGACGCCCTGCGGGCCAGCCTTCAGGGCTACCGGCCACCGGTTGATCCCGCGATCATCCGCGCCCAGATGCAGCTCGCCGCGGAAGAGGCGACCGACGCGGAATTCGTACCGGAGCCGGTGCAACAGTATCTCTCGGATCTCTGATGACCGACGATCCACTTTACGTCCGTTTCATCGAACTCGCGACGCGCCCTCTGGAGGATCAACCGGGCATCCGCGATGAAGCGCGCGGCGAACTGATGGGACGGCTGGCCTACTCCGGCCCGCCGGGGCCTGCGCTAGAAGCCGCGGTGAAGCGGCTGGAGGAAAGCACGCCCCGCCGTTGGCGCGGGGAGGCACTGGCGGCGGGACTCACGGGACTCTTCTGCGCCGGGTTTGCCGCCTTTCACATGGTCGGCCTCTTTCAAGAGGCTCGGTCGGTCATGGAAATGACGACCTACCATTACAGCGGCGGGATCGCCGGAGTCGCCGGTGCGGAAAGCGAAGCGCCGCCCGGGGATCCGGCGGCCTACGAGGAGCATGCGCAAGCCTACTTCCACAGCCCCTCCGGCCTCCCGCCGGACTATCGCCAGACCTGGGAGCGGATCGATCCCCACAACGGTATCTGGCCCGCACGGGAAGGACTGCAAAGAATCAACGAGGCCATCGATCCGTCCGGCGGGGGTGTCATCGACGAGACCGCCTTTACGGAAGCTCTCGCGCTTCTGAAGGAAGCCTCGGAAGCGCGGGAGTTTCATTCCTATGCCTTGGAACGGAACCGTCCCAAGCTGATGGAGATGAAACGGCCCGGAACTTGGGCGGGGGAAGCGGGATTCTCCAGTTTCGCCGACTCTCTGTCGTACGATTTCAGCTTGATTCGGAACCCCGCGACCCTCCGGGCCCTGTTCCGCATTCAAGCGGAGCGACTGGAAAAAGCGAAAGACGCGGAGGGGCTGCGGAACTTGATCGGCGTCTGGGAAAGACTGGGAGCCGGTTTGGTCTCTTCCGCAACGTACGAGAGCGATTTGACCCTTATGGATGGCCTGCGAGAGGGGGGCTCGGAGATGGTGATCGTGGCCAAGCGCATGGGGATGGGCGCGGAGGAGGCAAAGCTGGATCGCCAAGTGACGGGGATCCAGTCGGCGCTCGTCACGAGCTTCCCTTTTGGCCGGCCGGACCGGGGCATGGGGGTAATGGCCTGGGCGAACAGCGGGTTTTCCCCCGCCCATGAAGACCCTTCCGTGTTCACACCCGGCAGAAACGCCGAACATGCCCTGCTGGACCGGGTGCTGGCCTTGGCCTCGCTCGTCCTTCTTCTCCTGATTTTCTGCCTAGCCTGCTTTGAAAGCGTCCGGAGAGGTCGGCGGATCAACGGGCTCGCGTCTGGGTTAGCCCCGCTCTTCCAAGCCAAGGATCTCCTCTGGATTTCCGGGCTGGGGGTGGCCTTGCCTCTGACGTGGTATCTGGGGATCACGCGGCTCACGCCGCTCGGCTGCCGGG
>CBIHMP010000351.1:0-3967 GCA_966211015.1 uncultured Luteolibacter sp. | reverse complement strand
GCTTCAAGGAAGTCTTCCTGCGCGTCACGGGGGACGAAGTCTTCCGCACCCTGAAATACGAATCCGGGGTCCACCGGGTCCAGCGCGTACCCGCCACGGAGACGCAGGGGCGGATCCATACCTCCACCGTCACGGTGGCCGTGATGCCGGAAGCGGAGGAAGTGGACGTCGAGCTGAAGCCGGACGAGCTCCGCATCGAAGTCTGTCGCGCGGGCGGTGCCGGGGGACAGCATGTGAACCGTACCGAATCCGCGGTGCAGGTCTTCCACCTGCCCACCGGGCTTTACGTCCGGTGCGAAGACGGCCGCTCGCAGGGACAGAACAAGGAGCGCGCCCTCCAGATCCTCCGCAGCCGCCTCTACGAAATGAAGCAGAGGGAGGAGCAGGAGAAATATTCGGCGAACCGCCGCGCGCTGATCGGGTCCGGCGACCGCTCGGAAAAGATCCGCACCTACAATTTTCCCCAGAGCCGGATCACGGACCACCGCATCGGCCACACCTCCCACAATCTCGCCGGAGTGATGGCGGGGGATCTCTCCGAATTCACCGCGGAACTCCAGAAGGCGGAAATGGCGGAAAGGCTGAACGAAGCGGGGATGAAGTAACTCTTCCCTCCTGTCCGTCGTCACCCCCGGCATCAACCACCCGAAGCGCGGCGATCACGGGAACCGCCGTCGCTCCGGGCAGGAAGCCTCCTCAGAACGTGTAGTTCAGCTCCACGCTGGCGCGGGTGGTGGAGCGGTAGATGGGATCCTCGGTGTCGAAGTAACCCAGCTTCCCGATGGCCGTGAAATGGTCGTCGAACTTCTTCGTGAGCACGGAATCGAAGCCGAAGCCGAGATCGGTGCTGACGGCGTTGTCGCCGAAGATGTGGACGGCATTCATCCACTTGATGCCGCAGAAGATCGGCATGGTGTAGCTGGCGTAGGTGTCCGTCAGGCCCGGGTGGGTGCCGGCGAGGCGGCTCCCATCGGTGGCGTCGGCGAAGCCGTTGAAGGCGTGGAGCGTGGCCAGCGGAGTTTGCACGCCCGCGTCCAGGTGCTCGATGCCGACCGTGAGCGCGTGGCTGCCGAAGAGGGTCTTGGTGGCATTGAAATGGGCGTAGAGACCGTCCTTGTCATTGAGCGGACCGGCTTCCTCCTGCCAGGCGAGTTCCCCATAGAGGGTGATGCCGCCGAGCGTGCCCTTCGCGCTCGCGCCGTAGGTATCGTTGTCCCAGCCGGTGGAGCCCGCGTCCTCGAAGTCCATTAGGTACATGTAGGCACCGAGGGTGACCCCTTTGATCCCGGCGTAGGAGCCGTTCAGCAGGTGGATTTCGCCGGGCGCATTCTCGGCGACGCCGAGCGCGTCCTCGCCGAAGATGCGGTTCACCTGATCGATGTAGGCGTAGTTCAGCGTGAGCCCCGGGACGGAGGTGTTCATCAGCGAGACCGCATCGTAGGTCTGCTCGTTCTGGCGCCATCCCACATTCCCGATGAAGGCGGCGTTGTCGTAAATGATCCGCTGCCGGCCGACCTTCACGGTCGTGTCGAAGCCGCTATACTGGAGGTAGGCTTGGTTGAGCTCCTCGTTCTTGGGATCGGGAATCGCGCTGTTCCGCGGGTCCGAGGGGTCCACGCCGGGGGCACCGCCGTGGTAGTCATCGATGACGGCTTGGGTGAACTCGCCTTCGACCAGGGCCGAAAAGCCGAACCATTCTTTGGTCTTCAGGCCCAGGCGCTCGCGCACCGTGAGGGCATGGGAAGGATCGAATCCGTCCACGTCCGCGAATTCGTAGCGCAGGCGGATATCGACCAAGGGCTTGATCCATGGGGCTTCGGAAGCCGCCGCAATCTCGGGCGAGGGTGCAGGGGTTCCGGCATGGACGACTACGGTGCTCGCGGCGAGGGCGAGAAGGGAGGCGAGGGTATGATTTTTCATCGTAAGGCGGGTGGGAGGAGAGCCGCTGGCCTGCCAAGGTGGTGGTCTTGCCGGGCCCGCCGCGTGCGAAATCCGCACTGCGGCGATGAAGTTCGCTCATCCTTTCCGCAAATGAGACTCATTCATGCAAAGTAGGTTATGAGATGAATTCGGCGCACATCCGATGAAGCGGGGCCGCAGGCGGGAGGCTGGCGGTTTCCCTCCGCTGTCACCCTTCGCCGCTCGAAATGAAGTCCACCAGATCCTTGCGGCCCTTTGCGAGGTCCGGAGGGTTCAAGTAGAACATGTGGCCTGCTTCATACTCGGTGAAGAGGATGTTCTTCCGCGCGGTATCCGGCAGGTCGAGCAGATGGGAGATGGAGTAAGCGATGCCATCCGGCGGGGTGGCCAGATCCGCATGGCCTCCCATGACCAGCACCTTCAGGTGCGGATTGTCGCGCATGGCGGTGGAGAGGCGACCGGCCATGTTCACGTAGCCGTTGCCATTGCCCATCTTCCACGGCTGCACCTTTCCGGTGAGGATCTCGTAGGGGGAGTCTTCCTTCCAGCCGAGCTCGCCGCCCAGATATCCGAGCATCGTCGTGGAGTAGGCGCCGAGCGCGAGGGAGAACGAGGGATCGTAGTCCGCGAAGGGCATTGAGGGATCCGTGGTCGGCCAAGCGACCCGCGCATCGAAGCGGCCGAGCACCTTGCCTTCTTTCTTCAGCAGTTCGCCGCGGAAGCGGGTGGGATCGACCCGCAGGTCGCAATCCAGAATCAGTTGCAGGGGCAGGGAGGTGAGAGCGGAGAGCCTCTCCGCCACGGCCTGGCGCATGGAGGGATCCAGTCCGCGCCCGGCGTGGAGGGCGGTCGTATAATCGCCGCTCGCGAATTCGCGGGATTGCTTCACCAAGGCATTCCGGTCGCCCTTAAGCTTTCCGTGGAAGTGCGCCACCGACGTGTACACCGGCAGGAATACCTGAAACGCGAGGTCGTTCCCCTGGGAAGGGCTGAGGGTGCGGAAATCGAGCAGGGACGAAAGAAGCACCACCCCGTTCAGCGACATGCCGTAGCGGGATTGCAGGTTGGCGGACAGCCCCGCCACGCGGATGCCTCCGTAGGATTCCCCCAGCAGGTACTTCGGCGAGGTCCAGCGGTTGTTCTCCGTCACCCAGCGGCGGATGAAATCGCTCAGGGATTCCACATCGCCCTCCACGCCATGGAATTCCTCCGGCCTGCCGTCCTTTTCGACGCGGCTGTAGCCGGTGGACACGGGATCGACGAAGACCAGATCCGCGACGTCGAGAATCGAGAATTCATTCGGCACCAGGCGGGCGGGGGGCTTCGGCGCGCTGGTGCCATCGCCCGGCAGCTCGACCCGCTTCGGTCCGAGCACGCCCAGATGCAGCCACACCGCGGAGGAGCCCGGTCCGCCGTTGAAGGCGAAAAGCACGGGGCGCTTCGAGAGGTCGCCCGCGTTCTTCTTCAGGTAGCTCACGTGAAAGATGGAGGCGCGCGGGGTGCCGTCGTCTTTCTCCAGCGTCAGCTTCGAAGTGGTGACCTGGTAGTCGATTTTCTTGCCGTCGATGGTCACGGAGCCGTCCTTCGTCACCGGCTCGACCTTCTTCTCCTCCTTCGGCTTCTCCTCCTTGGGGGGATCGGCGGGCGGAGCGGGATGTTCCTGGGCGGCAGCGAGGCCGGCGAGAAGGGCGAGCAGGAGAAGGGACGGGCGCATATCGAAACGGACGTTAGAGAGTCCGCGCGGCTTGTCCAGAAGGGCGTCCGGGTCGTTTCCCCGGGTGCCATCCGCCCCTGCGCACAAAGACGCCGGCCCTGCAGGAGGGCCGGCGTATCGGGTAAATCCGGATTACCTCCTCCGGCGAGCCATGATGGCGAGGCCGGCAAGAGCTCCCAGCAGGGTGGTGCCCGGCTCCGGCACCTGGATGAACTGCCCGGGCGCAAGGGCCGTATCGCTGAAGCGGACCTCGTCGATGGTGCCGTCGATGTGATCCACGAAGCTGCCGTTGTACCAGCCCCGGCCGAAGGTCCAGTTGCCGTTCGGAGAGGA
>CBIHMP010000350.1:0-3977 GCA_966211015.1 uncultured Luteolibacter sp. | reverse complement strand
GGTCAAGGAAAAGGCCCGGTAGTCGGGAAATGGGCCGCAAACGTGTGCAAACCCCTCGCTTTCGGCAAAACCCGCGAGCGAGGCGGGCCTGCCGCCCTTTCTTTCGCGGAGCGGTCAATCGGTCGCCACGCTGCGGATGACCCCGTCCTTCACCTTGGTCACGATCTCGTCGCCCGCTGCCACGTCTGCCTGCGAGCGGATGATCCGGCCGTAGGAATCCATTGCGATCGAGAATCCGCGCTCGAAGGCCGACTCCGGGCCGAGGGTGCGGAGCATCGACTTCAACCGGGTGAGGCGCTGGTCCGTGTGCTCCAGCCGCCGGGTTGCCGCCCGCTCGAGCTGGCTGCGCAGGCGCGCCAGGTGATCCAGCCGGAGCTGCATCTGCCGGGCCGGATGGTGGATCGCCAGCGTCCGCGCCAGCTCCTTCAAGTGCTGCCCGCGATCCCTCAGGATGCCCTCCGCCGCCGAGTTCAGACGAGCCCGCGCGGAATCGATCCGCATCGCGGGCTCGCGCAGAAGCCGCTCGCCCCCGCGGGAGAGAACTCCGCGGCGCAGGTTGTCCAGAGTGTAGGCCAGCCGCTCCAGGCGCTCGCCGGCGCGGCGGGAAAGCCGGCGCTTCAGGACGCCCAGCCGGGTGCGGAGCTGTTCCCCATCCGGCACCGCGAGTTCCGCGGCGGCGCTGGGCGTGGGAGCGCGAAGGTCCGCAACGAAATCCGCGATCGTGAAATCGATCTCATGGCCCACGGCGGAGATGACCGGAATAGGACAGGCGGCAATGGCCCGGGCCACCACCTCCTCGTTAAAGTTCCACAGGTCTTCGATCGATCCGCCGCCCCGGCCGATGATCAGGACATCGCAGGAGGGCAGGCCGTGACACTCCGGATCGGCCAGGCAGTTGATCGCCCGGGCGATCTCCCTTTCCGCGCCTCTGCCCTGCACGCGCACCGGGTAAAGCACCGGCTGGACCCAGGGCGCACGGCGCTCCAGGACATTGAGGATGTCGCGGATCGCCGCCCCGGTGTCGGAGGTGACGATGCCGACGACCTTGGGGAAAGGTGGCAGCGGCTTCTTCCGCTCGGGATCGAAAAGGCCCTCCGCCTGGAGCTTGCGTTTCAGCGCCTCGAAGCGCGCCTGCAGTTCCCCTGCACCCGCGCGCTCGACCCGCTGCACGATGATCTGGAGTTGCCCGCGCGCTTCATAGACGCTGGGCTCCGCGAAGGCCCGCACCTTCGCCCCGTCCTCGATCGCTTCCGAGCCCGGTTTCTTCCGCGCCCCGAACATCGCGCACTGGATCTGTGCGCCATCGTCTTTCAGCGAGAAATACCAGTGGCCGCTCGCCTGCTTCTTGAGATTGGAGACCTCCCCCTCCACCCACAGCTCGCCCAGCTCGATTTCGAGCAGGTTTTTCATCCGCCGCACCAGTTGCGTCACGGAGAGCGCCTTCGGCGCCGGAGTCGGCTTCGGTGTGAAGAGATCGTCCACGGGCTCAGGATGGGCTTTTACCGCCGGTCTTCCACCGCATTCAACAGAATCCTGAGTGCGCCGCCGGAGATCCACACCTCGTAGCACAGGCAGGCCAGGGAGGCACCCATCAGCAGCAGCGCGACGGTGAAGGATGGGACAGCGATGCCCTGCATGTTTCCGATCACCGCCACCATGGAGACCACGCAAAGAAACAGGCTGAAGGCACCGAAGAGCTGCATGCCGCGGATCAAGGTCAGGCGGCGGCGGAGGTTGTCGATCTGCGCGCGCAGGAGTTCGTCGCCCTTTTCCAGCCAGTCCTTGTGAAGCTGGCGGATCAACGCGGAGAGGTGGAGGAAGCGGTTGGTGAAGGACAGGAAGAGCAGGCTGATCGCGGGGAAGAGCAGGGCGGGCGTGGAGACTTCGAGGGTCACGGCTCGCACCCTAGCCGCACCGGCGCGGACTGGCAACCGCATGGCAGGCAAGCTTTTTCGTCCGGTCCGGCCCTTAGTTCCGGGCTTGCCGCGGGGGCCCGGCGGGGGGAACCTCCGCCCCCACGGATGAAGAAATTCTACCCCTACTTCAGATACCTCGCCGGTGTCAGGAGCACTTTCATTGCCGGTGTTACGGCCGGTATCGTCTTCGCCGTTGCAAGCGGCTTCGGGTTTCCCCTCATGGTGAAGACCGTCTTTCCGGTGATCTTCGGAAAGACCGAAAGGATCGTCGAAGTGCGCGAGGCCGTCGGCCGCTCCATGGGGCCCGCGGAGGCGGACGAACTCCTGAATAGGGCTTTCGAGGACGAGATGGCCACCTTCCGCAAGACGGAGGAACTGCGGGGCTACTTCGCGACCAAGGTGGGGGAGGAGAACGCCCCCCGCGCCATCCTCATCGCGGCCTGTGCGATCATTCCGCTCGCGGCATTCATCCGCGGCATCGCGGGCTTCCTGAATGTCTATTGGGTTACCGCGGCCGGATTGCATGTCCTGCGCGAGATCCAGCAGTCCGTCTTCGTGAAGCTGCAGCGGCTTCCCCTCGGGTTTTTCAGCGGGCGCAAGACCGGCGACCTGATCAGCCGCGTTATTTCGGACTCGAACATGCTGCAGGGCGTTGTCACCACGATCTCCAATGATCTGATCAAGCAGCCCTTCACCTTGGTCGGCGCGCTGGTCTTCCTGATTTCAGACAGCATTCAGAACAAGGACTCTTTCTTCCTGCTGATCTGCCTGCTCAGCATCCCGGTGGTGGTGGTCCCCATCCGCTTCATCGGCAAGCGCCTGATGCGGAAAGCCGCCCACATGCAGCGCGAATCCGGCGACAACTCCGCGGTTCTCGCCGAAACGCTCGGTGCCACCCGCGAGATCCGCGCCTTCAATCTGGAGGAAATGATGGGGAACCGCTTTCTGGACGGCATCGCCCGCTGGACGAAGTTCCACCTGAAGGTCATCAAATACCGCTACCTCACCCCGCCGTTTATCGAAATGGTGGCCGCCGCGGTCGTGGCCTTTGCCCTCGGCTACGGGGCTTCGAAAGGCCTCTCCTTGGAGCGTTTCATGGGCGTCGTGACGGCGCTCTACATGTGCTACGACCCGATGAAGAAGCTCGGGGAAATCCACAACCGGATGAAACAGGGCGAAGCCTCGCTCGATCGTCTGGAAGTCATTCTGAAGGCGGAGGAAGGCGTGGTCGATCCGGCGAATCCGGTTCACATCCGCAAGGTGGAAGGACGTCTTTCTTTCCAAGGGGTGGAGTTCTCCTACGGCGACAATCCGGCCCTGCACGGCATCTCGCTGGAGGTTCCCGCCGGGCAGGTCGTCGCGCTCGTGGGACCTTCGGGCGCGGGCAAGACCACCTTCGCGAGCCTCGTGCCGCGCTTCTACGACCCCACGGCGGGAAAGATCACCTTGGACGGCGTGGACATCCGGGATCTCCGCCTGAGGGACCTGCGCGACCATATTACCATCGTGCCGCAGGAGGCGGTGCTCTTCGCGGGTACCATCTTTGAAAACATCCGCCTCGGCCGCATGAGCGCCACGGAGGAGGAGGTGAAGGAGGCCGCCCGCCAGGCGCACGCGCACGATTTCATCGTCGATCTGCCGCAGGGCTACGAGACGCAGGTGGGCGAGCGCGGCGCGCAGCTCTCCGGCGGCCAGAAGCAGCGCATCTCCATCGCCCGCGCCTTCCTGAAGAACGCGCCGGTGCTGATCCTCGACGAAGCCACCTCCGCGCTGGATGCGGGGGCGGAAGCCCGCATTCAGGAGGAACTCGCCAGCCTCGCCAAGGGGCGCACCACCTTCATCATCGCGCACCGGTTCAGTACCATCCGCATTGCCGACCGCATCCTTGTCTTCGAGCAGGGCCGCATCGTTGGCGACGGCACCTTCCAAGAGCTGGAAGCGAAGCACGACATGTTCCGCAGCCTGCTGGAAATGCAGCGGCATTGAGGCCCCGCAGGCTGAGGCCCCCGTAGGCGCGCGGGTGACAGCGCGAGGGCCGGTTGCTGGCTGGCGGGCTGAGAG
>CBIHMP010000349.1:0-4000 GCA_966211015.1 uncultured Luteolibacter sp. | reverse complement strand
CCGCGTTTGTGGGGTGTGTTCATGATCCCCCGGGGGTGGGGGTGCCGCCGCGGGCGCGACCGCAGGGGAGGGGAGTGAAATACCCGGCGGCACTGCGTTAGATGAAACTGAACGGAACTCATTGCCCGCCCGCGACCGGTCTCCTGCGGGCCGGCAGTCCTTCCGATCAAGCTCCGGTTCCGAGTACTGCCGGGACCGGAGCCGTCTTCCAAACTGCAATAATCCATGCATCCACGTTCCTCCAAACCTCCCGCTCCCACGCCTCCAGAGACTCCGGACACAATCGTTGAAAATCGGCTTCCTGGAGCGATGCCGGTTCCCTCCGGAAAGGAGCGCAGGCGCGTTTTGAATCACCCTCGCTTGCCCTTTCCTCGTTACAGCTCTCCCAGACCCGAGCATGCCCGTCGTCCGCGTCGGCTCTTCCACAAGACACCGCGCGCCAATCCCCGGCGCCACAACCGTTAGGCAGATCCCGGAAAAGCGGATCAGCACCGGAGCCCGTAGATGATGGGGGCCCAGATCCCGGAGCTCGGTGCGCTCGCCTGCAAGATCGTTTGCTGCCTTCCCGCGCCGCCACCACGCGGCGCGGTTTCTCCCATATTAGGTGAACGCCATCCAACTTGCCAAATCCACCCCCGCCGGCCTCAGCCGCCAGTTCAATTACCTCCGCAGCACCCCGGACCGCGAGCCGCACAGCTTGCTCCTTCTCGCCTGCGGTTTGCTCTACCTGACCTGCCGGCGTCCCGATGAACGTCCGACGGAGCCGTTGATCCTCGGGTTCGAATACAGCGCCAACCCGGAAGTCTCCGCGATCCGTGTCGCCTACCTGATGCCAGATGGCGGCGAATGCTTCGTCGACCAGCAGGTGCAGGTGCTCCTCGCGTGCAATTACGGGCAGTTCACGCTGCACGCGATGCTGGCCGCCGGTGCCCGGGATCACCTCGATCACCACTACTCCTACTGGAACAAAGAGAACGGAACCCGCGGCCTGTTGGTATTCGGTATCCAGGTCGATGGCCAAGGCCGCCTTTCGGTGGAGCCCCGCGGCAGGGCGAACCTCGAATCCAAGCGGCCGCCTCCGTCAGGCCAAAGCAAGGGCCAGAACGAAGGCCCCTTTACCAGCACGATGACCATCCACCGCAGCACCTTCGAAAATCTCAAGGTTTCCGAGCTCTCGGAAATCTACTCCCGCGATCTGCAGAACGAAATCGAGCCGCCCCGATCCATTCTCACCGTCGCCTCAGCCCTGCTTCTCAAGGCGGCGGCGGAGATCCTCCCTACCCGCGATTGTGCGGCAGTGACCTTCCAATTCGAGGGGGATCACGAGGCCACGAAGATCGAGATCATCGGCATCGAGGACGCCAAGGGATTCACCATTGGCGAGGGTGCATTCCTCATCACCTGGAAGCCCGCCGGCGACCGGACCATCGGCTCCTTCCTGAGCGAGGCCGCTTCCCGCTACCTCGACCACGTCCTGCCCGAGTGGCGGAAATCACCCGGTGCCGAAGGTTACGTGAACCTGTCCATCTCCTGGAACGACGCCGGCGAACTCGATGTCGTGGCAACGGGCCGGGCGAAGGTTTGGGCCCGCACCGACCGCGTGCTGCCCGCCTCCTGAGCGAGCGCCATCCACCACCTCGGATCATTCCGCTATGAACTTCAAAGCATTATTCCCTTCCGAATCGTCAGAAATCCCCGCCGACCTCCTTCCCGTCACCATCAGCCTCCTGCTGACCGCCATCGAAAAGCTCTTTCCCAACCGGGGCTGCTCGGAGGTGTCTTTCACCTTCGAGAGTGGCTATGGGGACCCGAGGATCAGCGTGGCGGCGATCACCGACTCGGAGGGCTGCATTATCCTCGAACAACAGCGCATCCTCGACTGGCGCTTCGGGTCGAGCCCACGCCTCGGCGACCTGCTGGAGGCCGCCGCCGAGCTTCACCTCGACGAGGAGTTCCCGGAATGGTGCGACGGCCACGGCAGCACGGGCACCCTCGTTTTCACGATCCGTCGCGAACCGGATGGTGCCATCGGGGTGCACCCCCGGGGAATCGCGTGGAGGTCCAGCCCGGATCAGGATTCTTCACTTCCAGCCTAGTCGCCCGGTTCTAGCGGAGACGGGCTTCCGCTCTCGACATTAGCTCGGAGGGCGAGAGGCCCAAGCCCCTGGCGACCTTGATCAAGCATTCGATCGTCGGCTGCCTTGCCAGCTTCTCGTAGTTGGCGATCGCTTGCTGGGAGACCCCGCTTTCCTGCGACAACGCGTAGACGGTCATGCCGAGTTCTTTCCTCCGGCGGGGAATCTCCCGGCAGATTTCCTCGACCAGCTTGTCCGGCTCCGGTTCGCGTTTCACCACCGCTCAAGCTGCCCTTTCAAGCAGCTTGACCTTTACTTCACATTTGTATAGCATGAGCGGCGTGTTCGCCCCCGATGGATGCCAAGGTCGGTGTGCCAGAAATCGTCAGCCCGGAGCCAACTGCGACCCGGTCTGCTGGGACCTCACGGCTCCGGTCGCGGCCGTCTTCATAAGCCCATCCGACGCCGAACAGCCAGCGTGAGAGGGAGCCCGCGGGCGAACGCGACGCAAACCGCGTACTGAAACCCCCAATATGAAAAACATCACCACACTCGTTCTGGCCGCCCTCCTGACGGGAGCCACCCTGTCCGCGGCCAAGCCGCCTCCGACGGAAACGGAGTTTTACAAGCGCCTCGGGAAAGGGGTCGTTCCGGCCGAAAAGGGCGGCCCGTTTGTCCGCTTCCTTCCTCCGGGAGAGTGGGGAATCAATCCCGACGGGAAGGCTCCCGGCGGAGCAATCAGCTTTGAAACCCGCGAGAAGAGCGAGGCCGCCGCCCGCGTCCAGAACTGCACGGTCCAAGTCACGGATAAGAACGGGAAGGAGCTCGTGCGCTTCAGGAAGGAGCCCGAAAAGGAGCCTCAGGGAGAGCCGGTGGAAACCTACTTCCTGAAACCCGGCGGCAAGAAGTGGGTCAAGGACAACCCGAGGGTCAAAAGCGGTCCGAGGCGGGATGGATCGGCCGAGCTGCCGTGGATGGAGTTCGCCGCGTTCGACATCCCGGTGGCGTGGAGCGAGACCCTTACGGTGAAGATCTATAATGCCCATACGAAGAAGACGTGGGTCTATACCATCCAGGAGCCGAAATAGACGGACCTACTCCAAAATAAGAAGAAGCCCATCGTCCGGCACATCAGCGTCATGTGCACCATCCCGGGACCCTCAGGCAGGACGGATCTTTCCTGATTTCCGCAACGCTGATCGACGGCGGCGGGGGCGGGCGTCGTCCGAGACCAGAGTGCGAGGATCGGATCATGCTCATTCCACCCCGTCGCCCCTCCGATAAGTGGGGGTAGGCGGGTCCGGGAAGTGACTCCGGGCATCTCGGTCTTCTGCCATCGGGGGCCCCTCGAGCTCTGTCCCCCGGGGATCTCCGGAACCCACCCCAGTGCCAGGTCATGGGCTCCGATTCATGTGGCGGCGCATTTAACCTCGGAGGCCAACACGGCACCCACCGACCATCCGATCCGCCGGGAATTCCGCTCTCCATTTGCCATCACCTTCATGGAATCCTTCAAACACCTCGCCGGCCTCGGCTCGCTCAAAAGCTGGCTGGCATCCAACCTCCCGTGGATCAAGTCAGGCGGAACTCTCGCACCGCGCGCGGTGGTGCTCGCCGGCCTTCCCGGCACGGGCAAGAACACGACAGCTAGGGCGATTGCCTCAGCCTTGGGAATGCCTCTGGCCCGATACGGGGAAATTCCGACGGAGAATCTTCCGTCGCTTCCCGCGCTTCTGGTCGAAGATATTATATCATATATTTTTTTGTGGCACTTATCGCAAACAGCCCCCATATCCTCTGGGGCAGGACCAAAAAGATTCGCGCTGCGAGCGGTTGCCGGGCCGCCGCATATTTGACAAATAAAAAGATCATCCATTCAATGTAAACGTTTATTTTCGATGGGCTTCATCCAGAAGTTCGCACGG
>CBIHMP010000348.1:0-4035 GCA_966211015.1 uncultured Luteolibacter sp. | reverse complement strand
GGGTGAGGGGGTGAGGAATGAAGAGTGGAGATTGAGGAGTGATGATCGGGAAAGGAGGGCACGACCCACCGTCGGCGGAGGCGCTGGGTCAGTAAGCCCTTTGCGGACCATGAAAGATGCCCGCAAAGTGATAGCACACGTCCTAAGGACGTGTGCTATCACTTTTATCTGATCGAGTCAACACCCGATTCTTTTTTATGAGGGCAAAACCCACCGTCACCCTTGACTCCCTTCGTTAACCGCGTATGTCCTTAGGACATACGCGGTTAACGGTCCTTATCCACTCCCACCACACAGCCATGGATCTTTCAAAAGCCCTCTCGCTGTCCCTCGGCGAACTCACTGAGCCGGTGGTCACTCGCTACCGGCTGGGGCTCATCTTTTGGCATCTTTATGAGGAGCGCAGCTTCCATGGCGAACCTCTCGGGGGCCTTGAAAAAAATACGGAGGCCGATGCCTCCCTGCTGCAGACCCGCCTCGCCGAGTTGGAGAGCACCGGCATTCTCATTCCCCATCCTAACTTCGAAAACCACGCCTACCGGCTGCTCGGCAGGAAGGAAGAGGACCCCGCCGAGGTCGCCTGCGCGATCGATCCTTTTTGCTACCTCTCCCATCTCAGTGCCATGGCCCACCACGGCCTGACAGATCGCCTGCCTGCGAAACTTTTCCTCTCCTCCCCCGCCCTGCGGGATTGGAAGGGAGAAGCGCAGGCCAGGATGGAGCGGGATCTGGAAAGCGGCTTGAAACGCTACCTGGAAGCCGGCCTGCCCGCTCTCATCCACGTAAAGCTGAAAAAGATCGGCCCCGCTGAAATCCGGGTGCTTCACTCGAAGCACCGCGGCGCTTTCAAGAACGTCAAGAGCAAGACCCTCCGCGTCTCCACCCTCGGCCGCACCTTCCTGGACATGCTCCGGAATCCCGACCACTGCGGCGGCATCCGCCATGTCGTGGAGGTTTACCGGCAGCATGCTCCCGCTTACCTTCGCCTGATCGTGGACGAACTCGAGCAGCACGGCGGCCCCATCGACAAGGTCCGCGCCGGATACCTCCTCGACGAACAGTGCGGCGTGAAGGACAGCACCGTGGAAAGCTGGACGCGCTTCGCCCAGCGCGGCGGCTCCAGGAAGCTCGATGCCGGCGCGGAGTACCAGCCCGTATGGTCCGACAAGTGGTGCCTTTCGCTCAACATCTGACCCGCCCCCTGCGATGACCGAGCCTGCACCGGATCCATCCCTCGGCATCGCCCGCTGGGTGGACGCCGCCCCGCCCGCGGAACGCGAATTCCGCCAGGCCATCCACCTCATCCTCGCCGCCATCGAGTCGGATGCGGAACTCCGGGGAGACATGATCATGAAGGGCGGCATTCTCATGGCCCTCCGCTACCGCAGCCCGCGCTTCACCCGCGACATCGACTTTTCCACTCCCCACACGCTGAAGGAAATCGATCCGGCGGATTTCGAGCGCCGCTTCTCCGCCGCTCTCGCCCTCCAGGTGGCGGAGTCGGAATACGATCTCGATTGCAGGGTCCAGAGCTGGAAGGTGCTCCCTCCGAACCGGCCGGAAGCCAGCTTCCCCAGCATCAAGCTCACCATCGGCCATGCGGCGAAAGGAACGCCGAAGCATCGCAGGCTCCTGGCAGGCGAATCGCCCGATGTCATCTCCATCGACTACAGCACGAATGAATGCATCCTCAGCGAGGAGACGCTCGTGACGGATGGCGGCTCCATTCGCGTCTATGCCTTCACCGATCTGGTGGCGGAGAAACTCCGCTCCCTTCTCCAGCAGGAGAAAAGGAACCGCTATCGCCGCCAGGACATCTATGACTTGAATCTCCTGCTGACTGATTTCTCCACGGTCGCAGACCATGCCGCCATCTTGGAAAGCCTGCTCGCGAAATCCCGCTCCCGCGGCATCCATCCCTCCCCGGACTCCCTTTCGAACCCCGAGATCCGCCGTCGCGCCGAGGCCGAGTACGGAACTCTGGCGGATGAAATCGAGGGCGAGCTGCCCGCCTTCGCCGCGGCCTATGATAAAATCGAGCACTTCTACCGGTCCCTCCCTTGGGACTGAGCCATTGCGCCTCCGCTGCAAAGCCCCGCCCTTGCGGTGGCGGGTAGCGCGTGCTAACCCCTGCGGCGGATGGGAACCGCCGACCGGGATTACTTTCGCGACGAAGAAGCACGCTACAGCGCCGGCGGCCGGCCGCCGCTGCCCATCGTCACGAAGACGCTGCTGATCGCGAATATCGTGATCTTCCTCATCGACCTTTTCACCCGGGGCGAGGGTCAGGACTTCGGGCGGATCAATGCCTTGTTCTGCTTCACCATCCGCTCCGCCTTCCAGGAGTGGCGGCTGTGGGAATTGCTCACCTTCCAGTTCCTGCACCACGACCTCCTGCACATCGCTTTCAATTCCCTGGCCATCTTCGTCTTCGGCCCTTGGATCGAGCGCTGGTGGGGCACCGGCCGCTTCATCGCCTTTTACCTGCTCTGCGGTGTCGCCGGGGCGCTGTTTTTCACGCTGCTCACCCTCGCCGGGATCCTGCCGGACCGGGACATGGCCGGCGTCGAGATCCCGCTGGTGGGTGCCTCCGCGGGCATCTACGGCCTCCTGATCGGCACCGCGGTCATCGCGCCGAAGTCGATGGTCCACCTCCTCCTGCCGCCCGTCACCCTCACCATCCGCTCGCTGGCGCTCTGGGTCATCGGCATCGGCGTGGCCATCATCCTCGGCGATATCCTCGTCGGCGGTGCCTTTTTCCGGAATAGCGGGGGCGAGGCCGGCCACCTCGGCGGTGCCATCCTCGGCTTCATCCTCACCCGCTTCCCTTTCCTGCTGGGGAAGGGCCAGGGTCGGCGCTCGAAGATCATCCGCCCGCGGGAATTCCGCCGCAAGGATGGCTCCCCGAAGCTCCGCCCGCGCACGGAGCTCGACATCGCCTCCGCCAGCGAGGTGGACCGCATCCTCGACAAGATCAACCGCGAAGGCATCCAGAGCCTCACCGAACAAGAACACGAAACCCTGCGGAAAGCCTCCCAGCCCCGAGACGAGCGATGACCGATGCCGAAATGATCCACACCAGCGGGCCGGACCGCCAATTGGAGCGCCTGCGCGCGATCATGCACCGCCTGCGCGCCCCCGGCGGCTGCCCCTGGGACGCCGCGCAGACCCACCAGAGCCTCGTTTCCAATCTCATCGAGGAAGCCTACGAAACCGTGGATGCCATCCAGCGCGGGGACATCGAGCACCTGCGCGAGGAACTCGGCGACCTGCTGCTCCAGGTGGTCTTCCACAGCGAACTGGCCGAGGAAGCGAAACATTTCAATCTGGACGACGTGGCCCGTGGCATCTCGGACAAGCTCATCCGCCGCCACCCGCACATCTTCGCCGGCGCCTCCGCCGATACCCCGGACGCCGTGCTCCGGCAGTGGGACGAAATCAAGCGCCAGGAAAAGGGCGATGGCGAAAAGCCCTACCTCCACGGCACCGGCAAGGGCCTGCCCGCGCTGCTCCGCGCCTCCAAGCTCCAGAAGAAGGCCGCCAAGGTCGGCTTCGATTGGCCGACGCAGTGCGGCGTGCTGGGGAAGATCCACGAGGAAATCCAGGAACTCGAAGCCGCCGTGGACGCCCAGGACCTCGCGGCCGTGGACGAGGAACTCGGCGACCTGCTCTTCTCCGTCGTGAATCTTGCCCGCTTCCGCAAGCAGGACCCCGAACTCCTCCTCGCCGCCGCCAACGCCAAATTCGAGCGCCGTTTCAACGAAATGGAACGCCGCCTGAAGAAAGACGGCAAAAGCGTCGATGCCGCCACCGCCGCCGAAATGGACGAAGCCTGGACCGCCGTGAAAAAGGCGGAGTAGCCCGCAGCACCCCGCGGCGTGGAGACACCGTGCGGCACAGCCGCACCTTGGACTGCGGCAGCCTTGCTGCCGCTTTTGGCAAGGCCAGCCTGCTGGCCGGGAAGGACCGAAAATAAAAATCGGCAGACCCTCCAAATACCCGCGAAATCGCGGAGATCCCGGAGGGGCACGGAGT
>CBIHMP010000347.1:0-4037 GCA_966211015.1 uncultured Luteolibacter sp. | reverse complement strand
GCTTCACCCGGTCCAACAGCGGATGCATTCCGCGCACGCAGGATGCGCGATGCACCGCGTGAAAGGCTGCATCTTCAACCACGTGCAATCGCCGGCGGAACACATCCTGCTGGAACATCGGACGTGAAACCGACTACCACCGTCCGACGAGCTGCCTTGTGCCTGGCTACCGCCCTGCTCACCCACTGCGGGACGGACTACCGGCGCGCTTCATTCGATTCCCGTCCGCGGCCTACGGACGCCGTGCCCGATGCTGCTATCCGTTCGGGGGCATCGCCCGAGGGAGGGGCCTCATCCTCAGGGGTTGGCCGTACCGACCTCCCCCCCGAGCAGCCCCGGCGGTGAAGCCGTGGAGGATGTCTCAAACCTCCTGATCATGAGGACTCCTCAGCGGGCGCGTATCCGACCGGTCCTTGTCCGCCGCGTAGTCATGGGGACCCTCCCCAGCGGCCGCCGGATCGAAGCGCACCGCGACCAGTTCGTCTCCATCCGCCACGTAATAATTTCTTCCGGGAGCCAGTTCCAACGGCTCCTCGGCGCGGATGAGGCAACCGCCTTCCCAGTCGTCCACGATTTCCGCGCCCATCACCATTCCGATTCCGCTTCCGGATACCCTTACATAAACTGCCGTGTCCATAAGTGCCCGTCCGTCGCAAGGCGCATGCCATGCGGCAATGGATCACCCCAGGCAAGGGCGTCACCGAGGAAATCCCCCTAGGCCCAAGTTGCAGGTTGCGCGGCGGTGTCGCACACTGCAAGGCGGGCAGACTCCATCAAACCTCTGGCGGCACGCCTTGTGATAAAACGAAGCGCCTCCCGGCGGGACAGCATCGCCAGGGAGACGTCCGTTTATTCGGGGAGGGGAAGTTGTTCCCCCCATTGCAATAACAAGCTACTCAATCTTCACGAAACATCAACCCGATTTGTTTCTATTTACCTCTCGCGCGCGGAATCCTGATGGAAGGACGAACCAGATCCGCGAACAAGGGATCATCCGGCAGTTTCAGCGTCCCGTCCGCTTCGTCGATGACATAAGGTTTGCCGCTCAGCGGCTCCACGGGTGATTCCTCCCCCAGTGCGACTGCCAGAGCGGCCTCGCCCATTGCGATTTGGACCTGTTGGGCGGCCCAACTATAAGGCAGGCCCTGGGTCAGGCCGTGGCAGAGCTGATTGAGGTCCCTCCGGGTCTCCTCGGAGACACCTTCCGGCACCTGGATCTCCGGAGCAGTCTTCGAGGACAGCATCTCCCGCAGCGTCGCGGTTAGGAATCCGCGGGTGGAGGCTTCCGAGGTGGCGGCGAAGGTTTCGGCCACCAGTTCGGGATGCTGCCGGAGGCTGGGTGGAAGATCCGGCGACCCTTCGTTCTTCAGCAACATGGGCAGCATCATCGTCGCTGAATAGACATGCCATTCCCCGCGGGGGAACTTCGCGAAGTCTGCGGGTTCGCCCCGAGCTCCGGCAATGAGTCCCCGAAGCTGCCCTAGCGTTTCAGGATCTGCGGCGGCGATCCGCTCGCTGCTTGCGAACTCCAGCAACTTCGCCCGCAGGCCCGCTGCTTCCACCATATGCAGATAGGTGGGAGATTCGATTCCGTCGGCGTGGCGCGCGCTGCCCAACATCGACTCCAGCGTCCGCAACGCCCCGGCACTGTTTCCCGCTTCAAGATCGTGACGGGCCAGCGACAGCAATATCGCCGCGAGGTTTGACGGCAGGGTCATCTGCCCCGCCACCCGCTCTACCTCGATCCCGCCTGCGGACCGCTCCGGTAGCAGGCCCAGCTCGATGATGCGCTCGATCAGGGCCCGATCTTCCTTCATCCACTCGCCGAAACGTGTGGGGTTCCACCCGCCCTCCTCTTCGATCATTGCCGCAATGTCCTCCGGCAGCAGGAGGGCGTTCCGGACACTCTCGGACGCCGCGGGCCAACGCCCCGTCGCGCGGCATTCGTCGATAAAAGCGAGCCACTGCAGGTAGCCATTGTCTTCGTCCGCGACGGTCCGGAACTCCACCGCTAGTCCCGGGTGTTTCTCCAGCAGGCGCTCTTGCCAGGCGCGCGCCTCGGCGGAAACGTCTTTCCTTTGGATACCCGTGGCGGACCGGTCCGCCGTTTTCCTGGACAACTCTTCCGCCCCGGAGCGCCGGGCCGCATCACCGCCGCGCGAGAAGCGCGCAAGCTGCCGGTAGGCGGGCACGGCGGTAAGGAGGAGTCCCGCGGCCGCCGCGGACATGAGGATGGCGAGGCGGTATTTCATACGGAGCAGGGACGAAGTCCCACCGCGAGAAACCCGCCGGGAAGGGAATTTGTCCGGACCTTCGGCTACCGCCTCTCCTCCGGGGCCCGCGCGGTGCGGAGGCACCGCACGGGCCGGACTGGATGTCTTGCCGCGCTGAATTAGCGCGGGGTGTCCGCCAGCGGCGGGAAGGCCGGGGTGGTGGCCGGCCAGACGAGCGTCTCGGTGCGCGTGCCTGACGAGTGGGTCTTGTTGCCGCCCGGGAAGGTGAAGGTCGGTCCTTTGATCGTCGGGAAGGGTTGGAAGAAAGGCGTGCTGTTCAGGTCGGCCTGCTGGTCGTAGGTCTCCGATCCCCCGCCCCACGAATAAGTCTCGGTGAAAAGCCCGGTCGCGAAGAGATGGAAGCTGAGCGTCACGCCGTCTCCGGTGAAGGTCCCTCCGCACTGGATGAGGTTCGGCGGAATGTCTTCCCCCGTGGCGGCATCCACGGAGACGAGATCCGCGCCTCCGCTCCAGGTGTAGAGGCTGTTTTCCGAGGGCCGGTAGCTGCCGGAGGCTTTCAGCTTCCCGGTGCAGTCCGCCATGTTCCAGTAGCTCTTCCAGATATGATTCACCGGCCCTTCCGGCTCGTAGCGCTCGCCGTGGACATCCGCCCGGATCTTCACGTTCGCCACGATGTTCGCATGCAGCGAACCCTGTTCCCGCCGATCGAAGGTGAAAGGCACCGTCCATTCCGTCATCGGGACCTCGTTGCTCTTGTTCTCGAATTCGCGCTGGATGAGCACTTGGAAATTGCCCACCGGGGCCGGCTTCGGGATGCGGATCACGATGCCTTCCTGCTCATCCCAGGTCAGCACCTCGAGCGGCTTGCCGCCCCACAGGACGGTCCGCTTCCCCGCGCCCGGGTCATCGCCGAAATCCCCTTCGAGGAGGTATTTCGAGAAGGGCTGTCCCGGCGATGACGATTCCTGCAAGATCCGCATGATGGAGGGCCGCAGCATGTGCGCGGGGTTGGTCGTGCGGTGGAACCAGGTCAGCTTCGCGTTCGTCCTCGTTTGGCCCGGGAATTTCGTACTGGGATCATAGTCGTAACCCTTTTTCGACATCCAATGCATCACCGCGGGCAGCGCGAAGGAGCGTTCCTTGACCGCGGATAGAGGGGCCTGGTCGTTCATTCCCAGCAGGCGGTCGAAGAGCTGCTTGCAGGGCGTCCCGCTTTCCGGGCCGGAGAGCCAGTCCCAGCTCGCGTAGGAGCCGGCTCCGGAGGCCAGGAAGGCGGAGGCCAGCTCCTGATGCCCGGCGAAACAGGCGTCGATCACCACCAGCGAGTTCGGGGCGAAACGCATGTGATTGGTGACGAAGGAACTGGTGAGGACATAGAAGGGCACCGTCTCCCGGTCGTCGATCGCCAGCCCGAGCTGGCCGCTCTGGCGCATGATCGCATACGGGCCCTTGCTGAGCGCCTCGCTGGCAAATTCCCGCGTCACCAGTCCGATCCCGGTGGAGCCGTCCTTCTTCTCATAGGAGCAGCCGTGTACGTGCCAGAAGAGCACGCCGAGCGGCGTGAAGGAGGTGGACCAGCTCTGGACATCGAGCACGGTGGTGGAGGCGAAGATATCGGCGTCGTAGCCGCGGGCGTCCAGCCAGCCGGCCACTTTCGGCACCGAGTTCGGGAAGGTGGATTCCAAGGAAAACGCCGCGATCGCATGTTTGCTCCGCGGAATGCTCAGGCCGGTGACGGCACGAGGGCCGACGCTGGACACCTCGCGCTCCGCAAGCTCGGGCGCGGCCGGGGCGGTCTGGAAG
>CBIHMP010000346.1:0-4090 GCA_966211015.1 uncultured Luteolibacter sp. | reverse complement strand
CTGCTACCTCGCGAGCGGCGGCTATGATCTCATGGTCGTGGTGGATGCCGCTGACCTGCGCGAAGTCGCGCGGTTTGTGTCCGAGAAGCTCAGCTCGCTCGATGGCGTGATTTCCACTGCCACCCACTTCCGCCTCAAGACTTACAAGGAGAACGGTTTCCTGTTCGAGAAGAACACCCCCACTGAGAGACTGGCTGTCAGTCCTTGATGATTGGCGGATCGCCCCGTGCGTGCCAACCGGAGGCGTGGATGGGGAGTGGAAATCATTTCACTTGGCAAGGATCATGCGGCCGTTCTAAGCCGGCGCGCGATGCTTTCCCATGAACCCGTTGAATGGCCTGATGAAGTGGAGGTGCTTGTCGATCGTCTCGAGACGGAGTCGGCGGAACGGAAATTGACCCGCGAGGAGCGGGCCCTGATGGATGTGTATGAGACGGTGGCTCTGCTGGAGGGGGAGGAGGGCCTTCACGGGTTCTGGCAGAGTGGAGTGAATCATCAGCGGGTGATCAATTCCTTCGAGCTGATCGGGGCGACGGCTTTGGTCGATCCGCTGAATGCGAGCCGTTGGTGTGAGACCCGTCCGGAGGATCGGTACGATTACAGCGGAACGGAGGAAGAGTATCTTTGCACCATTGAGGAGGAGCTTTTCGATGGACTGGATGAGCTGGTGGACATCGTGCTCACGTTCATGGAAGAGGAACTGGGGGTTTGAACTGTTCGTGCGTATCGGGACGCTTGGAAAGAAGCGGGACATGGGCGGCCAATCAAAATCGGGCCGACGGATCTTCAGATGCCCCGGATCACGGAATTCCATGAAGCCACCACCCGGACAAAAGCTTGAGGTTCGACACAGTGGAAATGAAGTTCAATGAGGCTGCGGACCTCTGCGACGGCTCGGGCGGGGGCACCCACTTCCTGAGCGGCGGCTTTGATCGCGTACTTGAAGGCGGGATCTGTCTTTGGTTGGGATTTTTTGGATAAATCTTTGTTATTTTCCGCGTATGGGTCAACCTCGCCGCAACCCATAGGTTTTGCCGTTTCATGAAAATTCCTCTGCTTCCTCTTTTCTGCTCCCTGGCCGCATCCCTGGCAATCGCAGGAGCCCAAACCGCACCGAAAGAAGGTGAACGCATCGTTTTCATTGGCAATGGTTTGGGTGAGCGGATGAACGATCATCCCTACCTCGAAGCCGAGCTTCAGCTACGGTTCCCCGGAAAGAACCTGGTCATCCGTAACATGTGCTTTCCCGGGGACACGCCGGGTTTCCGTCCTCATCCGTCGCGGAAATCCCAATGGGCGTTTCCGGGCGCGGAAAAATTCCGCCCGCAGAACAAGGTTCACGCCGGCACCGGTCATTATATGACACCGGATGAATGGCTGACCCACCTGAAGGCGGACACGATCCTGGGTTTCTTCGGCTACAACGAATCTTTCGACGGCCCGGCCGGGCTTGAGAATTTCAAGGGCGAGCTGGACGCATTCATCACCCACACGCTGTCGCAGAAATACAACGGCGGAAGCGCTCCGCGACTGGTTCTCGTTTCTCCGATCACCTATGAGGACCTCTCGGCGTCCCGCGATCTGCCAAGTGGCAGGAAGGAGAACGAAAACCTCGCCCTCTACGCGGCGGCGATGTCGGAGGTCGCCGCGAAGCACAAGGTCCAGTGCATCGACCTCTTCTCCGCCAGCGCGAAGCTCTTCGAAGCATCGGAAAAGCCGCTTACCCGGAACGGATTCCTTCCCAATGACGAAGGCTACAAGCAGCTCGCAAAACCTCTCGCGGACGCTTTTGCCGGCGCAACCGCCCGCACCGCCAAAACTACGGAAGGTGCCGTGCTGGAGGCTCTGAAGGACAAGAACTGGTATTGGTTCAACGATTACCGGATGCTCAATGGTGTCCATGTGGACGGCCGGCGCTACAATCCCTTCGGTCAGGACAACTATCCGGCGGAGAGAGCCAAGATGCGCGAGCTTACGGAGATCCGTGACAAGGCGGTGTGGAGCGTGGTGAAGGGCGGGAAGTTCGACGTCGCGGCCGCTGACAAGGGCACAACCGCCCTTCCGGAAGTCAAAACGAACTACAAATCGAAGGTCAAAGACGCACCGGTGGATTACAAATACGGCGACGATGCGCTGAAGTCCCTGACGGTTCCCGACGGTTACAAGGTGGAACTTTTCGCTTCCGAGAAGGAATTCGTCAATCTGGCTAATCCGATGCAGCTCTCTTTCGATACCAAGGGGCGCCTGTGGGTCGCGACGATGCCGACCTATCCTCACTGGCGTCCCGGCGACCCTCGTCCCAACGACAAGATTCTCATCTACGAGGACACCAACGGCGATGGCAAGGCGGACAAGGAGACGGTCTTCGCTGACAAGCTGCACCTGCCCATCGGTTTCGAGTTCGCGCCGGAAGGCGTCTATGTTTCGCAGGAGCCCCATTTGGTTCTCCTCCGCGACACGGATGGGGATGACAAGGCGGACTCCCGCGAGGTCATCCTCACCGGATTCGACTCCCATGACACCCACCACGCCATCAGCGCGTTCCAGGCGGACGGCTCCGGGGCGTTCATGATGTGCGAGGGCGTGTTCCTCCATTCCAATGTGGAGACGCCGTATGGGCCGGTCCGCGGGGTGGATGGCGGGTTTTACCGCTACAGTCCGCAGCGCGGACAGCTCGAGCGCACGGCACAGCTCAGCATTCCGAATCCCTGGGGCTTCGCCTTTGATGAGTGGGGTCAGGATTTCTTCCTCCACACCTCAGGGCCGGCGATGAACTGGCTGATGCCGAGCTCCCTGAAGACGCCCTACGGCGCCAAGACCCCCCTGACGAAGGATCTCATTCCCGACGGTCAGAAGGTCCGGCCGACCTCCGGCCTGGAGTTCGTTTCCTCCCGCCATTTCCCTGACGAGGTGCAGGGCGATTTCCTCCTCTGCAACAGTATCGGATTCCTGGGCATCAAGCAGCATTCGATTTCCGACGACGGCACGGGCTATAAGACCGCGTTCCGCCAGGAACTGCTGAAATCCTCTGATGGGAATTTCCGGCCCGTCGCCCTGCAGTTCGCTCCGGACGGTTCGTTGTATGTCATCGACTGGCACAACGTCCTCATCGGGCACATGCAGCACAACGCCCGCGATCCGCTCCGCGATCATGTCCATGGCCGCATTTACCGGATCACGTACCCGTCCCGTCCGCTGGTGGAACCCGCGAAGATCGATGGTGCGCCGATCGCGACCCTCCTCGAAAACCTGAAGCTTCCCGAGTATCGCAGCCGCTACCGCACCCGTGAGGAGCTTCGCCGGCGTCTTTCCCGTGAGGTGCTCACGGCCCTCGGGAAATGGACCGCCGGGCTGGATGCCGCGGATCCCCGCCATGAACACCATCTGCTGGAAGCCCTGTGGGTCACCTGGGGACTTAACAAGCCGGATGAGGCATTGCTGAACAAGCTTTTGAAGTCAGCGGACTTCCGGGTCCGCGCGGGTGCCGTCCGTGTCCTTCGTTATAACACGCACCGCATCGCGAACCACGGCGATCTGCTCTCGGCCGCCGCGGCGGACGCCCATGGACGGGTCCGTGCCGAAGCGGTGGTGGCCGCTTCCTGGCTGGATAATGCCGTCGGGAAAAAGGTCGTCAACATCGCGGCTGGAATGCCGCAGGACGGTTGGATCGCCCCGGCCATCAAGACCGCTGCCGGAAGGTTGGCCGGCATCACCGAGAAGGTGGTGGATGAGCATCCCGCGCCGCCCGTGCCGGATCATCTGACAGGGGATGACAAAAAGCTCTTCCTCACCGGACATGAGATTTACTTCCGTGAAGGCCACTGCGTCACCTGCCACCAGCCCGACGGCAAGGGATTGGATCCTGCCTTTCCTCCGTTGTATCGCAGCGAATGGATAAACGGGAATCCGGACCGGCTCATCAAGCTCACCTTGTACGGGCTCATGGGACCGTTCGAACTCCACGGGAAAAAATATGACGGCCAGGTGCCCATGACGCCTTTCGGCGGCCTGCTGAAGGATGAGGAAATCGCCGCGGTCCTCACCTACACCCGCAACCGCTTCGAAAACAAGGCGGACGCCATCCGGCCCG
>CBIHMP010000345.1:0-4098 GCA_966211015.1 uncultured Luteolibacter sp. | reverse complement strand
TTCCCCGAAAGCCGCCGACGAACCCTCCCGCGCTTGCCGGGCGAGCAGCGGGTCATCGGGGCAGGGGAGCGAACTCAAGGGCGGGAGGAGGAAAGGTTATTTCGCTTTTTTGAGACGCAATCCTTCCCTGATCTTGGATTTCCTCTCCATTCCCGCGATCTTCTTTTCCACCACGGAGAGCCATTCCGGCACCGGCAAGCTTGCAGAGGCGATGACGCCCGGTTTGTCCGGCACGACCGCGACGCTGGACCGGAAATCCAGGCCCTCGAACTTCTGGTCGCCGACCTCAAGGAAAGCGATCATCCCGTCCAGCAAGCGTCGCAGGCGATCGGCGTCGGGGGCATCGGGACTTTCCGCACCCACGTGGAGGAAAAAGCGGCCCTCGTGCTCGTTGGCCGCCAGGCTGAGGGTCCGGGCGAGCCGGAGGATTCGCGAGCTGTCTCCGTACAGCGGCAGGCCGGCGACGCGGGCGTTGGCGACGAGGAGCGGCTGCCTGTTCTCGCCGGGAAAGGAGAGATCGTTCGTGGCGGGAGCCTTCGCCTGCAGGACTTGAATTGCATGGAGGAGCGCTTCGCGGTTCCGGCTGAAGACGATCAGATCGTCGGCTGCGAAGGCCGCATGTTGCTGCCGCGTGACCTTTTTCTGCCAAGAGTGGATCGTGAGTCCACCGTGCTCGCTCTTGGTATAGCCGGAAGCCGCGGCGACGATCTCTTCCAGGTGTTGGCGGTCGAACTTGCCGTGGATCAGGGCCACCGTTTTGTCGCCGAAGTCGTTTCCGTAGAGCGTCAGCCCCTTCAGGTCGGCGGCGGGATCAATCGAGAACATCCGTTTGGCGGCAGTCAGCTTGATCCCGTAAATGGCCTCGAGGCGGGATAGGAGCATTTTGCCGGTCTCGCTGGTCCGCAGGGCATCGAGGTCGGCATGGACCTGCCATTGGGTCTCGGCGGGAATCTGGGCGGGATTCAGCGGCGCGGCATGGGCGACGGCCGCGAAGGCGGCGAGGGAGAGGATGGCGTGCTTCATCGGATTCGTGATTTCAGCCGCGGGTACGCCTTGAGCCCGGCGAAAGGTTACAGAAAATAAAAATACTCCTAATTTCTAAAAACTTCGGACTGATTAAGCTTGTCGGGACTGGATTTTTTCTGTTTTAAAGGGTTCCATGATCGGGGGTTCGAGAATGCCTGTGGAGGAATCGGCGCTTGAAATGCAGCAACCCGCGTGGGCCGCGCGCCGCTATCCGTGGTCTTCCGGGGTTTTCATTTTGGCCGCTGCCATGCTTTTCGGCGGGGCCGCGGGCAACTGGTTCGGTTCGCAAGCCGGCTTGGCCCTCCATCTCGTGCAGCTCGCCGCCGGTTCGATGTTCATGGGTGCGGCGGTTTCAATGGCCGGCTCCCTTCTGTTCGGCCGGAATGCGGTGCGCTGGGGAATCGGGGTGCCATTCCTCGTCTATTCCGGCGGCATGCTGATGGCTTTGGTCGCCGGGAGCGAAGATGCGGCTATTCTGCTTTACTCGGCACCCCTGATGCTCGGTCTGGCTTTCACCGCAGGAGTCATGTCGGCCTTCTTGATCGACGGGATTCTCGGTCGTCAGGAGCGGGCGCAAGCGAGCGCACGCTGATCCCGTTTCATCGCCCGGTCGCGAGCGGATGAGGAGACTTCATTCCGGAGTATCCGGAGGGGTGGGCATTCCATAGCTCCAAATAGTTTGCCTTTTTTGAAAATCGCCGCTAGGGAATGCGATTGGAGATGAAGATGACTCGCGATGCCCCCCTTTCCTCCGGTGTGCCGGCCGTGGAGGATACCCGCCTGAACGAGGCGACAAATCCCCGGCGGGGCGAGGGGGCCGGTGCCAAGGAGAGTTCGCGGGAAAAGCTGCAAAAAAGCCTCTGGAGTCACGGCCGGGATGAAGCGCCCGGGGTGTGGAAAGGTACGCGGGAAGCCATGATTGCCACCCTGATCGCCGTGGTCGCTTCCTTGGTTTTCGGCGGAGCGGCGGGGGACTGGTTCGCTCCTGACGAACACGGTCGTCTCGGCCAGTTGATCAAGATCGCGGGGGGCACGCTCTTGATGGGCGCGGCGGTGTGCCTGCTGGGCTCCTTGGTCTCGGGCAGAAATCCGGTTTTCTGGGGCGTCGGGATGCCACTGTTGGTGTATGTGGCCGGGACCTTCTGCGCCTTCGTCTCCGGACATGCGGGCGTTTCCGCCTTTCTCTTCGGAGCTCCGCTGTTCTGCGGTCTGGCGATCCTTGCGGGCGTGTTGAGCGCCTATCTGGTGGACCGGGACGAGTGAGACGATGCCCGCGGGCTACCACTCGTAGGAGCTATCCACTCCCGCCGAATAGCCGGACCTCTCGCGGCTGAGTTCTTCCGTCGGGCGGTAGGTGTCCTGCTGGAACCTGAGGCCGTCCCACTGGCGGGGACTGGCGGGCAGGGTGGCAGGAGAATCAAGCGCGTTCGAGCCTTTCAGCGGCGCCGGGCTGCAGGAACCGCAGCTCAATGCCGCTGGCATCGCGTAGAAAGGGAGCATCCACCGCATGGGGCGGAATATCCAGCCAGCTTCCTTCCACGGCAAGTGCTTCCTCTCAGAGCACGCCTCGCTCCTTCAGGAATGGAATCAGCTCCTCCACGCCGAAGTCCGCGAGCACCTCGCCGTGCCAATCCATGGTGGGCGCCTTCGACTGGCCGGAAAGGGCGATCATTTCCTGCATCGCATCTGGATTGCCGGAGACGATGACGTTCTTCACGGCGATCTTCTTTTTCTTGAGGAAATCGACGACGTCCTCGCACCAAGGACAGCCCGGCTTGAGGTAAAGGATCGGAAGGTCAGGCATACGGGGGCGAAGATCGGGCAGCGAAGGCGGGCCGTCCAATGGAAAGCGGGCCCCGGGGCGAAAGCCGCTAGATGAAGCGGACGGCGTGCTTCTTGGAGAGCTTCAGCACATCTCCCGCGGCCACCGTGACGGCGGCGTTCGGATCCGTGAGCTTCTCGCCGTTGAGCTGGACCGAGCCGGTCGTGATGAACTGTTTCCTCAGCTCCCCGTTGGACTTCTCCAGGCCGAAGGCGGTTTTGAAACCGTGGACGGTGAGGGAGAGGACGTTCAGGTCGGCCGGGAGATCCCCGAGGGCGAGCTCCGGCAGGTCCGCGGCGGCGAGATCCTTTTTTGAAAAGCGGGTGTCCCAGTCCGCACGCGCGGCGGTCCCGGCCTCCGCGCCGTGGTAGCGGGAGGTGATCTTCTCCGCGAGCGCCTTCTTGGCTTCCATCGGGTGCACCGAGGCTTCCAGCGTCTCCCCGAGCAGGAGCTGGTAGTAGCGGACCATCAGCGTGTCGGAGACGCTCATCAGCTTGCCGAACATGTCCTGTGGCGCGTCGCTGACGCCGACGTAGTTGCCGTAGGACTTCGACATCTTCTTCACGCCGTCGAGGCCCTCCAGGAGCGGGACGACCATGACCACCTGCTGCGGCATGCCTTCCTCCTTCTGGAGATCGCGCCCGACGAGGATATTGAAAAGCTGGTCGGTGCCACCGATCTCGACATCGGCGCGGATCTCGACGGAGTCCCAGCCCTGCATCACCGGGTACTGGAGCTCGTGCAGGCGGATCTCCTGGCCCGCCTCGATACGGGTGCGGAAGTCCTCCCGCTGGAGCATCTGCTGGAGCGTCACGCGGGCATTCAGGCGGAGGATGTCTTCGTACGACATCTTGCGGAACCAATCGCCGTTGTACACGATCTCCGTCCGGTCCTTGTCGAGGATCTTGAAGGCTTGCTCGGTGTACGTGGCGGCGTTCGCCAGCACTTCGTCCCGGGTGAGCGGGGGACGCGTGACGGACCGGCCGGACGGATCGCCGATCGTGGCGGTGAAATCACCGATCAGGAGCACCGCCTGGTGACCCAGGAGCTGGAATTGCCGGAGCTTTTCCAGAGCGACGGTGTGACCGAGATGGATGTCCGGAGCGGTGGGGTCCACGCCGAGCTTGATGCGCAGCGGCCTGCCGAGGCGGAGCTTTTCAAGGAGTTCCTTTTCGGAGAGGACCTTGGCGGTGCCGGCGGTCAGGGTCTGGAGCTGTTCTTCCGGAGTCACGGGGCGCGCAATCTAGGGG
>CBIHMP010000344.1:0-4120 GCA_966211015.1 uncultured Luteolibacter sp. | reverse complement strand
TTCACCCACGGCGGGATCGGCACCGAAGTCACCCGCTAGCAGCCGGGCTCACTCCGTCTTGTCCGCGGTTTCCACTCCGCCGGCCTTCGGCGGCTCGATCAGGCCCCGGAACCGCTCCGCCCAATCGCGGGCCTTGGGGTGGCCGATGTACTTTTCCAGATGCTCCAGCATCCTTAGCGCGGCTGCCTTCTGATCGCCGGATTTGTAGAGATCCTCCTCCATCTGCCACATCAAGTCGGGCTGCGTCTCGCTGAGGAATTTTTCGTATTCGGGTGAAGCTTCCTCCTGCTTTTTATCCCTGGCGTTGGCAGGCCCCCCCGCCCTGGCCCAGTACTGCTGGATCACGCCTTCATAGCGGATCCGCCGCATCCACTGCTCTCGCAAGGAGGCGAAGCTCCCCTTCTCGCGCAGCGGGGGAAAGACCACCTGCTCGAATACCTGCCCGATCTCGAGCGGGGACAGGGGCCATTTGTCCACCTTGATGCCTCCCAAGCCGTAGGCGCGCGCAAAAACGGAGTTCGTCACCGGGTCGCGAAGCGGCTGCACGTTTCCTTTGAACTGCTGGGGGCTGCTGAAGATCGAATCCAGCGCGTCCAAGGCGCGCGGAGCCAGCCCGGTGGTTTTCCCGCCGGACTCGGCGGCTTCCAAGGTGAGCACCAGCCAGCGCAGTTGATGGCGCAGGCAGAGGCCCAGCCCGTCCGCATCCAATTGCTCGGAGCGGCGGCGCTTCCACTCGCGGAAGTCCTGGGCGCTCCGCTTCTGGTCGGAGAATTCCACCTTTTCCACGCACTTCAGGTAGAGATCGATCGCGGCTTCATCATTGGCCATCCCGGCGCGGAATGCCGTGGTGGCGGAGCCCATCCGGTCCACCGCCTTCTCCTTCGCGTCATCCTTCAGCGTGTCGAGCTTCTCCAGCAGCGCCTCGCGATCCGCTTGGCTCAGGGGGTCGGCATTGGCGACAGGGGCTGCCAACAGCAGGGCGAGGAGACAGGGTCGGTACATTTGGGTTTTACAGGTTGGGACAGGTGAAACGCCTGACAAGGGCACATGTTTTGCATCGGAATCGGAATTCACAGCATTTTCGCCGGTTCGGCGGGTGCCCGGATCAAATGACAGCCCGCTAGATGCATCGGGTGACCGCAGGGTATTTACAGCCAGCGGCTCATGGGCCATGCTCCGCCCGATGTCGAAAGCACGCATTGGATTCGTGGGGACCGGCCGCATGGGGGCAAACATGGCGCGGCGGTTGAAGGATCAGGGCCATCCCGTCACCGCCGTTTACGATGTCTTCCCGGAGATCGCCCGGGAATTGGCCGCGGAGATCGGAGCCGCCGCCACGGCGACGCTCGCCGAGCTTACCGGGGCGGCCGACGTGATCATCACGGTCGTCACGGACGATGCGGCCATGCGCGGGATCTTCGCGGAGAGCGGTGATTCGCTGCTGGCCGGGGCGGAGGGCAAGGTGTTCATCAATTGCGCCACCGTCAGCCCGGAGGTCCATGTGGAGGTGGAGCGCGCGGCTGCGGCCCGGGGCGCCTCCGCGATCGAGGCCTGCATGGCCTCCAGCATCACCCAGGCCCGCCAGGGCACGCTTTATCTGATGGTCGGGGGCACGCAGGATGCTTTCGGCAAGGTCGAAGGTATTTTGAAGGACCTGTCCGCCTCGCTCCGGCACGTGGGAGGGACCGGGCAGGCTGCGAAAGTGAAGGCACTGGTGAACATGGTGATGAACATCAACACCGCGGGCCTCGCCGAGGGCCTCGGCTTGGGCGCGGCACTCGGCCTCGATCTCGGCATGCTGAAGGAAGTTTTCTCGCAGACCGGGGCAAACTCCCGGGTGCTGGAAACCGACGGCGACGACATGATCAACCGCGAACACGACTGCTTCTTTTCCGCCGCCCATGCCGCCAAGGACAGCGGCATTGCCAATGCGCTGGCCGCCGGGACGGGTGTCGGTGTCCCGCTCTCGCTGGCCACGGAGGCGCAATATCACCGCATGGTCGAGCTGGGCCTCGGGGAACTCGACAAGTCCGGCGTGGCCGAGTTGACCTTCCCCGGTCGCTCCGTGCATTGATCTTTTTGAAGCGATGGAAATCCCTGAATTCCGCAACCGCCACGGCGAGAAACTCGACGCCGCCTTTCACCCGGGAACCCGCGACGACGCCCTCGTCATCCTCGCCCACGGCGTCACGGGAAACAAGGACCGGCCCCTGCTGGTCGCCCTCGCGGAGGGGCTGTCGGCCCGCGGCTGGCCCTGCGTCCGCCTGTCTTTTTCCGGCAACGGCCTGTCGGAGGGAGATTTCGGAGAATCGGATATCACCAAGGGAGGCGGCGATTTGCGGGACGTCCTCGACGCCCTGCCCGCCAGCACCCGGATCGCCTACATCGGCCACAGCATGGGCGGTGCCGTGGGGGTGATGACCGCGTCCTCGGACAGCCGCATCCGGGTCCTCGTCACTCTGGCCGGTATGATCCGCACGGACGATTTTTGCGAGCGCGAGTTCGGCGGCGTAACTCCCGGCAAGGGCTTCATGTGGGAGGAGCCGGAGTGCCCCCTTTCGCAGAAATTCATCGATGATCTCGGCGCGATCGGGGACCTGTTCGATGAAGTCGGGCAAATCAGCGTCCCGTGGCTCCTTATTCACGGCACCGCGGACGATGTGGTCCTGATCGAGGACAGCCGGGATGCCTACGACACCGCCGAGGAACCGAAGCGTCTGGTCGAGATTTCCGGAGCCGGTCATTCTTTCGATGAAGCGAGCTATCCGCGGGTGGTCTCCGAGGTGGCGGACTGGCTGGACGAATACCTGGAGTGAGAGAGGCACCGCGGCTAACCCGGGGAATCGAAATCCGACGTTCGCCTTTTCATTCCCCCCAAGCCGCGCTTTCCTCCCGCCGTGCTCGCGAAACGCATCATTCCCTGCCTGGACGTGACCGACGGCCGCGTCGTGAAAGGCGTGAACTTCGTCGATCTCATCGACGCCGGCGATCCCGTGGAGTGCGCCATGGCCTACAATGCCCAGCAGGCGGACGAGCTTGTGTTCCTCGATATCACCGCTTCCTCGGACAATCGCGCCACGATGGTGGACGTGGTCCGGCGCACGGCGGCGCATTGCTTCATCCCGCTGACCGTGGGCGGCGGCATCCGCAGCGTGGAAAACATGCGCGAGATGCTTTTGGCCGGCGCGGATAAGGTCGGGATCAATACCTCCGCGGTAAAAGATCCGGCCCTCGTCGATGCCGGAGCGAAGGCTTTCGGCAGCCAGTGCATCGTTGTGGCGATCGATGCGAAACGGGAAGGCCCCGGCAAATGGGGAGTCTATACCCATGGCGGGCGCACGCCGGTGGGGCTGGATGCGGTGGAATGGGCGAAGGAAGTCTGGCGGCGCGGTGCCGGGGAAATCCTGCTCACCAGCATGGATGCGGACGGGACCCAGGCGGGCTACGATTGCGAACTCACCGCCGCCATCTCCGGCAGCGTCGGCATCCCGGTCATCGCCAGCGGAGGAGCGGGCAATCTCGATCACATGGTGGAGGTCCTTGAAAAGGGGCAGGCGGACGCCGTGCTCGCGGCGAGCATCTTCCACTTCGGCAAGCACACCGTGGGAGAAGCGAAGCGCTACTTCGCGGAGAAGGGGATTCCCGTGCGCCCGGAAACGGCGTGAGTGCCTGAGTGTCAGCCCCGGCCGCGCGGGGTGGGGGCGTTTTCGGCCACGATTTATGGGCTTGCCGTAGAATCTCCCACCGTGTAGCGGGGGAAATGTCCGGCGGAAAACATCCCGGAAGCGCTTCTCTCGGTCTCCGCGCCATCGGCTGGTGAAGTGGATTTTGAAAATGGCGTTGCGACAATAGGACAATGGACATCTACGTGGGCAACCTGCCCTTCAGCGCCACTGAAGAAGAAGTGGCGGAGCTCTTCTCGGCCTTCGGACCGGTGGAGAAAGTGAAAATCGTCACGGACCGTGAAACCGGTCGCCCGCGCGGGTTTTGTTTCGTGACGTTGGCTGACACCTCCAAGGTCAAGGAAGCTGCTGATGCTGTGGACGGTCAGGAACTGGGCGGCCGCCCGCTCCGCGTCAATCCGGCCGAACCCCGCGAGAAGAAGCCGGGAGGCTTCGGT
>CBIHMP010000343.1:0-4121 GCA_966211015.1 uncultured Luteolibacter sp. | reverse complement strand
GGCGGCTGGCACCGCTTCCGGCGGCTCACCTTCCTGGAAGAAGAAGACCGGGACTTCTGGCTGCGCCTGAACACCTGCGTTGCCCTGAAGATCTTTCGCGACCGGGCGTCGGTCGAGGATGCCGTGGCCGGAATCGTCGGGGGGGAGCGAGCACCCGCGGTGCTGGAGCTCCTCCGGCACTCGGAGACGGTGGTAAAGGAGCTCCACTACATCGCGGACTTCGCCTCGCAGAAGCTGTTTTTCCGGCGGGTCCGGATTCCCCCGCTGCTGCACGTGTACTGGGACTGCCTTTTCATCAACCACGCCGTACGGAAAGTGCTCCGGCATTTCGTACGCGATCCCGAGCGCGCCCTGCGCGAGGGCGAGGCAGCCTATGCGCTCTTCCCCCGGATGATCGAGCTGGCCCGCGCGTCCGCCCTGCCGGTGGCGGATATCGAACACTGGCGGGATTTCTGCCACCTCGTGCGCTTGGCGCGGCGGTACTATTTCCTGCCTTTCGACCCGGCGCTCGCGGAGCGGATCCGGGCATCGAAGAAGGCCTACAAGAAGGCCTGGCCGAGCGAACGGCGGCAACGCTATCGCATCAAGCTCTCCTTCGAGCCCTTCAAGGTGAAACGCCAGACGCTTGGTTGGCTATCGACCCTCCTGCTGCGGCGGAAGCGCGGCTACCGGCTCATCGACCACGTGTTCACGCTGAACCTGCTCGGCATCATTTTCCGGCTCTTCCGGCCAGGGAAGAGCAAGGCGGTGCCGAAATTCCTGCGGAAATCGGCGATGGGTGTTGATGCCCTGTTCCGCTAAAGTCCGCTGCGCTTCATTCCAAGGGCACCTCATGGTACTCCAGTGCCCACTCCCGCATGTAACGGACTTGTAGGGGATCGATACGGTAAACGATCAGTTCGGGATTGTCGGGAGTGCCCAGATAAGAGCGCAGGAGCGGGTTCTTCTCCCAGATCAGGGCGATCAGCCCGGTGTCCGACTCGATCTGCGCATGGCCGGTGATGCGGACCTGGTGGTGATCCTTATCCAGATAACAAAGCTCCACCCGCGGGTTGGCGGCGATTTCACCGGTTTTGTGGTAGGCGCGCAGATTGGCCACCCACACCGTGAAACCCTCGGTCCGCACCGGGGAGACCGGGCGCAGCCGCGGTTGGCCGGCGTCGTCGGTCGCCAGCATCGGGAACTTGGCGGACTCCATCGTCGCCATCGCGAGCTCGGGGAGCCGGGCGGGATCGACAGGAGCGGGTTTGGGTCGGGCCATCCTTTACCAGAGATCATGCCGGCTCCGGATTGCCAAATCCTTTCCCGCCCCTAACGCGGGGGGCAAGTCAGCCGCCGACTTTCAAGCTCATCCCCATCTCGCGGAAGATCCTGTCCCGGGCTTCGAGATAGCCGCGGGAATCGAGGTCGCGGGGCCGCGGAATCTCGATCTTCTCGCTGAATTGCACCGTCGCCGGGCGGCGGCTCATCACGAGCACCGTATCGGCAAGCTGGACCGCTTCCTCAATGTCGTGGGTGACGAAAAGAATGGTCTTCTTCTCCTCCTGCCAGATGCGCACGAGGTCCGCCCGCATCTTCAGGCGGGTGATGAAATCGAGCGCGCCGAAGGGCTCGTCCATATAAATGATATCCGGCGAGGAAGCGAGCGCCCGGGCGATTTCCACGCGCTGGCGCATGCCGCCCGAGAGTTCGCGCGGGTAGGATTTGTCGAATCCCGTCAGGCCGACCATGTCGATGTAATGGCGCACGACCTTCGCCCGCTCCTCCGGGGTCTTCTCCAAGAGGCCGAAGCCGACGTTGTCTTCCACGTTTAGCCATGGGAAGACGCCGTTCTCCTGGAAGACGAAGATGCGTTTGGGATCGGGCCCGGTCACCGGCTTGCCCTCCACCAGCACTTGCCCGGAGGTCTGCTGGAGGAAGCCGCCGATAATGTTCAGCAGCGTGGATTTGCCGCAGCCGGAAGGACCGACGATGCAGACGAATTCGCCGCGCTTCACCTCCAGATCCACGTTCTCGAGCACGTGGATCTGCTCACCCCGCTTCTTGCCGGGGAAAGTCATCCACAGGTCTTTCACCACGATGGCGTTGTCCGAAGAGAGGCGGGTTTCCATGACGGTGCGTTCCGCTGCGAAGGTGGAGGAGTTCATGAAAGCGGCGGACTTCACTTGTTCGCGTAGCCCCAACGAACCTCGTCGAACTTCTCGAGGCGGCGCACGGCGACGTCCAGACCGAGGCCGATCAAGCCGATCATCACCATCCCCGCCACCACCAGATCGTACCGTTTGCCCGCATTGCGCGCATCGATGATCAGGTAGCCCAAGCCGGAATTCACCGCGATCATTTCCGCGGCCACCACCACCAGCCAGGCAATGCCGAGGGCGATGCGGAGTCCCGTGAGGATCTGCGGAAGGCATGCCGGGAAGATGACCTGGCGGAAAAGCTGGGCGTTCTTCAGGCCGAAATTCCGCGCCGCGCGCACATACACCGGCTGCATGTTCTGCACCGCTGCCATGGAGGAGACGGTGATAGGGAAGACACTGGCGAGAAAGATCAGGAAGACGGGGGCGACATCGGTGACGCCGAACCAGAGGATAGCCACCGGGATCCATGCGATCGGCGAGATCGGGCGGAAAATCTGGATCATCGGGTTGAGGGCGGTTGCCGCGGGCTTGAACCACCCGAGCAAGAGACCCAGCGGCACGCCCACCAGAATTGCCAGCAGGAATCCCCAGGTAACGCGGAACAGCGAGGCGATGATGTACTTTAGAAGCACACCCTTCTGCACCAGTTCCACGATCCCGAGCACCACTTCCCAAGGAGTCGGGAAGATGTCGCTTCCGGAGAGCCTGACGAGCATGTGCCAGGTGCCGAGGAACACAGCCGCCACGATGAGCGGAAGGTGGATGTTCTTCATTGCCCGTTTAAATCCATCAATGCCTTCTCGGCCTCATAGCCGTAGGCTTTCTTCGTCTTTTCCGCCGCTTCGCCGAAGTGCACGTCCACGTAATCGTCGAATGTTACCGTTCCCTCGAGGATCTCGGATTGTTTCCCAAGCCTCGCGATCTCCTCGAAATTCTCCCGCTGCAGGGCCAGGTTGTTGTAGGTCACCCGGTCCGGCGGCTTGCTGAGCACGAATTCGAGCAGGCGCGGATGCTGGTTGTAGTAGCGTTGTGAAACGAATTGCGCGGCGGCCATGCGCTTGTCCATGCCATCCTCCAGCCACATGCCGCTGTTGGCGATGCCGTCCACGAGCCTCTGTACACGCTCCGGGTTATTGCGGATTTCGTCCTCATGGACGGCCAGCACGCAGGAGATGAAGTTCGGCCAGATATCCTTGGTCAGGTAGAGCACGCGGCCGTGGCCGTCCAGTTCGCACTGCCCCATGAAGGGCTCGCCGCTGGTCACGGCATCCACCGACTTCGAGTACAGCGCGGCCGGCATGTCCGGCGGCGGCATTTCGATCAGGTTGATGTCGTCGATCGTCATTCCCGCATTGTTCAGCGCGCGGAAAATCAGCAGCCGTTGGTTTGAGTACCGGTTCGGCACGGCCACCGTCTTTCCGCGCAGGTCGGCGATGCTCCGGATGTCGGAGTCCTTCTGCACCATCAGGGCCGTGCCATCGCGATGACCCAGATAGACGATCTTGATCGGCACCCCTTGCTCGCGCAGCGCGATCGCCATGGGCGCGAGGATGAAAGTGGCGCGCGTATGCCCGGACAGGAAAGCTTCCTTCAGCTCGGGCCAGCCGTTGAATTTGATCGGTTCAAAGAGCCCTTCGCCCTCGATCTCCTTGTTGATGAAATCCGTGACGGGGCAGGTGAGGTGGCAGGTCACCGGCAGGAAGCCGATGCGCATCTTCCTCTCTTCCTCTTTCTTGAACCAGTCCGAAGGGCGCATGTTCAGGAAAACGTGCCCCGCCGAGACCACGCCGACCCAGACGAAGGTGGTGAGCAAGAGTGTCCTGCGCAGCGTCATGAAGAAGTGCCGCGATTCAAACATCCCCCGGGTGTCCTGCAATGTTAAAGCTCCGGCCCTTTTTCCGAATTCGGAGGCGTTCTCCGGCGGGGACGAAACGCATGGGATTTTTTTCTGCGATTTTCGGGAGATCCCCGCTTTTTCCT
>CBIHMP010000342.1:0-4125 GCA_966211015.1 uncultured Luteolibacter sp. | reverse complement strand
CTGCCTGCCATTCTCGCCGCAACGAAGGAGGCGGGCGCAAGCTTCGCGTCCTACTCGATCGTGCGGCTGCCCGGTACGGTTTCCAATGTCTTCGAAGCATGGCTGGACCGGCATTTCCCGGACCGGAAGGAGAAGGTGCTCAACCGGATCCGGGGAGCGCAAGGTGGGGCGCTGAACCGCATGACTCCCTTCGACCGGATGCGTGGAACCGGCGAGCCCGCGGCGCAATTGAAGGCGCTTTTCCACGCGAGCTGCCGCAAGCTCGGCCTTCCTACGCGGCCGCCGGAAATGCGCGGCGCTTAGTTCCGGCGGGTGACGCCGGGGCAGGGGGAGTTATTCTAAGGCCGTCCGCGCCGATCGGCGGGAGGCAGGGCATGTGGGGGACCTTATCCGTTGGCGGTGAGCAGCGCCTTCGCCTTTGCGATCAGCGGCGCATCCGCGACCTTGCGCTCGTATTCTCCCGGGACGGCCGCCGCGCCCATCGGGATTCCGGAGCGGCGGAAGACCATCGGGCTATCGAGAACGCCGCGAGCGGAAAGATGCACCTGATTCACCCCCGTGGCCTTCACGATTTCCCCGATCTGGTCCACCGTGATGCCTCCGCCCGGAAGGATATCCAAGCGACCCGCCGCCTGATTCACGAGCGCGGCGATGACCTCGAGCGCTTCCATCACGGAAGGCATCCCGCCGCTGGTGAGGATGCGTTCGAAGCCCAGCTCCGCGATCGTTTCCAGCGAGGCGGGCAAATCCTTGCTCAAATCGAAAGCCCGGTGAAATACCGCCGGTAGCCCGTTGCACACCTCCAGCAGGGTTTCAGCCATCGCGACATCGATTTCCCCGTCCGGCGATAGGCAGCCGAAGACCACCGCATCCGCGCCCAAGTCGCGGGCCAGCTCGATGTCTGCAGCCATGGCGGCCACTTCCCCGGGCTGGTAAACGAAGTCGCCCCCGCGGGGCCGGATCATCACCGCGATCTCCCCGGGAAAAACGGACCGGGCCTGGGACAGCATTCCGGCGCTGGGAGTGAGGCCGCCCTCGGTAAGCGAGGCACAGAGCTCGATGCGGTCCGCTCCGCCCTCCGCGCATGCGGCGACGGAATCGAGCGCATCCACGCAGATTTCCAATAGCATGGAGGCACCCTGTCCGCAGGGGAGACGGGGATGCCACGAAATTCCAAGCGCGGCCGCCTTTTTCGGATTCGCCGCTCCGGCCGATTGCAGGTTGGATGGAAGGATGATCCCCGATGCGCTCGAACTTCGCCTGCGGGACGGAACTCCGGTCGTCGCCCGGCCCCTCAACCCGGGAGACCGCAGCTACGTGGCGGATGGCTACCGCATGCTGTCGCCGGAGGCCCGCTACCAGCGTTTCTGGGTGCGGGACGGGGAGGTCATCGGAGATGCGATGCTGGACCGCCTCCTGACCGGAGATCCCCCGAATCACGCAATCTGGACCGTCTTCGATCCGTCCCGGGAAGGATTTCCCGGCTTGGGCGCGGCGAGCTTCTGGCGTTCCAAATCCGATCCCACGGACGCCGAGATCTCTGCCACCGTGCTGGACCGCGACCAAGGCCGCGGCGTGGGCACCCTTCTGCTGTCCATCCTCTGGGTGGTCGCCTACCGCTGCGGCATTGAGACCTTCACCGGCTATACCATGCCGGAAAACACGGCGGCACTGCGCTGGATGCGGGACACGGGTGCCGCGGGGGAATGGGACGGCTACAACGCGGTTTTCCGCTGGCAGCTCGGTGATCTCGACGCCATTCCCGCCACTCCGGCCGGCGCGGAGCTCGCGGCGCGCCTCGCGGAGCTGTCCCCGCTCCTGCTGTAGGCTTTCAGGCGGAAGCCTTCGTCACCCCTTTTTCGCCGAGGAGCGGCCGTGGCTTCGGGAGCTGGTGACGCCGCAGGCCGAATTGGCGGACCGCGTGCCGCTGCAGGTGCGCCACGGCATCCGCGACGTCGTCGGTAAAGAAAATCAGCTCCGGATCTCCGGGGCTGATGGTCCCGGCTTCCTCCATCGAGTACACGAAATCCATCAGCGGCTGCCAATAATCCTTGCCCATCAGGATGATCGGGAAATTCCGGATTTTTCCCGTCTGGATCAGGGTCATGGTTTCGAACATTTCGTCCAGGGTGCCGGCCCCTCCGGGCAGCACCACGAAGGCATAGGAGTACTTCACCAGGATCGTCTTGCGGGTGAAGAAGTAGCGCATGGTCACCGAGCGATCGACGTAGGGATTGAGGTGTTGCTCGAAGGGGAGCTCGATGTTCACGCCGATGGAGCGTCCGCCCGCTTCATGGGCACCCCGGTTAGCGGCTTCCATGATGCCCGGGCCACCCCCGGTAATGACCGTGAAACCCAGACCGGCAATTGCCGCCCCGATCTCGGTGGCCATCTCGTAATAGGTCGTCCCCGGTTGGGTGCGCGCCGAACCGAAAACGGTGACCGCTGGGCCTACGAAATGAAGGGTCCGGAAAGCCCGCAAGAAATCCGCACCCACCCGGAAGATGGTCCCCAGATCGTGAAAACGGGAGCGGGGACCCGCGAGGAAACCCCGGTCCGGTGTTTCCAGCTCGAACCGGTCTTCCTCGCGGATCGCTTCTTCGTTGATCGCGTGTTCGGCGTTCGGCTGGGGAAGATCGGGGCATTCGGGCGGCGTCATCGACCATTGTCTAACACGATATTCCGGCTCCCGCCACGGTGAATCCCCCGCCTCGCGGGATGGGATTCCGAAAGCTTGCTCCCGGGGGGCGGCGGTGCCATTTTCCGCCCGCCAGCATGCTCCCGCAGAAAAGAACAGACAGCGAGGAAACCGGAGGCAGCCGCGGAGGATTCGAAGTCCGGGTCATCGGCGGCGGCTCGCTGGCGCGGGCCAAGCCCCCGGCTGCCGGAGCAGTTGTGGAAACCGGCATTGTGATCGGCGGCCGCGTCCTCCACGAGCGAACCGCGGCGGAAGATGGCGAGACGCCGGTCCTGCGGCTGGAGGTCGATTCCGACGGCGACGAACTCAAGGCGAAGTCGATGAGCGAGGTCGGTCCCGCGCCTCCGCGCAGCCCCTCGAAACCTCGCGGCGGCAAGCGGTACGGGCTTCAGCACTGGACGCTGTGGATGGCGGCCGGCTGCTGCCTGATCTCCATCCTGGCGGTCGCCGGGGTGATGCTTCAGCGGAAAGCCGCTGCCAAGGACAGGCCGGAATCCGGTGCCGGGGCGGATGCTCCCGCCGTGCCAGTGACGCCGGAAGAGGCCGAGCGCGATTTCTTCGTCACCCACGCAAGCGAGTTGCAAGAGGCGGCGGTGGAGATTCTCCACCGGTATGCGGCGGCGGGATCCGCAGCGGACGTGCTTCCCTTGATACGAGATCCGGAGCGCGTGAAAACCGCACTCCTGGAAAGGTGGAAGCCATGGGGCGCTACTCCCAGCTTCGCGCCTTCCGCCCAAGTCTCCGGAGGCGTCGATATCGGCGGTGTCCGGCCTTTGGTGGTTCTTACCGGGTCAAAGGGGGACTTCAGCAGCTTTGAAGTGGTCTTCGTGAGGGAGGAGGGGAAGCTGCTCCTGGACTGGGAAGCCACTGCCGGGATCGGCGGGATTCAGATTTCGGAGCTCAAATCCGGCGCACGGGCAGAGGGAGACATTGTCCGCGCAGTGCTTCATCCTGCCGATTTTTTCACGAGGGAGCATCCGGAGGAAAAGTTCAGTTCCTACAAGCTCGCCGATTCTTCCGGCGAAAATACCATTTGGGCCTATGTACCCGTCGATTCCACGGTGGCGGGAATCCTCAAAAAGGAACTGAATGAGAACTCCTTCCTGATGGAAAAGAGCACCCGCCTCGCGGGCACCTTCAGGGTCACCGGCCCGGTCGGTGCCGGGGGTACCCAGTATCTGATTACGGAGATGCTTCACAAAGGCTGGGTCTCCCCTTAGCAAAAGCTTCGTGAGCGAACATCCCGTTGCCTGGTTTCACTGCGGCCATTGCGGCGCCTTATTCGAGGGCGCTGCGGATTCCAGCATGCGCGGGAATTGCCCCACCTGCGGACTTGATCCGGCCCCGGAGAGGTCGGCCGTAGCTGCGCCGGCCGGCGATCCCGCCCGGATCCGGCGCAGGGTCAAGAAGCCCTCCCATCATGCCCG
>CBIHMP010000341.1:0-4128 GCA_966211015.1 uncultured Luteolibacter sp. | reverse complement strand
TTCGCGGACGCTGATCGCGGTGGTGGCCCTGACGATGGGAGCGACCCCGCTGCTCATCATGGCCAGCCACCGTTTCACCGCCCGCACGGCCGCACCGAAAAAGGAGGAGCGGGAGAGCGACGTGCGTGATGAAGGGGCACCGGTCATCATCTGCGGCTTCGGCCGCTTCGGCCATGCGATCGGGCGCCTGCTACACACCCAGGGAATCTCCTCCACGGTGCTCGACAACGACGCCGACCAGGTGGAAACGCTGCGCGCCATCGGCTTCCCGGTCTTTTACGGCGATGCGGGAAGGGCCGATCTCCTCATGACGGCAGGGGCGGCGCGCGCGAAGATCCTGGTGGTGGCACTCAAGGACAGGCAGACCACCTTGAGCATCATCGCGACCGCGAAGAAGCACTTCCCCCATCTCCGGATCTTCATCCGCGCCCACAGCCGGGTGGAGGCCTACGAGTACCTGGAGGCTGGAGAAGAACGGATCTACCGGGAGACCCTCGACAGTTCCCTGCTGATGGGTGCCGACGTGCTCCGCTCGCTGGGCATGCCCGCTTATGCCGCCCACCGGGCTGCCAAGCTATATCGCCGCGCCGACGAGACCTTCCTGCGCAAGATGGTAGCCCACCGTCACGACCGCGCGGCCTTCCTCAGCGCCGCTCGGGAGTCCCAGGTGATCTACGATTCGGTCATGCGCGCGGATCCCTTCGAAGCGATCGCGGACGAAGGATGGACGCCTCCGGAGGAGGATTCCCCGTCGCGGAGCTAAGCATGCCCGCGGCGCATGCTCAGGCCAAGAACATGATATTTCCCGGATCGCTGCCCGCCTGTCACGCTGGCCTCCGCAATCCCGATATCAAAAAGTCATGACCAAGCTCCTCGTCCTCTACTACTCCACCTACGGCCACATCGAAACCATGGCAGGCGCCATCGCGGAAGGCGCCCGCTCCGTGGAAGGGGTGGAGGTCACGCTGAAGCGTGTCCCCGAAACCATGCCGGAGGAGGTCGCGAAAAAGCACGGCGTGAAGCTCGATCAGAGCGCGCCGATCGCCGATCCCTCCGAACTTGCCGACTACGACGCCATCATCTTCGGCACCCCCACCCGCTTCGGCAATATGGCGGCGCAGATGCGGAATTTCCTCGATCAGACCGGCCAGCTCTGGATGAAGGGCGCGCTGATCGGGAAGGTAGGCAGCGTCTTTGCCAGCACCGGCACCGGCGGGGGCAACGAGTCCACGATCCTCACCTTCATCCCCACCCTGCTTCATCACGGGATGATCTACGCGGGCCTCCCCTATGCGGCACCCGAGCTGACGGACATCAGCGAGGTACGCGGGGGTAGCCCCTACGGCGCGGCGACCATCGCCGGACCTGACGGTTCGCGCCAGCCGAGCGAGAAGGAACTCTCCCTGGCGCGCTTCCAAGGGAAGCATGTCGCGGGGATCGCCGCCCGATTGAACAAGTGAAAGGCCCGTGCCGCCCGACGAGCTGGCGGAAATCATTGGACGCTGCCCGTTGTGCAGTGATTTTGGCAGCGTGATCTTCCCTATCAGCGACGACGACCGGCACCTTATGCACCCGGCATGGGTAACGATCATCCTGCTGGCGGCAAACGTGGTGGTCTTCCTGCTGCAATTGGCAGATCCCTCGCTCACCCCGGGCTGGAGCGTGATCCCTGCGGAGATCACCCACGGAGAGGATCTCACCCGCGACATCCTCGTCCGGACGGGGCGGGAGGTGGTCCAGATCCCCCAGGCACCGGGACCGACACCGATCTACCTGACGCTTTTCTCCGCCATGTTCATGCACGGCGGCTGGGCCCATATCGGCGGAAACATGCTCTACCTGTGGATCTTCGGGGACAATGTGGAGCACCGGTTCGGCGGCTTGAAATTCCTCGCCTTCTACCTCGTCAGCGGGATCGTGGCGACCTTCGCCCAGATCGCGACCAACCCCGAAGGCCTGATCCCGAACCTGGGGGCCTCGGGTGCCATCTCCGGCGTCCTCGGCGCCTATCTGGTCCTCTTCCCCCGGAACAAGGTGAACGCGGTGTTCTTCTTCCGGATCGTATCGCTTCCGGCGGTCTTCGTCATCGGCATGTGGGCGTTCACACAGTTCATCAACGGCGCCGGGTCGATTGCCGTTACGGAGCAGACCGGAGGCGGCGTCGCCTACGCCGCGCATATCGGCGGCTTTATCGCGGGGGTGGTCATGGCGGCGTTTGCGAGGATGACGATGAAGTCGGAGCCGCGCTCGGTCTTCCGGCGGATCTACGAAGAGGAGCCCGGTGTCAGGAGATACTGGTGAAGGCCGGGCCGGGCCGGGCCGTCACGAGCAGCCGCCACCGCCGCCTTCCGCAACCTTTGAGGAAAGCGCTGCGCTCACCCCTCGCAGCGGCGGCGCGGCATGGAGCGGCCGCCCGATCAGCACCGGCAGCCTCGCTTCCAGCCAGTCCCGCGCCCCGCGGGTTTTCACCGCGCAGGCCCATAGCGTCACGACATGCCAACCCAGGTTCTGCAGTTCCCTTTCCACCCGGGTATCGCGGGCGCGATTCCCCTCGATCTTGGCGACCCACCACTCGACCTTCGACTTCGGCATCTTGAAATCCGGGCAATTCTCGTGGCCATGCCAGAAGCAGCCGTGGACGAAGACCACCACCCCGTACTTCGGCAGCACGAGGTCCGGTCTGCCGGGCAGTGACTTGTTCTTCGGCCCCCGGACGGTGAAGCGGTAGCCCAGCCGGTGCAGCATCGAGCGGACGAGCTTCTCCGGTTTGGTATCGCCGCCACGGATGCGCGACATCACCTCGGATCGCTTCTCCGGTGACCAAATGTCCGCCATGCCGGCAAGTAGCGGACGGCATGGGCCGGGGAGCAAGGAGTTAGATGAAGGAGCGGCGCGGTGGCGCTGGAATTTCTGGCCGTCCCGCCTTCAGGAACCTAGATTCAGAACCTCACGTTTTCGCGATGAACATTCTGCCCTCCTCCCGCCGCCGGTTTTTACGGAATTTCTCCCTCGGGGCTGCGGGGCTCTGGGTGCCCGGCGCGTTCGCGGAAGCTCTCACGCTCACCCCGAAGCAGACCGAGGGGCCTTTTTACCCCGTCGATCTCCCGCTGGATACCGACAATGACCTCATCATCCTGAACGATGGCCTCACCCCCGCCCTGGGCGGCGTGACGCACCTCAGCGGGCGGGTGACCGATGCGAAGGGCGAGCCGATCCGCAACGCGCTGGTGGAAATCTGGCAGGTCGATCATCACGGGGTATATCTCCACAAAGGCAGCGACGGCGGCGTGAAGCGGGACGCCAATTTCCAAGGCTTCGGCCGCTTCCTCACCGGTTCCACCGGCGAATACTACTTCCGCACCATCAAGCCCGTTGCCTACCCCGGCCGCACACCGCACATCCATGTCGCGGTCAAATTGAAAGGCCGTCCGAAATGGACGACTCAGTGCTACATCAAAGGGGAAAAACAGAACGACACGGACGGCGTGTTCCGCGGCATCCAGGACGAGCGGCAGCGCTCCTCGGTGATTGTGGATTTCCTCCCTCTGCCGGGCGTGGCCACGGGTGAATTGGCCGCACGTTTCGATATCGTGATGGGCTTCACCCCTGCCGGTTGATTCAGCGGATTTCCCAAAGCTCTTGCCGGTCCTCAGCGGACCGCGGCTCGAGGTGGGAAATCACCCGGACATCGGGACCGAGCAGGGATGCTACCCGGCCTTCCATTTCGGTGGCCGCCTCGTGGGCCTCACGGATGCCGGTGCCATCCGGGAAGACCAGATGAAATTCCACCCAGTGGGTGCGGCCGGAATGCCGGTGCCGGAGATTATGATAGGATAGCCCGCGGCTCTCGCACTCCGCGTCCAAGCTCCCGCGGAGGTTTTTCTCCACCTCCAGGTCGGCCTCGTCCATGAGGCCGCCCAAGCTTTCCCGCATCAGCCTGCCGCCGGTCCAGAGCAACTTCGCCGCGGCCAAGGTGGCGCAGATCGGATCCCACCACATCCAGCCGGTGAAATGCACCAAGGCCAGCGCGGCGAGCACTCCGGCGCTCGTCCAGTCGTCCGCGAGGACATGCTCCCCGTTCGCCCGCAACACCGGCGAATTCCGCGTTTTACCCACCCGCAGGAGAGC
>CBIHMP010000340.1:0-4162 GCA_966211015.1 uncultured Luteolibacter sp. | reverse complement strand
GCCGGCCCGCGGCGGCGAGCACGCTCGAGCGCGCGTGCTGCGGACTGCGGGCGTGCAGATAGCGCGACACCGCCTCTCCGATCCCGAGGCCGCCGGCCACCCCTTCGGTGATGGCGGCGTTGAGCAGGCGGCCCGGGCCTGCTCAAGCTACCGGCCGTGAGAATCCACCGGATGCTGGCCGAAGGGTGCGCGGGAGTCCTGCGCGAGGTTTTCGAGCAAGGCCGCGTGCTGGACCGGGTGATCGAGGAGACCTTCCGCGGGAATCCGAAATGGGGAAAGCGGGACCGCGGCTTTGTCGCGGAAACGGTTTTCGAGGCAGTACGCTGGCGGCGCGCGCTGGCCTTCGTGGCGGACGGCGCTTCCATCGAGGCGCTGTGCGCGGCGCAGTGGAACCGCGGCGGCATGGAGATCCCGCCCTGGTGGACCTGGGAGGGGTGCAGCGTGACGGAGATGAACGCCCGCGAAGAGGGCCTGGGCGGCGAACCGCGGGCCGTCCGTGAATCGGTGCCGGATTGGCTCGATGCCAAGGGCGAGGCGGAGCTGGGGGAGGCATGGGATGCCGAGCTATCGGCGCTGAATCATCGCGCCCCCGTGTATCTGCGGGTGAACCGCCTGCGGCTGTCGGTGGATGAGGCGCTGGGCTGGCTGGCGGAGCAGGGGGTGCATGCCGAGCGCGTCCCCGGTGCCCCCGACGCGCTGGTCCTGCCGGAAGGGAAGGCGTTGCCGAAAGCTCTCGCTGCGGAAGGACTGGTGGAAATCCAGGATGCGGGATCGCAAGCCGTCGCCCCGTTGCTGGAGGCCGAGCCGGAGATGAAGGTGATCGATGCCTGCGCGGGGGCGGGAGGCAAGACGCTGCACCTCGCGTCCTTGATGAAGGGCAGGGGCGAGATCGTGGCGATGGACGTTTCCGCCGCGAAGCTGAGCGAGCTGCGACGCCGCGCGAGCCGGGCGGGCACCCGGATCATCCGCACCGAAACGTGGCGGGAAGATACCTTGAAGCGCTACGCCGGTTGGGCGGACCGCGTGTTGATCGATGCCCCGTGCTCGGGCCTCGGCACGCTGCGCCGCCAGCCCGACCTGAAATGGCGGCTAAGCGAGGGCGCGCTGGAAAAGATCAAGCGGCTCCAGCGGCGCTTGCTGGATCACTACCCGGCGCTGCTCCGGCGGGGCGGCAAGCTCGTCTATGCGACCTGCTCCGTGCTGCCCTCCGAAAATACCGGGCAGCTCGATCTGCTGGCGGAGCGGGACGGCCGTTTTCTCATCGAGGAAAGCATCACGGTTTCCCCCGCCGCCACCGGCTGGGACGGCTTCTTCGCGGCGCGGCTCGGGATGAGTGAATCATAAAATTGAAGAGCCTGTTTCACGCGGCTATACCGGCCTGGCATAAAACCACCCATCCATGAAACTCCCGACGCTATTCCTTTCCGCCGGTCTCGCCCTCATCGCCACCGCCGCAGCGGAGCATCCCTGGGTGAAACTTTTCAACGGCAAGGACCTGAGCGGCTGGACGCCGAAATTTGCCGGGCATCCCTTGGGCGCGAATCCGCACGATACCTTCCGCGTGGAAGACGGCATCCTGAAGGTCTCCTATGACCGCTACGGCAAATTCGAAGAGCAGTATGGCCACCTCTACTCGGACCTCGCCTACTCCCGCTACATCCTGCGGATGGAGTACCGCTTCGAGGGCAAGATGATCGCGGATGCCCCGGGCTACGTGAATCTGAACAGCGGGGTGATGATCCATTCCCAGACGCCCCAGAGCATGGGGCTGAAGCAGGCGTTCCCCTCCAGCCTGGAGTTCCAGTTCCTGGCCGACGAAGGAAAGGGCAAGCGCGCCACAGCCAATGTCTGCACGCCCGGAACCCTGATCGAGATCGACGGCAAGCTCATCACCCAACACATCGTGGAGTCCACCGCACCGACCTTCCCGGCGGACGAGTGGGTGAAGATCGAGGTGGAAGTCCACGGTAGCGAGCAGGTGATTCACCGGGTGAACGGGAAGGAAGTGCTGCGCTACCAGCGCCCGCAGCTCGACCCGAAGAACCATATCTCGCCCGCCTCCGAATTGCTGGCTGCCGGTGCCCCGAAGTTGCTGGCCTACGGCCACCTGGCGCTCCAGGCGGAAGGGCAGCCGGTGTGGTTCAGGAATATCGAGCTGAAGTCGCTGGAGGCGGAATAAGAACGAAGGCAGGGAACCTGCTGCGCGTTCACAGCAGTCCCGCGGTCTCCAGGCAGGCCTTGAGGATCTCCATGCGTTTCGGCGCGTCCTTGAGGCCCTCCATGTCGATATTGAGGGCGAAGGGGTGCTTCCCGCCGTCCTTTTCCACCCAGCCCACGATCCAGCCGATGTGAGGCTTCGTAGCGGTGCACCAGCCGGTCTTGTGATGGATGATCGCCTCGCCCGCGGTTTCGCGCGGGATGATGTCCCTCACCGCCTGCATGGTCTCGGGTTTGAGCGGCAGATCATCCGCCAGCAGGCGGGCGATGAAGCGGGCTTGCTCGATGGCCGAGATTTCCAAAGGCCCGTCCAGCCAGAAGCGGTCCACCACCTCGCCGGTCTTCGCATTGCCGTATCCCAGCGAGGCGACGCCCTTCGCCATCCGCTCCTGGCCGATCCTGCGGGCGACCTCTTGATAGACGGGCACGGAGGAAATCCGGATCGCCTCGCGCAGGTCCGCGTCTTTTTCCCACTGTTTCATCCACTGCGGCTTGCCGCCGTAGGGCAGCACTTCTTCCACGCTCTTCACGGCCCCGGTCTCCAGGCCGATCAGGGAATTCGGGATCTTGAAGGTGGATGCGGGGATGAAGCGCTTCGCCGCGCGCTCCGGATTCCAAACCCGGAGGCTGCCGGATTTCCCGTCCATCAAGACCAGGGTGCCGGTCGTTTCCGCCTGCTTGAAATGCTCCCCGAAGGCGGGGACGGCGGATTGCTGCGGATTCTCCGCGGCGGCAGGAAGGATAGGCAGGACCAGGGCAAATAAGGCGGCTCTCACCCCGCCCACCTAGGACCGCATTCCCGCCCGCGCAAGCGCGGGAGTGTGAATTCCGATTTCCTCCGCGCGGGTCCCCGCTCAGGCTGCGGCATGCCCCGGCCGAAGCCCGCGATTCTCTTCATCTTCATCACCCTCTTCCTCGATATCTTCGGCATCGGGGTCATCGTGCCCGTGCTGCCGAAACTGGTGGAAGAAATGCAGGGCGGGGATGTGCAGGCCGCGGCTCATTCCGTCGGCTGGCTGGGGGCCTTGTACGCGCTGATGCAGTTCATCTTTTCGCCCGTGCTGGGCAGCCTGTCCGACCGCTTCGGGCGCAGGCCGGTGATCCTGGCCTCGCTCTTCGGCTCGGGGATCGACTATCTGGTGCTGGCGTGGGCTCCCACGCTGGGGTGGCTCTATCTGGCACGCGTTGTTTCGGGCATCACGGCCGCGAATTTCTCCGCGGCCAGCGCGTACATCGCGGACGTGACACCGCCGGAAAAGCGGGCGGCGGGATTCGGGATGATCGGGGCGGCCTTCGGGCTGGGATTCATCGCCGGTCCGGCCATCGGCGGGCTGCTCGGCGCGCACGGGCTCCGGACGCCCTTCCTGGTCGCGGCCGGTATCACCTTGCTGAACTGGCTCTACGGGGCATTCGTGCTGCCGGAATCCCTCGCGAAGGAAAACCGCCGCCCTTTCACCTGGCAGAGCGCCCACCCGATCAAGGCGCTGACGGCGCTGCGGCGGTGGCCGCTCGTCTTCGGCCTGGCGGGCACGCATTTCCTGGGCATCCTGGCCGGGAATATCTATCCGGCGCTGTGGGTGCTCTACACCGGCACGCGCTACGGCTGGGACAGCCGGCAAGTGGGCTGGTCGCTCGCGCTGGTGGGGATTCTGGCGGCGATCGTGCAGGCCGGGCTCGCGGGCAGGGTGCTGAGGGTGATCGGCGAGAGGCGCGGCATCTACGCCGGTTTCCTGGCGATGGCTGCGGCGATGTTTTTCTATGGGGCCGCCACGGAGGGATGGATGGTGTACGTGATCATCTTCATCGGCTCCATTGCCGGCATCGGCTCCCCCGCCACCCATTCGATGATCTCGAAAGCGGTGCCGGCCGACGAACAAGGGGCGGTCCAGGGGGCGCTGAACAGCATCACGAGCATCGCGGGCATCCTCGCGCCCCTGCTCTGGAC
>CBIHMP010000339.1:0-4268 GCA_966211015.1 uncultured Luteolibacter sp. | reverse complement strand
TGTTGCGTTGATCACTGCCCGTCCCCGGATCTCGAATTCCCTGCCGGTCTCCTCATCCCGCGCGATCACGCCCGTCACAAGCCCGCCTTCTTTCAGCAACGCGACACACCGGGTGTAGTTCGACAACAGGGCTCCTTGGGCAGCGGCAGTCTGCGCGAGATTGATCGCCAGGCGGGCATCGTCGAATTGGCCGTCGTGATAAATGACACCGCCCGTAAGGTGTTCGGTCTCCACCGTGGGAATGGCGGCGAGGGTTTCTTCCCGGGAGAGCATCCGGCTGGGGCCGAGCCCGAGCCTGCCGGCGAGCTGGTCGTACACCTTCATCCCGATCCCGTAGAAAGGCCCCTCCCACCACTTGTAGCTCGGGATCACGAAGGCGAGATCATGTACCAGGTGCGGTGCGTTTTTTGCCAACCGGCCGCGCTCGCGCAGGGCCTCCAGCACCAGGCTCACATTCCCCTGCCGCAGGTACCGCACCCCGCCGTGGACGAGCTTGGTGGAGCGGGAGGAGGTCCCCTTGGCAAAATCCGCCATCTCGATCAGCGCCACGGAATGGCCGCGTGTAGCCGCATCCACCGCGGCCCCGAGGCCGGTGGCACCGCCGCCCACGATGATGAAATCGAAAGGCTCTTTCCGGCCGTATATTTCCGCCAGGTGATGCGCGCGGGAGAAATTCATGCGTAGCTCATTCTTCTTCCTCCCAGGCGAGGGAACGCGAGACCGCCTTTTCCCAGCCTTTGCGGAGCTTCGCCACGAGGTCAGGGGAGGCGGCGGGTTCGAAGACCGCATCGACCTGCCAGTTCCGCGCGATGTCCTCCCGGGAGTCCCAGAAGCCGACCGCCAGCCCGGCCAGATAAGCGGCACCGAGCGCGGTAGTTTCGGTATTGCTGGGCCGGATCACCTTGCGGTCCAGGATATCGGCTTGGATTTGCAGAAGGAGGTCGCTCCGGGTGGCTCCTCCGTCCACCCTCAATTCCGAAAGCTTCAGGCCGCTGTCTCTCTCCATCGATGCGATCAGGTCTGCGGTCTGCAGCGCGATCGCTTCCAGGGCGGCCCGGCAGAAGTGGGCGCGGTTCGTGCCGCGGGTCATCCCGAAGGCGGCACCGCGTGCATAGGGGTCCCAATACGGGGCTCCCAGCCCGGCAAAGGCGGGCACCAGAAAGAGGCCGCCGCTGTCCTTCACGGTGGCCGCGAGCTTGTCGCACTCGGGCGCGCTGGAGATGATCTTCAACTCATCCCGCAACCACTGGATCAGGGCTCCCGCGATGAAGATGGAGCCCTCCAGGGCGTACTCGGTCACGTCGCCGATCTTCCACGCCACGGTGGTCAGGAGGTTATTCTCCGATCTCACCGCTTGGGTTCCCGTATTCATCAGCAGGAAGCATCCGGTGCCGTAGGTGTTCTTCGCCATCCCCTTCTCGAAGCAGGCTTGGCCGAAAAGAGCGGCGTGCTGATCTCCCGCCATCCCGGCGATGGGCACGCCGTATTCGGTCTCCCCGTAGATCTCGGAGCAAGACCGGACCTCGGGGAGGACCTGCCGGGGAATCCCGAGGATCTCCAGCAACTCCTCGTCCCAGCTTCCCTCGTGGATGTTGTAGAGCAGCGTGCGGCTGGCGTTGGTGGCATCGGTCACGTGGACCTTGCCATCGGTGAGTTTCCACACCAGCCAGCTATCCACCGTCCCGAACGCCAGCTTCCCCTGCGCCGCGAGCTCCCGCGCGCCCTCTACATGATCGAGAATCCAACGGAGCTTCGTGCCGGAGAAATACGGGTCGAGCCGCTTGCCGGTCTTCGCCGTGAACGTTTCCTCGTGTCCCTCGTTCTTTAGCCGGGCACAAAACGCGGCGGTGCGCCGGTCCTGCCAGACGATCGCGTTGTACACCGGTTTTCCGGTATCGCGATTCCACGCGATGGTGGTCTCCCGCTGGTTGGTGATCCCGATTGCCGCAATGTCCCGGTCGGAAAGATCGGCTTTCCCCAGCACCTCGGAAAAGGTCGCCCGCTGGCTGGACCAGATCTCCATGGGATCGTGCTCCACCCACCCGGGCTGCGGGTAGTGCTGGCGGAACTCCCGTTGGCTGATGGCCACCGGTTTCCCGCTCTTGTCGAAAAGGATCGAGCGGGACGAGGTCGTACCTTGGTCGAGGGCGAGGATGAATCGTCGGGGCATTGCCAGGATTTCAGAATACCGGACGACTCCGGTTTTGTCCGAAAAAATTGCAACGAGCGCGGCAGGGCAAGCGTCCTCGAGCGCTACCACATCGACGAAAAAGGCCTCCCGGTATTCCGGGAGGCCTTTTCAAATCGTTCCGAAGCTCCCGCTTAGCGCAGGACCTTCATCTTGCCGACGCCGAAGACCGCATCGGACCCGAGCTCTTCCTCGATGCGGAGGAGCTGGTTGTATTTCGCGATCCGGTCGGAGCGGCTCATGGAGCCGGTCTTGATCTGGCCGCAATTGGTCGCCACGGCGATGTCCGCGATGGTCGAGTCTTCCGTCTCGCCGGAGCGGTGGGAAAGCACGGCGGTGTAACCGTTCTCTTTCGCCATTTCCACGGCGTCGAAGGTCTCGGTGAGGGAACCGATCTGGTTCACCTTCACGAGGATCGAGTTCGCGGTGCCGGTGGCGATACCCTTCGAGAGGAACTCCACGTTCGTCACGAAGAGGTCGTCGCCCACGAGCTGGGTGGTGGCACCGAGCTTGTCGGTCAGGATCTTCCAACCCGCCCAGTCATTCTCGGCGCAGCCGTCTTCGATCGAGATGATCGGGTAGCGCTTCTGGAGGTCGGCGTAGAAGGCCACCAGTTCCTCGGCGCTCTTCACGGACTTGTCGGACTTCTTGAAGACGTAGGCATTCTGCTTCGCGTCGAAGAATTCGGACGACGCGACGTCGAGCGCGATGGCGATGTCCTCGCCGATCTTGTAACCGGCCTTCTCGATGGCCTGGGAGATCACCTGGAGGGCGTCTTCCGCGGAGGCGAGATTGGGAGCGAAACCGCCCTCGTCACCCACGGCGGTGGAAAGACCGCGATCGTGCAGCACCTTCTTCAGCGAGTGGAAGACCTCGGCACCGTAGCGCAGCGCCTCGCGGAAGGTCGGCGCGCCCACGGGCATGATCATGAATTCCTGGAAGTCGATCGGAGCGTCGGAGTGCGCGCCGCCGTTGATGATGTTCATCATCGGCACCGGCAGCACCTTGGCGTTCGGGCCGCCGAGGTACTTGTAAAGCGGCACGTCCAACTGGATCGCGGCGGCCTTGGCCACGGCGAGGGAAACGCCGAGGATGGCATTCGCGCCGATGTCCTTCTTGTTCTTCGTGCCGTCGATCGCGATCATGGCGGCATCGATCGAGGCCTGGTCGGTGGCGCGCATGCCACAGAGCGCGGGAGCGAGCTTGCTGTTCACGTTATCGACGGCGTTCAGCACGCCCTTGCCGAGGTAGCGGCTCTTGTCGCCGTCGCGCAGTTCGTGCGCCTCGTGCTCGCCGGTGGAGGCACCGCTGGGGACCGCGGCGCGGCCGATGGCGCCGCCTTCGAGGTGGACGTCGACTTCGACGGTGGGATTGCCGCGGGAGTCGATGACCTCGCGGCCGCGGATTTCAACGATGGTGGTATATTCCATGGTAGGTTGAGAGGGTTGAAGTGGTGTTGCCTGATTTGACGAGGGGATGGTTCGAACGGGACGGTCGGCAGCCTGGCGGCTACTCTCCCGACTCCCGATGACCCGCCCCCGGCTTCTTCAGGGATTCACCGGAGTGATCGATTGGACAGTGTAGGTGTGGATCGCTTCGGTCACCGGGTCGCGGACCTGGACGCTTTCGCCCTGCTTCTTGTGGAGCAGCGCCGCACCGAGTTCCGACAGGTAGGAGAGCTCCGATTTCTCGGGATCCGAGTCCCAAGCGCCGAGAACGGTGTAGGTCGCCTGCTTGCCGTCTTCGGTAGCGAGAGTGACGATGGTGCCGATATTGACGACGGAAGGATCGACGCCCTTGAAATCGGTGCCGCGGGCGCGGGAGATGTCCTTCTGGAGCTCGGTCTTGCGGTTGTTGAGGTACTTCTGCTGATCCTTCGCGGACTTGTATTCGAAGTTCTCGCGCAGATCGCCGTATTCGCGGGCGATCGAGATATCCTTCGTGTTCTGCGGGATGCGGTTGCGGATGATGTCGTCCAGCTCGGCCTTCTTTTTCTCCAGGCTCGGCCAGGAAACGACGAGCTCCTGCTCCTTCTTCGCGCCATGGCCGCTGACCAGTTCGCCCGTCTCCGGGCGCGCCT
>CBIHMP010000338.1:0-4270 GCA_966211015.1 uncultured Luteolibacter sp. | reverse complement strand
GGCTTCAAGAATACCACCTCGGGCGATCTTGTGGCTGCGATCAATGCGGTGAAGGCCGCCGCCCAGCCGCAGACTTTTCTCGGCGTCTCGGAGGAAGGGATCGCCTCCTCCGTCACCACCACGGGAAACCCGGACTGCCACGTGATCCTCCGCGGCGGGGACCACGGCCCGAATTTCGATGAACCGAGCATCTCGGCTGCTCGCGCCGCCTTGGAGAAAGGAGGAATCGCGCCCTCGCTGGTGGTGGATGCCTCCCATGCAAATTGCGGCAAGGACTGCGCCCGCATGCCTGACGTTTTCCGCGAGATCGTCCGCCAACGCGCGGCGGGAGACCGATCCATCCGCGGCGCGATGCTGGAGAGCAATCTCGTCGCGGGGAGCCAGTCCTTTCCTCGTCCGCTGGACCAGCTCGTCCGCGGGCAGTCGATCACCGACTCGTGCATCGGTTGGGAGACGACAGAGGAGTTGCTACGGGAGGCGGCGGAGCATTTGCCCTGATCTGCCTTTTCATTCGCCCGACGGCGTCCGGTCGTCGTCTGTCCGGGCTTCGATATAGCGGGGATCCCTCCGGGCATCGAGGACCGCGGTCACGTAGGCGACTCCATCGTCGATCCGGTAATAGATCCAGTAGGGAAACCTTTTCGAGGTGAAGCGGAAGCTCTCGTTGTGCTGCCGGTGGATTCCGGCGAACAAGCGTAGGGAACCAATATCCGAGGACAGGGATTCCAGAAAATAGTCTCCAACTCCAGGTTCCTGTTTTTCGTAGAATTCAAAGCCGTTCCGGAGGTCGCGCTTTGCCGAGGGTAGAATCCTCACCTGCATCAAAGGCGCGGGCGGATGGTTTCTTTTGCCGTTTCCCAATCTTCACCGATTTCGCCGCGCTTCTCCCACTCGTCGGCACGCGCTGCCAAGATTTCTTCATGCCAAGCCGGAGGAGCGGACTGGTCCGGCTCGGCGGAAAGCTCGCCCCACAATTTTTCCATGAGCGCGATCTTGTCCGAGCGCGACAGCTTGTCCGTGGGAATATCGGCGATGCTCACCATTGGAAAATCGCATGATCAGGCAAACGGGTCAATGGCGGGGAAGCATGCTCCCTTGCTATTCCTCCTGAACCAGATCCCGCACCGCCGGTTCCTTGATTTTGGAGAGCACCACCGCGGCCTCGTCTTGCTTGCCGCGCCGCAGGAGCGCCTGAGCGGTGCCTGCGAGGATGTTATCGGTGGCGGGGTGATCGGCGTGCGCCTCTGCCCAGGTGATGGCCGCGTTGGGGTTCAAGGTCGCCACCCAGGTCGAGAAGGCCAGGGGTTGCTCAGGCCGGGGATATTTTTCCATCACCGTGGCCACGAACTCCCAAGGGGAGCCGCCGTTCCGCAGGATCATGGAGGCCGCGAAATTCTGTTCCGCCGGGCGGGTGGCCCATTCCTGATCGAGGCGGGCGAAGGCGAATTTTTCCACCGCACCGGGATCGGAGCGGCTGAGGGATTCCATCAGCACCCGGGCGGCTTCCTTGTTGAAGATTTTGGCATCGGCCGGCAGCCGGTCGAACCATGCTTGCGCGCCTTCATTTCCCATCGCGTGGATGATGGAGCCGGAGACATGCACGGTAGCTTCGATCTGCTTACCCTCCGGCAGGTTGGAGGCGAATTCGACCGCCGCGGCCGGGTCGGATTCGGCCAGGCCATGGGCCAGGCCCGCGAGTGCGGCATCGGCCAAGGGGGAATCGCCGAGTTCGGCGAAAGCGGTTTTCGCGGCTTCCGGATCGGTGAAAGCCCAGGATTTGAGAAGCGCCTCGGCACCGTCCCTTCCCCCCGCGTCCGCATGTTCGCGGGCGTGGGCCCAGGCGGCTTGCCCGTCGATCCGGGCCCAGGTCTGCCAGAAGGCCATGGTTTCCAGCTTGAACTCACGGCCGGCCAGCTTCTCTTCGTGGAGCAGGGCTGCGATGGCAGGGCCGTCCTCCGGCCGCATCGTGGAGAGGAGCGCCATCCACTTTTCCAGCCGCCTGCTTTCCAGAGCATGGCCGAGCGCGCCCTTCATGGCGGAGGCGTAGCCGCCGGCCGGTCGGCCCGGCGCATCGCCCCGCGCGGAACTTCCGGCCGTTTTCCCGCCGACTGTAAGCGGATCGGCGGAAGAACCTGCCGGGGAAGATGCCGCCCATCTCCCGCGATTTTCCTGTGTCCCGCCGGAGGAAAGCCGACCCGCCAGAAAGCCGCCGATGCCAGCCAAGAGGCAAGGAACGGCGATAGAAAGGATTCTCACGGGAACCAGATAAACTTGCGGCCGTGTCTTCATCAAGAAGTTATGACTTCCGACGGGCGAGTTCATCAAAGCCCTACCGCCGGGTGCGGTTCCCGTCACTCCCCGCGGAAAATTCGCGTGCAAATCCCCGGTTCCCGGCCCCAAATCCGCGCGCGCCGCTCCGGTGCATTCCACGCCATCCCCATGTCCGACAAGACCGCCATCACCCCGACCCGCGCCCAGGATTTCCCCGAGTGGTACCAGCAGGTCATCAAAGCCGCCGACATGGCGGAGAATTCCGAAACCCGCGGGTGCATGGTCATCAAGCCTTGGGGCTACGGGATTTGGGAACTGATCCAGCAGCAGCTCGACCGGATGTTCAAGGCCACCGGCCACCAGAACGCCTATTTCCCCCTGCTGATCCCGCTTTCCTATCTGGAGAAAGAGGCGGAGCACGCGGAAGGCTTCGCGACCGAGTGCGCGGTGGTGACCCATCACCGGCTGGAGGCCCGGAAGGATCCCGCGACCGGCAAGACGAAGATGATCCCGACGGGAGAGCTCGCCGAGCCCTACGTGATCCGCCCGACCTCGGAAACGATCATCGGGGCCGCCTTCGCCCGCTGGGTGCAGAGCTACCGCGACCTGCCCCTGCTGATCAACCAATGGGCGAACGTGATGCGCTGGGAGATGCGTCCGCGCATGTTCCTGCGCACGGCGGAGTTCCTCTGGCAAGAAGGTCATACCGCGCACGAGACCCAGGAAGAGGCCGTCGCCGAAACGCGGCAGATGCACCGGGTGTACGAGACTTTCCTGCGCGACCACCTTGCCATCCCTGTGATCCCCGGGGAGAAGACCGAAAACGAACGCTTCCCCGGCGCCGACATGACGCTGACGGTGGAGGCCATGGTACAGGACCGGAAGGCGATCCAGGCCGGCACCTCCCATTACCTCGGTCAGAATTTCTCCAAAGCGCAGGACATCTCCTTCACCGGCCGCGATGGCACGGTGCAGTACGCGCACACGACCTCATGGGGCGTCTCCACGCGGATGATCGGCACTTTGATCATGGCCCACTCGGATGACGACGGCCTGATCCTGCCGCCGCGCGTGGCCACGCAGCAGATCGTGATCATTCCGGTGACGCCGAAGGAGGACACGAAGCAAGCCGTGCTGGATGCCTGCAACGCGCTGGCGGAGACCCTGCGTCTGGAAAAGCGGTTCCACGGCGATCCGCTGCGGGTCCACGTGGACAACCGCGATATCCAGGGCGGTGTGAAAAAATGGGAGTGGATCAAGAAAGGCGTGCCGATCCGCATCGAGATCGGCCCGCGCGATATCGAGACGCGCAAGGTATGCTTGCAGCGCCGCGACCGGCCAAACGCGGAGAAGGAGTTCATGGACAAGGAGGAGTTCCTCCAGCTTGCCCCGGATATCCTCCAGCAGATCCATGACACCCTGCTCCAGCGGGCCACGGATTTCCGGGATGCGAATATCCAGCCCTGCGATTCGATCGAGGCCTTCCATGCACATTGGGGCCAGGATAACCCCGGCTGGCTGATCACCCCCTGGGCTGGCACGCCCGAGCAGGAAGACGAGCTTTCCAAGCAGCACAAGATCACCATCCGCTGTCTGCCGCTCGACAGGCAGGAGGAGCCCGAACTCCCGTGCATCCTCACCGGCCAGCCGGTGAGGTCCCGCGCGATTTGGGGCCGGAGCTACTGACCCGCAGCGGCCGCTACTCCTGCCATTTGATGTCCGGAGTCTTGCCTCTCCACCAGTGCTGGCCGGGATCGAAAATGTCCATTCCACCGATCATGACGCGGCCGGAGGAATCGATGGTTTCCGCTTTCGCCGAGTTATCCAAGCGGAGGACCACCGCCTTTCCGTCGAAAGGCCTGGGATCAAAGCGGGTGGTGCCGGGAATGAGCGGGGAAACGATCACCGGCGTCTCCGGAGCCATGCTACCGTCCAAGCCGGCGATGTAGGCAAAGCCGCACTCGCCCGGGGCCAGCGCGTTGGCCCCGGACATGACTTC
>CBIHMP010000337.1:0-4271 GCA_966211015.1 uncultured Luteolibacter sp. | reverse complement strand
GAGTTCCGGCTCGCCGGTCATGCAATCGATGAGGATCAGGCGGTTCGGCTTGCCGAAGGCGGAGGCGAACTGGTCCATGATCCCGCAGGGCACGCCTGCGAAATCGTGCTCCGCTTTCTGGCAAAGGAGCGCCTTTTCCTTGGTATCCAGGACCGTGTCCACCAGCCCCTCCAGCAGGGTGGCGACGCAGCACTCCAGCGCGGCGGAGGAGGAAAGACCAGCCCCGCCGGGTACGGAGGAGAGGATGTAGGCATCGAAGCCTTGAAGCGTGTGGCCGCGGTCCGGGAACCCCTGGAAGACCCCGCGCCGGTAGTTCGCCCATATCGGGGAGGGGACCTGTTGCGGGACGTTGAGCGGCAGGATCGCGGGCTCCCCGCCGAGCGCCGTGGCCACCCGTGCGTGATCTTTGCCATTCAGCGCCGCGGCGATCACGATGTAGCGGTCGATCGCGAAGGGCATCACGAAGCCGTCGCAGTAGTCGATATGCTCGCCGATGAGATTCACGCGGCCGGGTGCGGCGGCGGTAACGGTGGCTTCGATACCGAAGTGGTCCTTGAGACCGGCGGCGGCATCGGCGGCGAGATCGGCGAGAGAGATGGCGAGATCGAGTGACATGGATGGGTGCTTCGGGAACGGAAGAGGCTTATTCGCCGGGTTTCGGCTCGGGTGTGGGTGCGGGAGGGGCTTGCGGGGTCGCTTGCGGCTTTCCTTCCGGGGTGATGCCGGGCGGCAGCATGCCCGGCGGGATCGCGGGCCGGCGCGGCGGGGGGATTTCTTCCAGCGTCAGCAGGAAGGACCAGCGGTAGGTTCCCCGTGCAGGAATGCGGTACTTTTCAAGCGGCAGCTCGCCCCAGGAATTCGTGCCGCCGAGTCCCATCTGGCGGTGGTCGATGTTTAGCCAGACGCTTGCTGCGGGAAGGAGGTCTTCGGAATGGCGCGCCAGCTCGATATCGTCCGGGGACACCGGGTAGGATGAGACGGACAACAGGGTGTCGCCGGTGGCATCCGCACGCAGCCCGGGGCCGCCGCCCACCGGCGTGAAGCGCGCCCAGCGCACCTCCGTGCGGTTGCCGCTTTCCTGAGGATCCAGATAGCGGTTGAAGAGCTGCGGGACGGAGGCGCTATGGAGGGTGGTCCAGGCACCGCGACTGCGGTCGATGTAGGTCTCGTGAGGGCCCTTGCCATACCACGAGGTCGCGTTGACCTCGCTGGAAACCCTGCATTGCATCCCTACTCTGGGAATCATCGGCAGGTTTCCCTTCGGCGTGAATTCGACGGCGACGGAAAGTTGTCCGGAAGGATGCATGCGCCACTGCACGACCGCCTCGCTGTCCCCGGCGGGGACCTTGATCCGGGAAATCGCGAGCGCGTCGTTCCCTTCCTCCTTCACCTCGATGCCGGTGGCGGTGGCATCGGCCCCGGCCCGTCGCCAGACGGCGAGCTGGCGGGGGAGCTTGGCACCCTCGTCATTGTTCGTGGGGGGACGCCAGAAATTCAGATGCAGCGGCGAATGGAGCAGTTCCTTATCGCCGACCTTCCAGGAAGAGAGCATCCCGGACTTCTTGTCCACCACGGCCACCCTCTTGCCGGCGGCGAAGGTCACGGTCTCGGCGGTATCGGTCACGGCGACCTTGCCCTCGCCCGTTGCGGGAGCGGCGGGCGTTCTCTTCCCCCAGGGCAGGACGAGCTCTTCCCACGCCACCGGCATGCCCGCGGCGTGCCAGGCGGTGGGACCGGCCTGATCGAAGCGGATGCGGAAGATATACTCGGCGCCCGCTTCCGGCATCACCCCGGTGGGTACCGTGACTTCGGCGCTGCCCTCCGCCGGGATCTCCGGCATCTCAAGCGGCCCCTCGGCGACCTGCGCACCGTTTTTCAGTAGCTTCCACGATGCCTTCAGGTCGGAGCTGCTCTTGAAGAACCGCTCATTGGAGACCCGGATGCGCAGCGCGGGGCCGGAAAGATCCGCACCCGTGACATGAATGTCCTGGTGGGCTTTCTTCACCTCTTCGAATTGAGGGCCGGGGCGGCCGTTCGGGAGGCAGATGCCATTGAGGCAAAAGGATTTCTGGGTCGGCCGGTCGTTGAAATCACCGCCATAAGCGAAGATCGTGCGCTCCTGGGGTTTTTCCGCGTCCTTGGTGAAATCGTAGGAGAGCAGGGCGTCCTTGGCATCGAAGCCGATCTCTTCCGCCGGGAGCGCGCGGCCGAAGATCGCCGCACGCCGGAGCGAGCCGTCGAATTTCCGGTCGGTCTTCTCCGTATCGAGACCGAAGGCGACTTCCCAGCCGTTGGTGGAAATCGCCCCGGTGCAGGGACGGGCGGCCGCCTGTTTTCCATCGAGGTAAATCACCAGTTGCTGCCCGTCGTAGGTGCCGGCCACGGTGTGGAAGGAGGAGCGCCAGCCCTCCGGCAGATCGGCTTGGACCGCTTCCCACTTGCCCGCGATATAGACGAAGAACTCGATCTTGGTGCCGTCGGAATTCACCTTCAGCGTGTAGGCGGTGTCGCCTTTTGAAATGATCGGGTAGCCCTCGGATTCGTTGCGGTTGTTATCGCCGCCACCCTGGGCCTTCACTCCGCCGACATTCCCGCGCACTTCGGCGATCAGCGTGACCGCGCCGGTGAGATCGAGATCCGCGGATTTTTCCACGATCACGCCGCCCCCGTAGAGCCCCTCGTCTTTGGACAGGGAACCGTAGAGGCGGGACTTGTGCGCCTTCCCCGAGCGGTCTTCCGCGGCGTCGGGAGCGTGGATGTTTTGGATGATTCCCTGGTCCTTCCAGTCCCAGATGAAGCCGCCCTGGAGCAGCCGTTCCTGCCGGTAGATATCCCAGTAGTCGGCGAGATTGCCGGAGGAATTCCCCATCGCGTGATTGTATTCGCACTGGATCAGCGGGCGCTGGAAGCCGGGGGGCTTCTTTTCCTCGCTGCGGCAGTAGTCGAGGCAAGCCTTGATGGAGGCATACATCGGCGCGAAGACATCCACGTGGGAGCGCGTCTGCGCCTGCTCGTAGTGCACCGGGCGGGAGGGATCGCGCTCGCGGATCCACTTCGACATCATCTGGAAATTGAAGCCGTCGCCGGATTCATTGCCCATCGACCACATCACGATGCAGGGGTGGTTCTTGTCCCGCTCGAGGCAGCTCTTCATGCGATCGAGATGGGCGGGTCCCCATACCGGGTCCTTGGCCAGCGGATTGGCATCCGGGCCCCAGCCCATCCCGTGGGTCTCGATGTTCGCCTCGTCGATCAGGTAGAAGCCGAGTTCGTCGCAGAGTTCGTAGAAGCGGGGATCGTTCGGATAGTGGGAGCAGCGGATCGCATTGATGTTCGTCCGCTTCATCTGCAGCAGATCGTCCATCATGTCCTTCTCCGTCACGTAGTGGCCCGTCACGGGATTGTGGTCGTGGCGGTTGACTCCCTTGAAGAGGATCGGTTTCCCGTTGTGGAGGAATTGACCGTCCTTCACCTCGTTGTGGCGGAAGCCGGTCTTGCCCGCGTAATGGGCGATGGCCGCGCCGGCCTCGTCGGAGAGGGTGATGACGTAGGGGTAGAGGACGGGGGTCTCCGCGCTCCAGAAGGAGACTCCCGCGACGACCGGCATTTCCAGCGAGTACCAGGATTCCCCGTTGGCGGGGATCCCGACCGGGCCTTCCTGGGAGACGAGTTCCTGCCCGTCGGTGCCCAGCAGGGTGAAACGCACCTTCGCGCCCTTGGTCTGGGTGGATTCATTCACCACGGTGGCGGACACCCGCAGCGTCCCCTGCTTGTAATCCGGCGTGAGGCCCGCCTGCACCCAGTGGTCGCGGACGTCGAGTTGCGGGGAAGTCCAGAGATACACGTCGCGGAAAATCCCGCTCAAGCGCCACATGTCCTGGTCTTCCAGATAGGAGCCGTCGGAGTGCTGGTAAACTTCCACGGCCAGGACATTCTCGCCGTCCTTGAGGAACTTGGTGACATCGAACTCGGCAGGCGTCCGCGAGTCCTGGGAATAGCCGACTTTCTCGCCGTTCACCCACAGGTAGAAGGCCGAATCGACGCCCTGGAAGACCAGATGCACCGGCTGGTTCTTCCAGCCTTCCGGGAGGGAAAAATTGCGGCGGTAGGAGCCGACCGGATTCCGCCGGTCCTTCGGGAAATTCGTGAAGTGCTCGGGCGGCTCGCCCATTACCTTGGGTGGCTCGGCGGCAAAGGGATACTCGGAGTTGGTGTAAACCGGCACCCCGTACCCGTGGAGCTGCCAATTCGAGGGGACCGGGATCTCCTTC
>CBIHMP010000336.1:0-4278 GCA_966211015.1 uncultured Luteolibacter sp. | reverse complement strand
GTTTTTCGCGGTCACGGCGGGCCGCTTTGAGGCCTTGGAAACGCAGAGCGTCCTCGGAAAGGGGGCGATCAAGTTCGCTTGGGTATTCTTCGGCGGGGGCCTGGGTTTCATCACCTTTCTTTTCATCATGGCCAGTCCCATGGTCCACGGCCGGATCCACAAGCCGGGCCGGAAGCTGAAATGGGACTTCCTCATGCAGGTGCCCGAAATTTACGACGTTTATCGTAGGAAATGGGGCCATGCACTCGCGGCGCTGACCGTCAGCGCGCTGATGCTGCCGGTTTATTACGCGACCTTCTGGTGCGGTGCCCGCTCGATCCGGAACGATGTCGATCTGGGCGAAGTCTTCGCCGCGATGCCGGTGGTCGATGCCCTCAGTGCCATGCCGTTTTCGATCTCAGGGATCGGCGTGCGCGAGAAGACCCTGGAGATCCTGATGGACGACCTTGCGGGGCTTCCGGCGGACGTGGCGGTGTCGGGAGCGATCATCGGTTTCGCATGTAGCCTTGTCTGGGCCTTGATCGGTGGCATTCTCTTCGTCCGTCCGGCGGACCGGACATCGATGAAGCAGATCGAGGAAGCCACCCACGCCGAATCATGAGCGGCATGCCACCCGATACCGGTCGTGATCCGGGCCTGGCGGTATGTCTTTCCTCGTCCTTCTTCGGCTACTACGCGCACCTGGGCGTCCTCACCGGACTCGAGGAGGCGGGGTTGTTCCCGGGACGGATCGCGGGTGCCTCGGCCGGTGCGCTGGCGGGAGGCTTTTGGGCCGCGGGCCTGCGCGGTGAGGCTTTGGAACAAGTCATCTACGACTTCCATTTCCGCCGCGCCTTTTTCGATCTCGGTGCCTTCATGCGCTTGCCCGGGATCGTGACCGGTTTGGCCGGAAGCGGGCTTTTGTCGGGGGTGCGGATGCGCCGTTATCTCGGCCGCTGCCTCGGCTCGCGGCGTATCGAGGACCTGCGTAGCCCGCGCTTGGAAATCGCCGTGGCGAACCTCACCAAAGAGCGCGGCGAAATCCGCACCCGCGGCCCCCTGAACGATTTCCTGATCGCCAGTTGCGCGATGCCCGTGCTCTTCAAGCCGCAACGCATCGACGGGGAAGATTTCCTGGATGGCGGCGTGGCTCACGAGACTCCTTTCGACCACTGGCTGGAAGATCCGGTGATCCACACGATCATCGTGCATCGCATCCGGCATACCTCCTGCATCCGCGGCCTCCCGTGGGAGACGCCGGGCGGTATCCTCGGTGCATGCCATCTGGTGGCCTCGAACGAGTTGATGGATCACCGGATCCACCGGGCGAAAGAAACGGGGAAGAAGCTGGTTCTCCTGGAAACCGAGCACGCTCACCCGGGCCTCCTGCACGGGAAGAAGTCCCGCGGGTTTTTCGAGGCCGGCCGGGAGACGGTGCGGAGGCAGTGGAGCAGCGTTCCTGCGGTGGCTATGTCCGGCGCTTCCGGCGCAGCATGTGGATCCGCAGAAGCAAACCCGTGACCGCCGCGGCGACCAGGGCCGTGGCCAGCCAAACCGCCCGCGGAATCGGGAGCCGGGCCTTGAAACGGGTGATCACCGGCGTTCGCAGCGCCTCGCCCAAGCTCGATTCCCACACCAGGGTTCTGCCACCCTCCGCGGTTTCCGTTGCGTTCGATTCGAGGGCAGGCGCGGGAAGATGAACGATATAGCGCAGCCTGCGCTGCTCCCGGTCATTTTCCCGGATTGCGAGAGCGGCGAGGCCGAGTGCTTCCCGGACGCGGACGGTGCGCGAGAAATCAACGTTCAAGCCGCTCAAGCGCACGTCGAATTTCCCCGCCAGATCGACCGCGGCGGCGGGGAGATCGCGGCGCTCGTTTTTCTCGTCGAGATTCCGCAGCGAATAAACCGACCCGGTCGATAGGGCGACTTCAACAGCCGAACGTTCGCCATTCGTAAGGACTTCCAGGCGGTCCAGGCGAAGTTCCGGCTGCGCGGCGATTGCCTCGCGGATCTTCAGCTCCAGCGCATCTTTTCCGCCGGCCAGCTTCAATGCGGAGGAGGGGACGGAATATACCAGCTCCGCCCTGCCCGAGCCGTCCGCGGCGATCCACACTTCCTCGTGGATATCAAAGCACGAAGAGAGAAGCAGGCACCCCGCGCCTGCCACAATTCGTACGATGACAGCAGGGAGCTTGCACATCCGGTGGGCCGTAGCCACGATCTAACCGCGATGCAGCGCGTTGTGGAGCCTGAAATCATCGACGAGTTGCCTCCCGGTCACCCGGACGTGATCCGTAGCCGCAAAGACCTGAAGGTCATCAATTTCCTGATGGGGAACGAGCGCTGGATCGCGCGGCAGATCGGCTTTTTTGCGGCGGGATGCAGCCAGGGCGTTATCGAAATCGGTGCCGGGGAGGGCACGCTTCTTGCCCGCCTGGCCAAGCGGCATCCCGCTCTTCCTCTCACCGGTTGCGATCTCGCGCCGCGGCCTCCCGGGCTGGACGAGCGCATCGCCTGGGACCAGCGCGATGTTTTTGAATGCCTCGCCGCCGCTTCCGGTGGAATCCTGGCTGCCAATCTTTTTCTCCATCACTTCGACGACAAGGAGTTGGAAGCTTTCCGGCCCCACCTTGCGAAGTTCGACGTGATCTGCATTAACGAACCCTATCGCACCCCCCGGACGATTGCCGACGCGCGGCTCCTGCTGCCCTTCGTCGGCCGGGCCACGAAGCACGACATGATCGTCAGTATCCGGGCGGGCTTTCTCCGCGGCGAACTTCCGGAGCGGCTCGGCCTGACCGCCGCGACATGGAAAGTGCGGGAGGAAACCTCATGGCGCGGGGGGATTCGCGTGCTAGCTTCACGTGCTTGAGCGGAGCGGTGACCATAGCGGGCGGGGGATTGGCGGGGCTGTCCCTGGCGGCCGGGCTAAGCCTGCGCGGGATTCCGGCGACGGTTCACGAGGCGGGTGCCTATCCGCGCCATCGGGTCTGCGGCGAGTTTATTTCAGGAGTGGAAGCGCGGACGCTGGCGGCGCTGGGGATCGGAGATCTTTTCGCCGGTCTGCCGGAAAAGACGAGCGCGGCGTGGTTTCGCGAGGGACGGAGGATCCACGAGGATTCGTTGCCGGTGCCTGCGGTGGGCATCTCCCGCTACCGGCTGGACGCGCTGCTGAGGGAGCGGGTCGTGGCACTCGGCGGAGTGGTGACCGAGCACTCCCGCCAGCCGCGGGAGCCGCGGGAGGGACTGGTGTGGGCCGCGGGACGCATTCCCTCGAAAAGCGAATGGATCGGCCTGAAATGCCATTACGAGGATCTGCCGATGAGTGCGGATCTGGAAATGCATCTCGGGAGGAACGGATACGCTGGACTGGTGGGGGTGGAGCCAGCTTCCGCCGATGGGAAGCAGCGGGCGAACGTCTGCGCCCTCTTCCGCGTGGATCGTTCGATTCGCGGCAACGGTGCCCCGCTGCTGGAAAGCTATCTCCGTGCGGGAGGAAACGAACCACTGGCGGATCGCCTCCGTGAAACGTCCGCGAATGCCGTCTCCTTTTGTGCCGTCGCCGGCTTCGCCCTCGGAAAACAACGGGCCGATCCGCGCCTATGTACGCTGGGCGATGCGGAGAGCATGATCCCGCCTTTCACCGGAAATGGCATGAGCATGGCCTTCGAGGCAGCCGGGCTTGCGCTCGATCCCTTGGAAAGCTGGAGCCGGGGGAGATCTTCGTGGGACGCCTGCGTCATGGAGATCCGGACCGGTTTACACCGGCGCTTTCGGAAGCGGCTTGCCGTCGCCCGGGCGCTTCACCCGCTGCTCTTGCATTCAAGCGGCCGCCGCCTCATCGAAGCCCTGTCCCACGCCCGTCTCCTGCCCTTCCGGCCGCTCCTTTCCCTTGTCCGCTGATGTTTCTCGAATCCCTCGCCACCGCGGTACCGCCCCACCGCTACACCCAGCCGGAGTGCCTCGCCGCATTCCGGGAGACTCCGGCCTTTGCCGGGTTGTCCCGCCGCTCCCAAGTGCTTGTCGAGAAAGTAATGGGCAACGGGGTCTCCGGCATCGCCACCCGCAGCCTCTGCCTGCCGGAGATCGGGCCGGGGGTGGAGCGCAGCGCGCAGGAGCTGAACGAGAGCTTCGAGCAGGAAGCTCCGGCCTTGGCCTCGGCCGCCCTGACGCAGGCTCTTGAAAAGGCCGGTCTTTCCGCCGGGGATTTGGACGCCCTCTTTATCTGCACCTGCACCGGCTATCTCTGTCCGGGTGTCACCAGCCATGTGGCCGAACAGCTGGGGCTACGGGAAACGG
>CBIHMP010000335.1:0-4305 GCA_966211015.1 uncultured Luteolibacter sp. | reverse complement strand
AAACCTTCGGGATATCCAGCAGCCGGATGCTCGAGCTGCCGGTGAAGACGATCCCTCCCTTCTCCGGCGGCGACTTCGCATCGGCGGCGTCGAAAGCGGCGATCTCCTTCGCGAACCGCGCCGGATCAGGATCGGGCGCGGCAACCAGGGGAGCGCCAAAGGCGAGGAAAAGAGCGCAGATCAACCGGAACATGCAGGGAAGCCTACGCACATCCCGGAGAAATCATACGCCCCGTTGTGTCCGCACGGTCTGCGCCCGGAGTCACGGCCGCTCGATGACCCGCAGCCCGGTGGGTGCCGAGGGTGGGGTGCTCGCGCCCTCCACCGAGATCGCGGAGGTGACGTGTGAACCCACTTGGGCGAATGCCGCGATGTTCGCCAGCGAGGCGACCGATGCCTGTTCAGAGCGGAAGGCGTAGTCGTTCGCGATGGTCACCGGTGAAGCTCCGGGCGGGGTGACGGTCGCGGAGTAGGTCCGGGCAGCGACATTGACCGTCATCCGCACGCGATAGACCGCTCCCGCTTCGTACGCCAGCACGTTTGCCGCTTGATAGGCGCTCCCGTTCCGGGCGTCGAAAACGCCGGTCGGCGCGAAGCGGACCACCGCCGCCACGCCGCTGAAGGCGGACGCGGTGGAAGCGGAGACACCGGTGAAGGCGTCGATATTCGTCGCGCTCGGGCGCATGTTGAAAGAGACCGTGAAGGTGCCGGTCTGGGCGGGGATCGCCTTGTTCAGCCAACTGGCCCCGGTCGTGGCGAGATATTCCGTAGGGGGAGCGGCGGTGAAATCCCGGGCGTCGATCCAGCCGCTCACCCCGTTGTCGAAATAAATCTGCCACCATTCGATGCCATCCGCTCCCGTCGGCCCGGAAATTACCGAGCCCAGGGCACCGTCCGCCTGCGTGGCGACCAAGGCCGAGCCCGCGGAAGCGGCGGCCCGGACATTCGTGGCGGCGGTGATCTCGATGCGGGCTCCCCCCGCGAAGGCCGGAGGTTCCGGCAGGGGATCGCCTCCTCCCGGCAAGCCATGATAGGGCCTCAGCACGTCATCCCATAGCGCCCGGTTGTAGGCGAAACCCCGGCTGCCGCCGTAGGAGGGATAGTCCACCAGCGCCTGCGCCTTTCCCTTCGCGTAGCCGATGTAGCCCTTCTCCGCCTTGTACCACAGGTCGGTATTGCCGACGTTCATCCGCGTGGCGGCGAGGGTCGCGAGCGTCGAACCGGGCTGCCAATAGCCCGCGACGATCAGGGCGAGCTGGTTCGTCATATGAGGGCGGTAGCCGTCGAAGGCGTAGATGAAAGAACTGCGCTTGCCGTTGGCATCGGAGGAATCGAATTCCTTCAGCATCCCGATGACGCCCTTGTTCGGCAAGGTGTCGGCGCCGGAGACGATCTTGCCCGCTCCATCGATCCCCGCGCCGTTATTGAGGCCGGCGTTCACCGCTTGGCCGTAAGTGTCCTTCAACAGCGCCTCATAGATCTTCGGGTAGTTGTCCAGGGTGTTGCCGTAGTATTTGTAAACATCCACCGCCGCCTCGATGGTGCTGCCGGAGGGTGCCTTGGAAGTGGGATTCGCGGCCTTCCAATTGAAGGTCTCGCGGATGTTCGGGAGATTGTTCGAATCCAGCTCCGCGACGAAGGCCGCGTGATTGTATTCCGCGAGGATCGTCTTGGCCTCTGCGGTTCCAAAGTAGGCCATGCCGGTGAGGACGCCGCCGATCATGCCTTCGCGATAGTTCGGGTTCCAATCGCGGTTCAGGTTGCTATCGCCGTCGAGCGCGTACTCCTGCGTGTCGGCCTTCACGAAGGGATTGTTGTCGCTGGTGGTAAAGGCGTTCGCCACCAGCGTCGCTTTCATGATCAGGTCGATCCGCGCTTTCTCCGCGGCGCTGAGCATGCTCCAGATCCGCGGCGTGTGTTTGACGATCACGAACATCCCCGTTGCATGCCGCTCGTGTTGCGCGGGATAGCCGCCGTTCGCGGTGGGCTCGTTGCCGGGGGTGAGGGTGAAGCGGATCTGCTCCAGCAGCCGGGCGTCCGCCGAGGTGTTCCCTGCATGGCTGGCCACCGCCAGCGCGATGGATGCGCCGCCGAAAAAGGCACCGTTGGTATGGGCACCTCCCGAGAAGCTCCGCCCGAAGTCGATGAGCTGTGCCGAGATGGCGGCGTTAACCGCCGTCTGCGAGGGACTCGCCAGATCCGCTGCATGGGCAGCACAGATCCCGAGCATTCCCGCCAAGGCCTTTGAGGCGAACTCCTTGGTCATGAATTGGAAAAGATACATTTCGACCAAGAACCATCAATGCGGAACTCTTTCAAGCGGTAGTTCCTCCCGTTAGGCTACGGCATTTACGTGTGCATCGGTAGTAATTTCTCTTTGATTTACAATAATTTACCGGCCTTGCTGTAGGAAATAATACCGATACGCGGCCCGGTCTATCCCCGACTGGACATCGGCTAGGGCGACACCTCGGCGGACCAATATGATATGAAAGAATACGGTTGGAATCGGACGTGTCGCCTGCCGTCCGGGGTGGGGCTTTGCATGGAAACAGGCGCGAAACGAGCAGCGAACGGAAGGGTGCCCGCTAGCCCCTCCGCATGGCTGACAAAGCGCGCCGTCCGCCAAGGTATCCTTCCGGAATGAACGTTCATCTTGCCCTCCTGTGCCTGACGGCCGGCGTCGCCGGAGCGGCAATCCGCATCGACGTCGCGGCGGGTGACAAGATCGAGCCGGCGCTTGCGAAAGCCCGGGAAGCCCGGGAGGCCCACCCGGAGGAGGCCATCGAACTCGTCTTCGCCGGCGGCACCTATCCTATCGATCGCCCGATCCGGCTCGGTCCCGCGGACGGCGGCACGGAGAAGGGCCCGCTGCGCCTGATCGCGGCGGACGGGGCAAAACCGGTAATATCCGGGGGCCGGGAAATCTCCGGCTTCAAAGTGCGCGGCGACGGCAAATGGGAGGCAAAGGTCGAGGGGCCCGCCTTCGAGCAATTGTGGATCGGCGGACGACGCGCGGTCCGGGCCCGCGAGCCCGACAGCGGTTTCTTCCGCATGAGAGCGGTGAAGGAAGAGAAACTCGGCGATCGGGCGCGCCATACGGTGGAGCTGACGGACGAGGCCCTGAAATGGCTGAAGGAACAGGATCCCGCGTCGCTCGGCCGGGTGCAAATGCTCGCCTACCACAAATGGGATAATACGCGGCGATTCATCGGAAGCTTGGAAGGCTCCAGCCTCATCACTAGCGGGCAGGAGATGAAGCCGTGGAACCGCTGGGACGAAAAGAGCGGCTTGGTCCTGGAGAATCTGGAAGCGGGTCTAGACGAACCCGGCGAGTGGTTCCTCTCCCCCGGCGGAGTGCTGACCTACCTCCCCCGTCCCGGCGAAGACCCGCAGAAGATAAAAGCGATCGCGCCCCTCACGGATAAGCTCCTGATCATCGACGGCGGCGAGGAAGGCCGCCTATCGCATGTGGAGATCCGGGGAATTTCTTTCCGGCACGCCGGCTGGATCTGCCCGGAGGCGGGCTTCGAGCCGAGCCAAGCGGCGGCTCCCGTCGAAGCAGTGATCCAGGTGGACCGCGCGGAGAACGTCACGATCCGGGATTGCGAGATCGCGCACACGGGCCTTTACGGGGTGTGGTTTCGCGATAGCTGCCGGAACAACCGCTTGAGCCGCTGCCTTCTCCACGATCTGGGCGCAGGGGGCGCGCGCATCGGCCATATGAGCGAAGGGCGCGGGACGGGCCGCAATCTGGTGGAAGACTGCATCATCCGCGACGGCGGAAAAGTCTTCCCCTGCGCGGTCGGCATGTGGATCGGTCACAGCGGGGACAACGTGGTCATCCACAACGAAATCAGCCATTTCCCCTATACCGGAGTCTCCGTCGGATGGCGCTGGGGCTACGCCCCCAGCGAGGCAAAAAGGAACCGGATCGATTTCAATCACATCCACCACATCGGCAACGGGCTCCTGAGCGATATGGGCGGGATCTACACGCTGGGGCCTTCCGAGGGCACGACCCTGAAGAACAATCACATCCACGACATCACTTCCTACGACTACGGCGGCTGGGGCCTCTACAACGACGAGGGGAGCACCGGCATCGTGATGGAGGACAATCTGGTCTATCGCACCACCACCGGCGGCTACCACCAGCACTACGGAAGGGAGAACCTCATCCGGAACAATATCTTCGCCTTCGCCCGCGACCAGCAGCTCCAGTTCACCCGGCCCGAGGATCATCTCTCGTTCAGCTTCACCGGGAACATCGTGTTCTGGGAAAAAAAAGGGCCTCTCTGGGGT
>CBIHMP010000334.1:0-4306 GCA_966211015.1 uncultured Luteolibacter sp. | reverse complement strand
GCCTCGTAGATGTCGGTGCGCATCACTTGCTTCGTGACGGCCTCGTAGTCGGGGGCGCCGTCGGTGAAGCCCCAGCGGCGGAGCTGCGTGAGCCACCACTTGCAATACTTCGGCTGCGGATAGTTGCAGTTCCGCTCGCTGAAGATCATGTAGTCCGGATCGCGGAACTTGCGGCCGTCGCCCATGTCGTACTTGCCCTGCAGGCGGCCGAGGATGAGCTCGGGCGGGCAGTTGATGTAGGTGGGCGCGCTGACGATTTTCGCCTGCTCGGGGCGGTTCTCCATCTTGTCGAGCCACACGCTCGCCTCGTGGAGCGCCTTCAGCACCGCCTTCACGGTGTTCGGGTTCTTGTTCGCGAATTCCTCGGTGAAGGCGCAGACCTTTTCCGGGTGGTCCTTCCAGATGCCCTGGGAATTGATCGCGGTGAAACCGATATCGTCGTTGATGGTCTTCGCGTTCCAGGGCTCGCCCACGCAGAAGCCGTCCATCTTGCCGACCTGCACGTTCGCCACCATCTGCGCCGGCGGGATGGTGATCAGGGAGATGTCGGCACCGGCTCCCGAGGCGTCCCCGGGATTGATGCCGCCCGCGGCCAGCCAATAGCGCATCCACATGGCGTGGGTGCCCGGCGGAAAGGTCATCGCGAAGGTCATCGGGTGGCCCGCAGCCTTCGCGGCATCCGCCAGCGGCTTCAGCGCCTTCGGATCGGCGCCGACCTTGCCTTTGAAGCTCTTGGCCAGGGAGATCGACTGGCCGTTGCGGTTGAGCAGCCAGGGAATCACCATCGGGACCTTCGGCGCACCGCCCAGACCCATGGTGGAAGCGATGGGCATGCCGATGAGCATGTGGGTGGCCTGGATGTCGCCGTTGGCCAGGGAGTCGCGGATTGCCGCCCAACTCGCTCCCTTGGTCACCGTGGACTTGATGCCGTATTTCTTGAAGAGGCCTTTTTCGTGGGCGATGACGATGGGCGAGCAGTCGGTCAGCGCGATGATGCCGAAGTTCACGTTGGCGGTTTCCGGAGCGTCCGAAGCGGACTGGGCGCCAACCCAGCCGGTCGGAAGGCCCGAGGCGAGGAGACCGAGTGCCGTGGCCTTGGTGGAACGTCCGAGGAAGTCGCGGCGCGAGAGGGAGTGATTTTGATTCATGTCAGGGAAGCGATTTGGAACCCCTCTGCAAAAGCGGAGATCAGGCCATCGTGCCAAGGTGGCGGCACCCCGCGCGGGTCGAAAACTCATGCACCGGCTGAGGGTCCTTCATAACCAAGGCCTTTGAATTCAAGGGATTCATGCGCTCCGGTAGAATGCATGCGGGCAAAGCATGTACGGGACAAGATGGCCCGCTTCCGCGAAGATCGGGGAGCATTGGCACGCGCGTGCCAAGGGCGGGGCTTCAATCGCCGCGCATCGCGAGCTGGACCGCCAGCACGAGCGCGAGAAGCGCGAAAAAGATCGCGAGACACTTCCAGAAGAGCACCGGATGCCGCTCGATCAGCGGTGCTCTTTCCGAATGCCACGGCCGCACCTTCTGAGGATGCGTCAGATCGAACATGAGCTCGCTGAAGTGGGTGTAGCGCCTCTCCGGCTGGATCGAGCAGGCCCGCAGGATCACCGCATCCAGCCAGGGCGGCACCAGGGGATTGAGCGCACCCGCGGGCTTCGGATCGCGGAAGGCGGGAGTCTGGAAACGCTCGATCCGCCCGAAGGGGAGCTGCCCCGTGAGGGCCTCGTAGAGCGTGACGCCGATGGCGAAGATCTCGGTCCGCTCGCTGACGGGAGCGTTCTTGAAGCGCTCCGGTGCCAGATAGCTGGCCGTGCCCGCGCGCGAACGGTGGGAGAAAACCTCGCAGCTCGATCCCAGATCGATCAGCTTGAAAAAGACCGAGTCGTAGGCGGATCCGGCGAGGATGTTCTCCGGCTTGATGTCGCCGTGGAGGAGATCGTGCCGCAGCAAGCGCATCCCGGCCTCGGCGAGGAAACGGCCGAGTGCCGCCGCTTCCTCCACCTGGAGCCGCCGCTGCTTGAGCAGCGTCGCCAGCCCCGGGGCATCCACGAACTCCATGATGTAGTAGAGCGAGGACCTCGCCGGGTTTTCCCACGCCTTCACGAAGGGCGGGTCATCCGAAAAGCGGATCGCATTCCACGTCTCCTTCAGGAATGCCTGCGCCACCTCCGCTTGGCCGATGGCTTCGAGCGGGGCGAATTTCATCACCTGCCGGCAGCCTTCCCGCTCCGCCAGCCAGCACCGGTCGTTCGCGCCGAAGGAGCGCACCAGGGTCCAGCCGTCGTACTTCTGACCGGTGGCGAGTTTCTCGGGGACCGGGAGCTGCTGGTCTTCCCGCCGGGCGGTCCAGCCGAGCGATTCGATCGCGATCCGGATGGCCGCGCAGTCGTCGCGCGTTTCTTCCGGCGAAGCGTCCCGCGCCCTCACCGCGATCAGGCGGGCGGAGGTCTCCGCGAGCAGGCTCTCATGGATCTCTTCGTCGGACAGGTGGTGGTGGATGCCATCCGAGCAGAGGAAGAGGACGTCTCCGGCTTCGGGAGTCATCTTCAGCGTGGTGGGGGTCAGGGTCTCCTCCGCGCCGAGCGCCCGCGTGAGGCGCAAGGGGTTGCCGGGATCGATGTCGTCGCGGGTCAACCGGCTCAATTCCCCGCCGCGCATCAGGTAAATGCGCGAGTCCCCGATCCCGAGGCAGGTGAGCAACCCTTCATCGTAGAGGACGACGGCCAGCGTGCAGACCATTTCCGGCCTGCCGAAGCGGGCGTTCGATTCGTTCCAGAGCGTGCGGTTGATCAGCCGCGCCGTTTCGCGCAGGGCCTTGCCCGGCGTCCACCCCAGCGGGTGGCTGCGGTAGTGGGTGGCAATTACGGAGACGGCATGCTCGGCCGCTTCCCGTGCCGCGGCCGCGGTGCCAGCGCCATCGGCGAGAGCCGCCACGAAGCCGCTGTTCCAAGTGGTCACCGAGACCGCATCGGAGGAAGGCCGGCCCTCGTCCCTCGGAAGGGCGTGGGAAGAGGAGCGGATCTTCATGCGGATTCGGGGTGGCGGGGCGCGGCTTCATCCTCACCCGTCGCCGGTACCATGGGGGATGCGGGAATCCGTCATCCCGCATTTGCCTTAGATCCTCGCGTCCGCGACCGCTCCCCAAGTCGTGCGCCAGCGGGTCTTCACGAGTGCGAGCCCCGCCACCGCGATGAAGCAGAGGAGGGAAAAGGCGGCGAAGCCCAGCGCGCAGGAGCCGAAGCTTTGCTTGGCCAGGCCGAGCGAACTCGCCAGGTAAAAGCCGCCGACTCCGCCGCCGCAGCCGACCAGCCCGGTCATCACGCCCATGTCCTTGCCGAAGCGTTGCGGCAGCAATTGGAAGATCGATCCGTTGCACATGCCGAGCGCTGCGCTCACGCCGAGGAAGAGGATCACGTTCGGCCAGAAGGAGTGGATGCCCGCCGCCACCAGCAGCAGGACCCCGGCGGAGCTGAAGAGGATGAGCATCGAGCGGATGCCGCCCACGCGATCCGAAATGGCACCGCCGATCGGCCGGGCGAGAGCGCCCACGCAGGTGCAGGCCGCCGCGAAATCGCCCGCCTTCACCGCGGAAAGCCCGAACTCCGAGCGGAAGTAGAGATTGTAGTAGCTCGCCAGACCGACGAAGCCGCCGAAGGACACGGTATAGTAGAAGCAGAACCAGTGGGCGTCCTTTTCCTTCAGCAGGCGCACGTAGTCGGAGAGCTTCTTCTTCACCACGGCCACCGGAGCGTCCTTGGAAAACATCGTGTAGGCGGCAAAGGTCAGGATCGCCGGGATCAGCGCGAAACCGAAGACCGCTTGCCAGCCGAAGACCGCCGCGAGCCGCGGGGCGATCAGGCTGTCCAGCACCACGCCGATGTTTCCGGCACCCGCCAGGCCAAGCACCACGCCCTGCATATTCGGCGGATACCAGCGGCCGGCCTGCGGCAGTGCGACCGCGAAAGAAGCTCCCGCGATACCCAGGGTGAAACCGAAGACCAGCGTGGCGGCGAAGTTTTGCAGGCCGAAGATCCACCCGCACGCGAGGGATGCCATCACCAGAAGCTGCGCGATGATTCCGGTGGTCTTGGCACCGATGCGGTCCACCAGCAACCCGAGGGCGAGGCGAAGCACCGCGCCCCCCAGGATCGGCACCGCCACCATCATTCCCTTTTGCCCGGCCGTCAGGTGCAGGCTTTCCGCGATCTGCGGCCCCAGCGCTCCCAGGAGCGTCCAGACCATGAAGGAAAAATCAAAGTAGAGGAAGGCCGTGAGCAGGGTGGGCCAATGGCCGGAAGACTTG
>CBIHMP010000333.1:0-4323 GCA_966211015.1 uncultured Luteolibacter sp. | reverse complement strand
CGCCTACGGAGAGCATGCCAGGGAAGGTGCCGCCGCCTTTATCGCGCTGGCGGTGCATCTGGAAGAACAGCGGGGAAACGCCCGCGCGCTGCTGGCCTGGGAGCGGGTGCTGGACCTGTGCCGGCCGGATGATTTCCAGCGGGCGGCGGCGATCGCGGGCGTCCAGCGGCTGCGGCCGCTCGCGGCCCCGTGGAATATCGATCCGCAAAGCGCCATTCCCGTGGTCCTGGAAGCCTCCGTACCCGCCAAGGTTCCCGCCGACTCCTTGGAAGAAGTGCTCACCCGGTGTGCGAACGAGCTAGGCAGGCATTCCTCGGGCCTGATCAAGTTCACGCCGCGGCTGGAGCGCCCGGAACAAAAGGGCACCCCGGCTGCGGTCCTGTCCCTGCAATTCACCGCCGACGGCGTCGGCGCGGCCTCCACCGGCGAGCTCGACTTCCCCCTGCCCGCGGACCCGGAGTTGCTGCGCCGGGAGATTCTTTCGGGCGCTTACAAGCTGGTCGCCTCGCAACTCGCGGCCACCACCGAATTCAATCCCCCGGCCCCGCTTTCCACGGAAGAAAATCCCTCCCGCGCGCTCGAAACGAAGATCACCCGCCTGTGCTGGTCCGAGTTCGGAAAATCGCTCCAGCCGGCACATCGGCCCTAAGACAACGCTGGACCTGCCCGTTTCCCATGGGAACGTTCGCCCGCATGTTACGCGGAATCCTCATTCTCTTCGCCACCGCCGGTCTTCTGAACGCCGATCCAGCCACGGAGCGCGCGGCGGTGGAACCGCGCACGCTTCCCGCCCCCGATCAGCCGGTGGTGGAAAGCCAGCCCGCGGTGAAGGAGCTGGACGCCGAGCGGCTGCAGGTCGGGGAGGTGATCCTCAACCGCAAGACCCGGGAGATCCGCTTCCCCGCCGCCGTGAACATGGCCAGCGGCGAGCTGCTGGAATTCGCCATCGTCCATGCGAACGGAAAGGTGCACGAATCGCTCCTGATCACCAACGTCTCGGCCACCCACCTGAACCTCGGCTTCAAGTTGCTGCGCTACGAGGGCTCCCCGGAATACTACGCCGCCTATGAGGAGGACGGCAGCATCTCCAACCGCTTTCCCCAGGTGAAGGAGGAGCAGAAGGCCGCCGCCCGCATCGACATGGGCGTGGAATGGAAGGACCAGGGGAAGACCCGCACGGCGAAGCTCAACGAGTGGATCTCCAATGCCACCACGGGGCAGGCCATGCCTGCGGACCCGTGGGTGTATGGCGGCTCCATCTTCTACGACGGGAAGTTCCAAGCGGAGGCCACGGGGGATATTGCGGCGATCTTCCTCAGTAACGCAGCCCTGATCAATTTCTCCGGGAAGGATAATAATTCCGACGAAGTCTGGCTGCCCTTCCCGAAGCGTGTCCCGCCGGAGGGCACGAAGGTCACCGTCGTCATCTCCCCGCACAAGAAACCTGCCGAACCCGCCGAAAAGAAATGAAAGCAGCACTCTGTCTCGCCATCGCCTCGACGATGGCGCTTGCCCACGGGCAAGCCGCGAAGAACCCCTACCTTTCCCTGCAGATCGAGATCAAGGAAGCGATCGCCCGCGGCAACGCGTATCTGGCGAAGCAGCAGAAGGAGGAAGGAAACTGGGACAACCCCGAACTGCCCGCCTTCACCGCGCTCGCGCTGACGGCCGCCGTGCGCGATCCCGCGGTGGATCGGAAGAAGGATCTGCCCGCCCATATCGCCAAGGGCTACGATTGGCTGCTCAAGCAGCAGAAGGAAGACGGCGGCATCTACAACAAGGGCCTGTCCGTTTACAACACCGCCACCTCCGTGACGGCGCTCACCGCCGCCGACAAGGAAGCCTATGTCCCCGCGATCCTGAAAGGCCGCAAGCACCTGGTGGGCGAGCAATGGGACACCGGCGAGAAGGACAAGACGGACGGCAAGTACGATGGCGGCATCGGCTACGGCTCGAAGAACGACCGCTCCGATCTCTCCAATACCTACCTGGCCATCGAGGCCATGGCGCTCTCCCACAAGGTGGTGGAGGACGGTAGCGACGCGCCGGATCTCGATTGGCAGGCCGCGATCACCTTCCTTTCCCGCTGCCAGAACTTGCCGGGAAGCAACGACCAGCCCTGGGCTTCCGACGACGAGAAGAACAAGGGCGGCTTCATCTACAATCCCGGCGAGACCAAGGCCGGCGAGGACAAGCTGCCGGACGGCCGCACCGCCTTGCGCTCCTACGGCTCCATCTCCTACGCGGGCCTGCTCTCGCTCATCTACGCCAAGCTCGGCCCGGACGATCCGCGCGTGAAGGCGGTGAAGGAATGGCTCTCGAAGAACTACACGCTCGAGGAAAACCCGGGCATGGGCTCCTCCGGCCTCTACTACTACTATCAGACAATGTCCAAGGCGCTCTCCGCCGCGGGGATCGACAAGCTCAAGCTCGAGAACGGCAAGGAAGCCGACTGGCGAACCGATCTGGCCAACGCGATCCTCAAGAAGCAGCGTGAAGACGGCTCCTGGGCGAACAGCGACGGCCGCTGGATGGAATCCAACCCCGTCCTCGCAACCGCTTACAACGTGATGTCGCTGGAGCAGCTCTACTACTCGATCCCGGAGGAACCTTGACCCGCCGGCAGGCACGCGCCTTCAGTAAATCATGAAAGGCAGGGAGAGCGGCATGCCCGATGAAGCTCTCTGGAAGGGCTTTTTTGATCCCGCCGAAGTGGTCTCGCGGCTCGGCTGCACCTCACACCCGGGTGATGTGGTCGAGTTCGGCTGCGGTTACGGGACCTTCACGTTTCCGGTGGCTGCGGGCCTCGCGGGCACCGTGTACGCCCTGGACATCGATCCGGGTCTGGTCCGCTGGGTGAGCCGGAAAGCCTGCGACGAAGGATTGACGAATGTCCGGGCCGCCCGGCGGGACTTCATGACCGCCGGTACCGGCTTGGAGAGCGGTTCGATGGTCCACGCGATGCTCTTCAATATCCTGCACATCGAGGAGCCGGAGAAACTCCTTGCCGAGGCCTGGCGTGTCTTGGCCCCGGGAGGGATCGCCTCGGTGATCCACTGGAGGAACGACATCCCGACTCCGCGGGGGCCATCGCTCGGGATCCGCCCCTCGCCGGACCAGTGCCGGAGCCGGGCGCAGTCAGCCGGCTTCCGGAGCATCCGCGGGATTGCCCTCGGCGATGCAGCGCCGTGGCACTACGGACTTTTGCTAGTGAAGTAGCGCGGGGTGGCGGGACTCCCGGTGCGTCTTCTCCCTTTAGCGACCGCCGGGATTGATCAGCTCTTCAAATGCTTGCTCGAGCGCGTGATCGTCCCCCTCGGCGGGCAAGGGCATGGTCGCCGCAGACTTCAATTGAACGGCCAGATCATCCAGCGGCTGTCCCGCGGTTCCGGAAATCTTCACTTTCGCCCACGCGAATCCTCCGGCTCGCCGCGCAAAGGCACCACGCAAACCCGGCGAACCGTTTTCCACACCCGCCGCCGGAAGGCCGATGTTCAATTCCCCGTCCAGCTTCCCGTCTGCCGCCGCGAACACGCGGCCACTGATGGAAAGCCGCCCCCGGGCACCCAAAAGGAGGTTTTCGATGCCCTTCCGCTCCTTCTCCATTACCGCCGTCCCCTTGACGTCGAGGTCGAAGCGGGGCTGCCGGTACCATTCCTCGTTCATCTCCGTGGCGAGGAGATCGAAGAAGGGCAGGCCGGCGGCGGTGGATTCGGAAGAAGTCACGGCGCGGAAAGGAATGCGCGCCCGCAGGGCCGCGTCCTCGCCCGAAGTAAGGCGGACTTCACCCGGTTCGCCGTTCTCGGGCGATTCCACGGTCGCTGTCAGCCAGGTTCCGAAGGAGGTCCCGAGCAGGGCGGACAGAGGCATGTTCGTGAGCCGGGCTTCGGCCGCGGATTCTCCCCCGCCCAAGTTCACCGAAGCTTTCGCAGGATTGAGGATCTCGATTTCTCCCTTCCCCGCGCCGGGAGGAGCGAGCCGGATGTTTCCCACCCGCATGCCGGAGGACTCGAATTGGAAGGACGCGAAAGCCAGATTGTAGTTCCCCCATCCGGGTGCGTTCAGGAGGCCGTTCTTCACCACCAGGTGCGAGGCCGTGCCTTCCGGATCGTGCATCTGGAGTTCTGCCTCGCAATTCAGGACGACGAAATCCGGCGACTTCTCGTCGCCCATGCGGATATTGAAATTCGCGCTGCGGTAGCGGAACTGGAACGGCAGGTCGCCGGAGGGCCGTGCCGTGGGCATGGCCGTGCCGGTAGGCCGGTGCAGGACGAGCGAGCCCGCCGAGGCCGCCATTTCCGGGCCTTTCCAAGTCCCGCCGAC
>CBIHMP010000332.1:0-4335 GCA_966211015.1 uncultured Luteolibacter sp. | reverse complement strand
ATCTCGCTCTCCCGCAGCCGCGCGTTGGACGCCTCCAGATCCGCGGTGCGCTCCCGGAGGTAGGGATCCGGCACGCGGCGCATGGCCTCCAGGAAATGCTGCATCACCGCATAAAAGGCGAATTCGGCATTCTGCCGCCGCGAGGCGATGGCCTCCGCCACGCGGTCGAGCATGGCGCGATCCTCCAACACCATCAGGTGCGCCTCGAAGATCCGGCTCTCCTCTTCCCCGGAAATGGCCTTGATCCGCTGTTGAAGCTCGTCGAGCTGGACCTTCGTCTCGTCCAGGGCGGCGCGGAAGCGGTCCTGCTCCGAGGGAATATCGTTTTCGTCGATGTGATAAACCTCCGGCGCGGAGAAGCCGCGGGCGACGACGTGAACCGGGCCGATGCCGATCCCCGGGGAGACGGGGGTGCCTTGAAGCACGGTTTCCAGTTTTTCACCCATGAATTCCTGCGCGCATGCTGCGAAGGACGGACGGTCCTTCAAAGAATAAAAATCGGAGCGCGGGAGCCCCGGGGTCATGCCGGGTTGAAAAAATCCCTTGGAAGACAGGCTGCCATGCTCCTAGGCTGCGCCCGTCCCGAAAACACCGATGGCGCAACGCGAATTCACCATTCAGAACAAACTCGGCATTCATGCCCGGCCCGCGGCCCAGTTCGTGAAAACGGCCAGCCGGTTTTCGTCGGATGTCCGCGTCGAGAAGGACGGCGAGGAAGTGGACGGAAAGAGCATCATGGGCCTCATGATGCTAGCCGCCGGTCACGGCTCCGTGATCAGCGTCGCCGCCGACGGTTCCGATGCCGAAGCGGCCCTCGACGCCCTGGCCGATCTGATCGGCCGCAAGTTCGAGGAAGAATAAAACGGCCCGCGCCCGGGCTACACCTCTCCCGCCATGTGGCGCAGGAGGCGCTGGTTGAACTCATCGGCCATGTTGTAGCCGAGACGGCGGAGCTGCTGGTCGAGCGCCGCGATGGCCACCATGCGGGCGGTATCGCGGCCCGGGGCCACCGGAACCTCCACGTGGGGGATCTGCTGCCCGAGGATTTCGTAGGATTTCGGCTGGAGACCGAGCCGGTCGATCTCGTTCTGATCGGAGTATGGGATCAGGGTTACAACCAGATCGAGCCGCTTCTCCGGGCGGATTGACGCCAAACCATAAAGATTGGCGACGTTCACGATGCCGATCCCCCGGATTTCCAGGTAGCCGCGCGAAAGAGCGGGTGCCGAGGCCGTGAGTTCGCCCCCGGCGAGCTTGATGCGCACCATGTCGTCGGCGACGAGCGCCCCGCCTTTCTCGATCAGGCCGATGGCCGTCTCGCTCTTTCCGGCGCCGCTCTTGCCCATGATCAGCACGCCGATGCCGCGCAGATCCACCATGCAGCCGTGCAGGGTGACGTTCGGCGCGAATTCGTTCTCCAGCCGCAGCGTGGCGGCATTGAGAAATTTCATCGTCACCAGCGTGGTGCCGAAGACCGGGATGCGGTGCTCCGCGGCAATCTGCATGTGCTCTTCCGAAAGACCCGCCCCGCGGGAAACGACGATGCCGGGGATATCCCGCTCGCACATCCGCCTGAAACGCTCCGCGCTCATCTGGGGCGTGAGTTTCTTCAGATAGGAAATCTCGGAATTCCCGAGCACCTGGATGCGTTTTTTCGCGAAATAGCTGAAGAAACCGGCAAGCGCGAGGCCGGGGCGGTTCGGGGCCGGCTCGCTGATGGGACGCTCGAAACCGTGCTTCGCCCCCAGCAAAGTCAATGAAAGCGCGCCGGCGTGGCGCTCGAAAAATTCTCCGATGGTGATCGAGGCCGTTTGCTTGACGCGGGGTGTCATCCGCCACGGAATCTAGCGGAAGTGTCCGGCATCTGGCGATGCGAAAAGAAGGCCGTCCCCGGTGCTACCTACCGGCTGCGCCCGCGGTTGACTTATCCGCGGAGGATGTTCCCCTCCCCGCCGTGATGACTGCTCCCGATCTCCGCAATCCGGTCGGCCGGGTCCGTGCCGTGGGCATGGTGGAAGGCATTTCCTGGCTGGTTCTCCTTTTCATCTGCGTCCCGCTGAAGCGGATCTTCGACATGCCGATGGGCGTGAAGATCGTGGGGCCGATCCACGGGGGACTGTTCCTCTTGTTTCTGTTCGTGATCTTCCAGGCATGGGGCGGCCGGGCGCTTTCCTCGCGCCAGGCGGTCATGGCAGGGATTGCCTCGCTGATTCCTTTCGGGCCCTTCCTGATCGACCGGAAGCTTGCAGAAAGCACACCCGCGGAAACGGAAGATTCACCGGATTGACAGGCGGGCTTCCGCGGGCCAAGGCTCCCTCCGCCGCCAATCCGGTCCATCTCCATGCCCGCCGCTCCTGCCGACGTCAAAGCCCCGCCCGCCGATGCCATCACGAGTCCCACGGGTCTCGCTTCGAAAGTCATCCAGGCAGGCACCGGAACCGATAAGCCGGGTGCCGCGGATACCGTGACGGTCCACTACACCGGCTGGACTACCGACGGGAAGCAGTTCGATAGCTCGGTGGACCGCGGCAAGACGATCTCCTTCGGCCTCGACCAAGTCATCGCCGGCTGGACCGAAGGCCTGCAATTGATGGTCACGGGCGAAAAACGGCGTTTCTGGATCCCCGCCAATCTCGCCTACGGCGAAAATCCGCGCGGCGGAGCTCCCAGCGGAATGCTGGTTTTCGACGTCGAGCTTTTCGAGATCGAGAAAGCCCCCGAGCCGCCGCCGGTGCCGGAGGACGTGGCAGGTCCGCCCGCCGATGCCACGACGACCGCGAGCGGTCTCGCCTCCAAGGTCCTCTCTCCCGGCAACGGCTCCCGCCATCCCAAGGCCACCGATCAGGTGGAAGTCCACTACTCCGGCTGGACCACCGATGGCCGGCTTTTCGACAGCTCCGTGGTCCGCGGGGAACCGATCGTATTTCCGCTGAACCGCGTGATTCCCGGCTGGACGGAAGGCGTGCAGCTCATGGTGGGGGGCGAGAAGCGCCGCTTCTGGATCCCCGCGAAGCTCGCCTACGGAGAGAATCCGCCGCCGGGCGCTCCGGCCGGCATGCTGGTCTTCGACGTGGAACTCCTCGACATCCTTTGATATGCCCGACTCCTTCGACAACGTCACCGTCACCGCCAAGGCCAACGTCTATTTCGACGGGAAGGTCATCTCCCACAGCCTCCTCCTCGCCGATGGGCGGAAGAAATCGCTCGGGATCATATTCCCCGGCGAGTATCACTTCGGCACCGGAGAGCCCGAGGTGATGGAAATCACCGCCGGCACCTGCGAAGTCGTGCTGGACGGCAGCGGCGAGACTCTCCAAGTCGCCGCCGGAGCCTCCTTCGACGTGGCGGGAAACAGCGGCTTCACGATCCGTGTCACGGATTCGCCCTGCGAATACATCTGCTCCTTCGGCACGCCCTGACAAGGCTTGCCGGCGAGCCGGCCGCGCCCGCCATGTCCCTGCACCGATACCTTCTCATCCTGCCGCTGCTCCTGCTCGCCTCCTGCGCGGTGCATCTGCCGGAGCCCGAAGGCTCGCGCCGCGTGGAAACGATGACGGTCCCTGTGGCCGCCGAGGAAAGCGTGGAAATCCACCTGCTCTCGGACAACCTCCACACCGCCCTCGTCTTCGACCGCGCCTGGCTGGAAGAAAGCGGCTACGTCAAGCCCCCGGAGATCGCCGCCCGCCGGTACGTCGCGATGAGCTGGGGCGAGAGAACCGCGTACGTCCAGAAGCGCTGGCTCTCTCCTGTCCAGGTGGTGCGCGCCCTTTGCACCCCCTCGGATTCCGTGATGGAGATCATCCCCTTCGACTGGAAGGTGGAACAGGTTTGCCATCATCAGAAGGTTTACCTCGCGAAAGTGCCGCGTTCGGCGGGCCCGCAAGTCGCCGCCTTCCTCAATGCCTGCGCTTCGAAGAATCCCGATGGCACGCCGGTCACGATCGCGCCCTCGAGCTGGGGAGACGGACGCCTAATCCAGTGCCCGGACAACTACTCCTACTACTTCCCCCGTATTTGCAACGTGTGGACCGCACAGGCGCTGGAGAGCTGCGGCTTCTCCTTCAACACGAGCACCGCCCTTTCCGCCAGCGGGCTGGTGCGGCAGGCGACGAGGGAGGAGAACGGGTTCCGCAAGATTTGGAACGGCGACGATTGAAGCCCGCGTGAATTTTCCGTGAGGACGGGTATTGCGGATTGCAGCGGAACCGGCAGCCGGTGAAACGGATGGGATGAACCGGCAAACGCAAGGAATCCGCTTGATCGTCTGGGGCGGTGCCGCTGCCGCCTTTTTAATCTGGCGACCCGAGCACGATGGAATCCTCCGCTACGGCATGG
>CBIHMP010000331.1:0-4337 GCA_966211015.1 uncultured Luteolibacter sp. | reverse complement strand
GGCGATCTCCGGACCGTGATTCCGGAAGTTGTCGCCCCTGCAGGCATGGCTAGCGGTAACCGTTACCTGCTGGCATACAACGGCAACGGCCGCGTGTTCCGGGTCACCACGCTGTTTTCCGCGAAGCCGGTCGAGGACGGCACCGCGGTCGAGGCATGGCTGCGGCAGGTCAGGATCGAAGGCGGCGCGAAAGGCGGCGGCTGGACGGCAGTGGAGATCTCAGGCGGGCCATGATCGAACTTACCCTCACCGAGTTGGCGGCATGGAGCATCGGGGGATCGATGGTCGCGGTGACGCTTTTCTCGTGGATTTCCCGGTGGTCGAATCGCAATGCCGAGCGCCGCTCGTTGCGCCGCCGCGTGTCCTGCCGTTTTTGCCTGCTCGTGATTGAAGACGAGGGAAGAAGCCCTATCTTCCATTGTCCCCACTGCGGGGCGGCGAATGAAAGGGGCCGCAACCGCAGTTTGGGATGAGGCTTGCCACCCATCCCCACAGCATCTAAGGACGCCCGGATTCCCGTTTTTCACGCCCCATCACCCATGAGCGAAAGAAGAGTCGTCATCACCGGCATCGGCTGTGTCAGCCCCCTTGGAAATGATCTGAAATCCACCTGGGAGGGCCTGAAAGCCGGTCGCAGCGGGATCGGACGGATCACCCAGCTCGATCCCGAGCCCTTCGAGTGCAAGATCGCCGGGGAGGTGAAGGACTTCTCTCCGGATCCCTATTTCAATGTTCCCAAGGATTCCCGTCGCTCCGACCGCTATGTGCAGTTCGCGGTGGCGGCCTCCAAGATGGCACTGGCAGACAGCGGCGTGGACGTGGAGAAGATCGACCGCCGCCGCTTCGGCGTGATGGTGGGCAGCGGCATCGGCGGTCTCGGCACGCTGGAGCGGGAGCACGAGGTCTGCCTCACGAAGGGCCCGAAGCGCGTCTCGCCCTTCACCATCCCGATGATGATTTCGAACATCGCGAGCGGGATCATTTCCATGGAGCACGGCCTCTATGGCCCGAACATGGTGATTGTCACTGCTTGCGCGACTTCGAACCATAACATCGGGGAAGCCTGGCGCATGATCAAATTCGGCGATGCCGATGCTTTCCTGGCGGGCGGTGCGGAATCCACCATCCTGCCAATGGGCCTCGCGGGCTTCGCGAACATGAAGGCCCTCAGCACCCGCAACGACGCGCCGGAAAAGGCCTCCCGCCCCTTCGACAAGGGCCGCGACGGCTTCGTGATGGGGGAAGGTGCCGGAGTGGTGGTCATCGAGGAGCTGGAGCACGCGAAGAAGCGCGGCGCGAAAATTTACGCGGAACTCGTCGGTTACGGCGTCAGCGCGGATGCCTACCACCTCAGCGCCCCCTCGCCCGATGGTTCGGGCCCGGCCTACGCCATCGGCATGGCGCTCAAGCACGCGAAGCTGAATCCGGAGGATGTGCAGTATCTCAACGCCCACGCCACCTCCACCGGCCTCGGCGATATTGCCGAGACGAAGGCGATCAAGCTGGCCTTCGGCGATCACGCGAATAACGGGCTGATGGTCAGCTCCACCAAGTCGATGACCGGGCACATGCTCGGAGCCGCCGGCGGGATCGAACTGGTGGCGAGCGTGATGTCCATCGTGGACAACGTGGTGCCGCCGACCATCAACGTGGAGGATCAGGATCCCGAATGTGATTTGGACGTGGTGCCGAATACGGCCCGCGAAACGAAAGTGGACGTCGCCCTAAGTAACAGCTTCGGCTTCGGCGGGCACAATGCCTCGCTGCTGGTGAAACGCTACGCCTGACGCGCCTATGGAAAGCCCCTGCCATGTTCATGCTTCGCAGGTGGCCTTCGGCGATACCGACTGCAGCGGCTGGATGCATTTCCCGAAAGTCTTTCGCCACGTGGAAGAGGCGGAGCACGCCTACCTGCAGCAGCAGGGAATCGTCATCATCGACCGGGAACTGGGCGGATGGCCGCGGGTCCATGTCTCCTGCGATTACAAGCGGCCCCTGCGCTTCGGGGACCAAATCGAAGTGCATCTCGGGATCGAGCGCGTCGGTGCAGCCTCGGTGCAATGGCTCTTCGAGGTGCTCAAGGAGGGCGAGATCTGTGCCCATGGCAAAATGACCACCGTGAGGGTGGATCACGGGGGCAAGCCTCTCGTCATGGACGGAGACACGCGGAGGAAGCTGGAGGGCTGAGACGCTGTCTCGCGCTTCCCTTTCCTGTGCAGGTGCTTCTCCATCAAGTTCGCGGAGGATGCTACCGGCTCGGTACAAACAAAAACGGACGCCTTTACGGGCGTCCGTCCTGCATGCGACTTAGGAAAACGATGGCTTCAGGCCTCCGCGGCAGCAGCGGCAGCTTCTTCAGCCCTGGCGGTCTGCGAGGGGCTGGTGTAGCGCCAGCGCACCTTGTGGCGCTTGGGAGCGGTACGGGCCTTACGGATCTTGCGTGCGGCGGGAGACTCGAATGCGCGGCGGCGGCGCATTTCCTCGAGGATGCCCTCGGTGTCCAATTTGGTCTTGAGGCGCTTCAGGGCGCGATCCACAGGCTCGCCCTTTTTCACCATTACTCCACGCATGCTACGGTCGCTCATTCGATTCGAATCTGGTTTTCCTAAAAGTCGGGGCGCGGAAGCTACGGGTGAGCCCGCCGACTGTCAATCCGGGAGTTCGCGATTTTCACCTCCCTCCGCGGGGCTTGAATGTCTGAAAATGCGGGGCAATTTCGGGCCGTGAAGCCGCGGCCCGGAGATCTTGCCCCCCTGTTTACCGCTCCCGTCACCGGCGGGGGATATGGCGAGGCCGGGTCGATCTCCCTCGCGGAACTCCGGGGCCGGCGGGTGGTGCTCGTCTTCTACCCGAGGGACGATACTCCCGGGTGCACGAGGCAGGCCTGTGCGCTGCGGGACGGCTGGAGCGAGCTGGAGGCAAAGGCCCGGATCTTCGGGGTGAGCATCGATCCGGTGAAGAGGCACCGGCGTTTCGCCGCGAAATACGAGCTTCCCTACCCGCTGATCGCCGACGAGGACCAGCGGATCGTCAATGACTACGGGGTCTGGGTGGAAAAATCGATGTACGGGAAGAAGTTCATGGGGACGGAGCGGAGCACCTTCGTCATCGGGCCGGAGGGCCGGGTGGAGGCGGTATTGGAAAAGGTTTCGCCGGACGGGCATCTGGAATTGCTCAAGCAAGCACTCGGAAATCCGGAATGAGGCATTCCCGGCGTTGTCGGCCCGGCAAGAGGCCCTTTCACCTTTCCCTTAAACCTGTTGAGCTCTCCGCCGCCAACCCCCTAGTCTCCCGCCACCGCCGCATGTCCAACTCCTCGCGCAAACCTCCTGCCCATCCCGGTGCCGCCCTGCTGGCCATCGGCGGAATGTCCCTGGTGGTGGGAGCCGTGCTCGAGGTGCGCGGATTGTCCGCGAAGTTCGACACCTTGGTCGCGGCATGGTTGTCCGGTAGCGGGCTCGGCGGCGGATTCCGCGCGCTGCCTGCTGCCGCCCCTTGGCTCTGGACCGTGCCGCTGGTTTTCGGCCTGACCGCGGCCATGCTCGTCTCCCGCAAGAATTGGCGCCGCAGCGTGCTCTGGATCACCACCCTCGTCCTTACCTTGGCGTGGATTCCCGTGCTGGCTCTGGCGGGCTACCGGGCGGCGGTCACCCTGCCGCTGGTATCGCTCCTGTGGTGCGGGCTCTGGGCGATGATCTATGCCACCCGCCATCAGGAACCCGGCGACGAATCCCTCTAGGCACGCATCCCGCATGGCACGCATCGAATATCCCGAGACCGTCAGCCGCTTGGTGGATGAGTTCCGCCGGCTTCCCGGCGTGGGGCCGCGTAGCGCGGAACGCATCGCCATTTGGCTGCTCCAGAGCGCGAAGGCGGACCCGCTTGCGCTCGCGCGGGCGCTGGAGGCGGCGAAGGAGGAGGTGCTTGCCTGCCCGACCTGCGGCTTTTTCGCCACGGCGGAACGCTGCGCCATCTGCGCCGATACCTCGCGGGAGCCGGTAATCTGCGTCGTGGAGCAGGCGACCGATGTGCTGCCTTTGGAACGTTCCGGCGTTTTCAAGGGCCGCTATCACTGCCTGGGGGGAAAGCTTTCGCCGCTCGACAACGTGACTCCCGATGATTTGCGGATCGGATCCCTTTTGGCGCGGATAGAAACGGAGGGCGTCCCGGAGGTCATCCTTGCCGCCGGTTCCGATGTGGAAGGGGAGGCGACCGCGAACTACCTCGCGGGTCTCCTGCGCGGCCGCTGCCACGTCACCCGCATCGCCCAAGGGCTGCCTGCCGGCGGTGGCTTGGAACACGCCGACGCCCTCACCCTTGCCCGCGCGCTGGAAGGC
>CBIHMP010000330.1:0-4339 GCA_966211015.1 uncultured Luteolibacter sp. | reverse complement strand
GTCTATCCCGGATTCCGGGATGCGTTGGCTGAAGCACATCCCTACGAAGTGCCGGAGATCGTCGCCCTGCAACCGGAGGATGCGGCATCATCCTATGCTGCCTGGGTCGCCGCTTCCGTGCGTGCGGATCAATAGCTGGGAACGTCCGGATCGATCGAAAGCGACCAGAGGTCGATCCCGCCCTGCATCGAGAAGGCATTTTCGAACCCTTTGGAGCGCAGGAACAGCGCGGCCCGCAGCGACCGCATGCCATGGTGGCAATAAACCACGACTCCGCGTTGAGGATCCGCTGTCAGATCCTGCAACCGCCCGGGAAATTCACCGAGCGGCACCCATTCATGGCCGGGAAGCTGGCAAATCGCCAGTTCCTCCGCTTCCAGGCAGTCGATCAGGCGTGGACGCCCGGTTTCCGGCAGGTCGAGCCAACTGGCCACGGACTCCGGCGAAACTTCGGCGGTCTGCGCCGGATCAGGCAGCAGGCTCATTCCACGATCACCGGGGTGCCAACCTGGACGTTCTCAAAGAACTTGGTGGACATATGGTGGGGCATGCGGACGCAGCCGTGGGAGGCGGCATAGCCGGGAAGATAGCCGGTGTGCATGCCCACGCCACCGTCGAAGCGCATGAAATTCGGCATCGGTGCGCGGACGAAAGTCGCTCCGGCAGGGATCTTTTTCAACCGGATGTCCACATCGTCATCGATGGTATGGCCGGCCGCGTCCTTGAAGACGCCGTAGATCGAAGATCGGTGGTCCTTGGATTTCTCGGTGATTTTGTAGGTGCCGGGGGTTGTGTCATGGTCCTCATCACCGCTGGAAATCTTGGAGACTCCCACGAGGACGCCTCCTTTGTAGAAAAACGCTTTCTGCTGCCTGCGGTTGATTTTGATGAGGGAGGAGCCCTGCACGTTGTCGCCATCCCAGTAGGAGATGTCGTCCGGGATCGCGGGTGGCTTATGATAGGGACCGCCTGATGTCTGGCGATGGACGGGGCCGCCGACGCCGGCCAAATAGTCGGAACCGGGAGGGGCGCCACCGCCGCAGGAGGCGAGCGCGAGCGCGGCGAGGATGCAGGAAAGAGAGGATGCGGGAATGAACTTCATGGCGTTTCGGTTTTCCGCGGAGACCGTGTACCCGTCCTTGCGATAGGTCAAGTGAACAGGGACGCTGACGCGGGAGTTGCGCCCTTGGAGGGAGCTGCTAATGATCTTATTTCAATTTTATGCCCAACTACGATTACCAATGCGAGAAATGCGGACACCAGTTCGAGGTCTTCCAAAGCATGAAGGATGCGAAGCTCGAGAACTGCCCGCGTGAGGAATGCGATGGAAAGGTGAAGCGGCTGCTCGGCACCGGCGCGGGCTTGATTTTCAAAGGTGGCGGTTTTTACCAGACCGATTACCGCTCCGCCTCGTACCAGGCAGGCGCGAAAGCCGAGGGCGGAAACACCTCCTCCCCCGCGAAAACCGAAACCGCCCCCGCACCGGTAGCGGCTCCATCCGCCGCGCCGAAATCCGCGGACTGAGCGGTCCGAGCTTTCCATCCCCCCGCTGATCCCTTTATTGAGAAGCTCTCCGATGGCCGACGAATCGAAACCCAGATCCCGCGGCTGCTTCGCACGCCTGTTTTCCCTCTTTCTTTTCCTGACCGCCGTCGTGATGGCGGCGGGTCTCTATCTGATTTCCCAGCCGCAGGATCTGTCGGACATCAAGGGATATTCCGTTTCGGCAACCGCCCCGCAACGGGATCTCAGTTTGGTCCTGCGCAGCGCGGTCGAGCGTGGCTATGACCTGAAGCTTTCCGAAGCGGAGATCAATGGTTGGCTCAGGAAAACACTCGTGTCCAAACAAGGCGGTCTCCTCGCGGAACAGGTGAAGCTGGAGGGCGTGGGCGTGCGGCTGGAAAGCGACCGCGCGGAGGTGGTGATGGAACGCTCGGTTTTCGGGAAACCGTTCACGGTTTCGATGTATCTCCGGATCGAGCAGACCGAATCCGAGGATGGCGTTGCGACGTCGCTGCACCGCGACGGGGGCCACTACCTCGATAGCTTTCCGAAATTGAAGAAAGGCGGGCGTTTTGGAAAGCTGGTGGTCCCGCAGGGACTGCTCCTGCTGGTCATGCCCGCATTCGGGGAGCTGGGGGGGCAGTTCAAGGATGAGATTTCCAACGGCCTTGAAAAAATGGCGCGTGTCCGCTTCGAGGATGAGGCGCTTGTCCTCGATCCCCGCGGAGGCACGCCCTCCGATGTCATTCCTCCCGGCACCTTCTGATGAGACTTCCGTTGATGCTCTGGATCGCCGCCCTCCCGCTCGCCGTAGGGGAGGAAGCGCCGCGTGCGACGCTGGTGGTGGAGGACAACGGCGCGGCCGCGGGTGAAGCGGTGAGCCGCTCCCGCTTGTTCAGGGTCACCGGTGGTGATGGCGGAGCCCGTGGCACCATCGCCCTGCTGGCGGATGAAACCCGGGATGAACTGCGGGCATTGACCGAAGAAAAAGGTGAGGAAAACGTGGTGGTTCCGATCCGGGTGATGCTTTCCGGCCGTCCGGGCGAGCCCTCGCCGCCGCGGCCGGTCGTGATGGAATTGTTTTTCGACGACCATGCCTACGATCTGCGTGTCCGGGTGCACCTGGGGCGTGGCATCGAGCGCGAACGATTCGCCAGCATCCTGACGTCCGCGCTGATCTATGAGCGGACGTTGCGCAGCCGCAAGCCGAGCGAATCGGAGCTCGGGTTCAATGTGCCGCCGTGGCTGGTGGAGGGTCTTCGTGAAGCCACCGCATGGCGTTTGAAGAAAAGTGACCGCCGTCATTACGAGGCGCTTTTCAAACGGGGCGGCATCTACGGCATGGATCAGCTTTTTTCCGTCACGGAGGCCCACCGCGAAGGAATGGACACCGCCATGAAACTGGCGTTCCAGGTCTCGTCCGGTGCCTTGGTGATGGCGCTGCTGGAACAACCGCGGGGCAAGGAAGGCTTCCGCGCGTTCCTGACCGAGGTGGCCGGCTTCCAGGGCGAGATGCCCGTCTTGCTGAGAAAGCATTTCCCCGAACTCAATCTTTCCGAAACCAGCCTCGCGAAATGGTGGGCGCTGCAAATGGCGAACAAGGGCACCGCCCCGCTTTCGGACAGTCTTTCCATCGCCGAGACGGAAGCAGGCCTGGAAGAGGCGCTGAAGCTTCATTTCCGGGGTGAGGATGGCATCGTGACGGAGAAGCCCCTGTCCGCTTGGTCCGAGCTAGGAGACCTCAAGCCTTACGAGCGGATGGATGCGCTCAAGCCCGCGCAGGACGGCATCTGGCGGCTCAGCTACCGCAGCTTTCCCTCTTACCGTCCTTTGCTCGTCGAATACCAAGCGGTTCTTTCTTCGCTCGAACGCTGGAAAACGGAAAAGGTGGCCGGGCAGCTCGTTCAGCTCGAACAATCCCGGGCGCTGATGCGGGCGAAGGCCGAGCGGGCCCGGGATTTCCTCGATTGGTTTGAGATTACCCGCGCCCGCAACCCGAGCGGAGTGTTCGACGATTACCTCAAACTCAAGGACCGTCTGCAGGAGCGGAAGCATGTGCGCCGGGATCCAATGTCGGATTACCTCGATCGGATGGATGATCTGTTCAACCGCGGCCAGGGCGAGCCGCGGCAGGTCTCCCCGCCGCCCTTGTTGCCGCCACCCTGAACCGGCGGTAGGATCGCGCATGCCGAATGCGCTGATCGACGAAACCTCCCCGTATCTGCTTCAGCACGCGCACAACCGGGTTGACTGGCACCCGTGGTCCGAGGAGGTCTTCAAGGAAGCGGAACGCGAGGGAAAGCTGGTTTTCCTCTCGGTGGGCTACTCGACCTGCCACTGGTGTCATGTGATGGAGCGGGAGAGTTTCGAGGACGACCGCATTGCCGGGGTGATGAACCAGGAGGAGCGGCCGGATATCGATGCGCTCTACATGGCGTTCGTCCAGGCGACGACCGGCCAGGGTGGCTGGCCGATGAGCGTGTGGCTGACTCCGGAAGGAAAACCGGTGGTGGGTGGAACGTACTTTCCGCCGGAGGACCGCCAGGGCCGGGTCGGCTTTCCGAAACTCTGCCAGGAGATCGGGCGGTTATGGCGGGAGGATCGCCCGAAACTGATCCAAGGCGCGGAAAAGGTGATGGAACACCTGCGGAAAGAGTCGGCAGGAGCGGCGACCCTGCGCGGTGTCCCCGGGGCCAAGGTGTTCGGAGATTTTCTCGATGCCTGCGAAGGACTCTTCGACGTGAGTTGGGGCGGCTTTGGCACTTCCCCCAAGTTTCCGCGTCCATCCGTGGTTAGAACCTTGATGCAGCTCCACGAGCGGTTCGCTCCGGAAACC
>CBIHMP010000329.1:0-4345 GCA_966211015.1 uncultured Luteolibacter sp. | reverse complement strand
CCAAAATAGTACAGATTCAAATCACTCCGAAATCATTTTTCAGACAGCCTCTTAGGCGACCTTTTCACGTTTCAAGCCGCCCTTCGCTCGGGCATCATCCCGCCATGCAGGGATTGCTCGGTATCGTGCTGGGATCAGGCTTGGGGCCATTGGCGGAGCGGGTGATCGTGTCCGGCACCCGCAGCTTCGCGGAGGAAGAATTGCCCGTTTCCAAGGTGGCGGGCCACGCCGGGCGCTTCCTCGTTGGAAAGTTCGGCGCGCGGGAGGTAATCGTCATGCAGGGGCGCGTGCATCTTTATGAGGGACACGATGCCAAAGCGGCGACCCAAGGCATCCGATGGATGCGCGCGCGGGGAGTGGACCATCTGATCCTGACCAATGCCGCCGGAAGCCTTCACCCCGAATTCTTTCCCGGGAGCTGGATGATGCTGGAAGACCACTTGAATCTCACGGGGACCTCGCCGCTCGAAGGCGGCCCCAATTTCGTGGACATGACTGAAGTGTACGATGCCGGCACACGCGAAACCCTCCGCGGCCTCGCCGCCGCACGCGGCATGGCATTGCATGAAGGCGTCTATGCCGGCCTCCGGGGGCCGCAGTACGAAACGCCCGCCGAAATCCGCATGCTCCGCACCTTGGGTGCCGATGCCGTCGGGATGAGCACGGTCTTGGAAGCCATACAGGCGCGCGCGCTGGGAATGAAAGTCAGCGCCTTCTCCTGCCTTACCAACTGGGCCGCGGGCCTCTCCCCATCGACCCTGGACCACGCCGAAGTGATCGAGACCGGCGCAGCCGCGGCTGCCGCCATGATGGATCTGCTGGAAGCCTGGTGCGGCGGGGAGAATGCCTAGCCGGCCCCTTCAACGCTTCAACCACGCATCGAGCAGGGAGGGCCACGCGGCAAGTTCTCCCTTGCCGTTGAGGCCGTAGCCGTGGCCGCCCTTCTCGAAGAGGTGCAGGCTCGCCGGGACGCCGTGCGCCTTGCAGGCCGCGGCGAAGCTCAAGCTATTCCGGCAATCGACCATGTCGTCGGCGGTGGTGAGGAGGAAGACCGGTGGCGTTTCCTTGCTCACCTGCTTCTCGGCGGAACATTTCTCCACCGCCTCCGGAGCCGGTTCCTTGCCAAGCAGATTCGTGCGCGATCCGCCATGGCTCGTCTCTCCCATCGTGATGACAGGATAAATGAGGATGGAAAAATCGGGGCGGCAGCTCGCCTTATCAATCTCGTCCTTTCCTTCCTCCGCAAAGGTATCGCCGAAGCGGGTGGTGCAGAGGCTGGCGAGGTGACCGCCGGCGGAGGAGCCCATCACGCCGATCTTGCCCGCATCCACGCCCCATTCCGCCGCTCGTGCGCGGACGGTACGGATGGCACGGCGGGCATCGAGGAAAGGAACGGGAAACTGATAGCCGAAGCCGGGATTCGAGCTCACGCGGTATTTCACCACCACGGCGGTGATGCCCCGCTCGTTCAGCCACTTCGCATACTCGTGGCCTTCATGGTTCATCGCCAGGATGCCGTAGCCCCCGCCGGGGAAGATGACCACCGCTTGCCCCGTATTCTTGTCCTTGGGCGCGGGGTAGGCGAAATACTGCGGCACTTCGATATCGGTATAGCGCCAGCCGTCCGCCACGGTTTCCGATCCCGCGGGAGGGCGCTTCGCGCCGGGTGCATCGCCCGGCCAGAGCGGCGTCCATTCGGCGGCGGCGGTCATCACGAGGGCGAGCAAGGCGAGGACGGGTTTCATCTCGCGGAATACAGGAACGGAGCGGCCGATGTTTCGGCGAGCGGAAAGAGGGACATCAGAAATCCCCTTCGGAAAAATCCTGCTTCCCGCCTTCCAGCAGCAGCCGCCCGGCGCGGCGGCGCAGGATGAAGCCGCCGGGAAGATTGGCGGCCGGAGGCGCACCCGCATCCAGCAACCCCGCGCAACGCCCCACCACTTCCCTTGAAAGCTCCGGCACCCCTGACCTACGGAGGAAGTCGTAGATACACGCCGACTGCATCGCCGCCGGAAGCGTTCGCATCTTCGGAACGTGCAAGCGCCCCTGAGGGTCGATCGCTGCGGCCTGCTTCACCGCCCATGCTTCGACGGCCCGGCTCTCCACGGAACCCTCCACCGCCCGCACCAGGGACTCCGCGACGTCGCGTCTGGCAATCTCCACGAGGAGGGGCAGCGCCTCGTTTCTCAAGCGGTTGCGGGCGGCAAAAGGTTCTGCATTGGTGGCGTCCTCGCGCCAGGAATGCCCGTTCGCCGCCAGCCATTCCCGCAGACGCTCCCGCCGGACCCCGAGAAAAGGCCGGATGCATTCCATCGGGCGGCCGCTCATTGCCAGAGTCTGCACTTCCCGCATCCCTGAAAGTCCCCGGCTGCCTCTCAGCAGGTTCCACAGGACCGTCTCCGCCTGATCGTCGAAGTGGTGGGCGAGCAACAGGCGCGGGCACCGGTATTTCCGGGAGCAGATCGCGAAGAAGGCATGCCGGGCCTCCCGGGCGGAAGTTTCCACCGACTTGCCGTTTTCCTTCGCCAACACTTCAACCAATGCCTTCCGGGTCTCGCAAGGGTACCCCAGGCGTGCCGCCAATTTTTGTACGAAGCGCGCATCCCCGGTCGAAGCCCGCCCGCGCAGGCCGTGGTCGAGGTGGCACACCACCACCTCCTGGAATCCGTGCCGGTGGAGCTGGTGGAGCAGGGCCACGGAATCCGCACCGCCGGAAATCCCCGCAAGATAGCGCCGCCGCTTCGGCGCTTCGCGAAACCAGGCGACCTCTTGGACGGGCATGGCGGCGACCCTACGCCATACTTCCGCACCCGGCCAAAGGGAAATCCCACCCGCTCCGAAGGAGCTTATCGCGAGAACTCGAAGCGGAAGAAAACCGAACTCTCGCCCGTCTCCGGGGCTGCCATCCGCCCGACCCTCCGGAAACCCGCCGGGACCCCCTCTTGATCTTCCGAATCGGCGAAAGGCACCTGCGTCCACGTCACCAAGTCTTCCGACACGCGTAGCACCGTCGTGACAGAAGGGTCGTCGCGGATCATCGCGACGATTCCCCGCGCCGAGGCCGTGCCATAGGGCTTGACCCCCGCGGGGACCATATATTCGACGCCGTTCGCAATCCCGTCGCCGTCCAGATCGGCACCGAACGCCGCGTCCACAGCCACGGGATCCCCTCCGGCGGCGAGGATCCAGGCCCCGAAGGAGGAATAGCGGACAACCTCGGCCGAAGGACTTCCTTCGCCTGCTTCATTCAGTGCGCTCACCACATAGTAGTAGGTCCGCAAGGGGTCGAGGCCGCTGTCTTCAAACGGCGAGCCCGTCAAACCCTCACCCACAGGCTCGTAAGGTCCGCCGCTGGCCTCCGAGCGCATCACGCGATATCGCAGGGCACCCGCCACATTGTCCCAAATGATGCTCGCAGTCGCCCCTTGCGATTCCACCGCCACACCGCCGGGTGCCGCCGGAAGAGATGATCCGTAGAACTGGACTTCGGACACATTGCAGTGACCGCCGTTCGGCGAGAGATATCGGACGTAGCGATAAGCTCCTGCATCGCCCGCCGCTGCGGTGGTCAGAACATTGTAGGTCGGCGCCACGGGAACGACAAAGAGCGTCACCGCATCGTTGAAAGCCGGGTTATCCGCCGCCTGAAAGGTCCCCCCGACCATCCGGCCCAGCCAATTGGCCGTGCTGTTGCGGGGACTGTAGCGCATGGAGGTAATTTTCCTGGCCGATCCCAAATCGAGACCCGCCCAACCGCCATTCGCCTGCGGGGAGTCGAAGTAAGTCGCCAACGAGTTGTCGAAGACCTTGAACTTCGTGCTAGTCCCGTCCCAAGACCCGTCCGTGCCGATCACGGTGCCGCTCAGACGCGTTGCCGCCGCGGGGTTCAGGATCAGGCGGTCGGAATCGGGGCTCTCGCTGGCATCGTTCCTTGCCGAGACCACGTAGTAATAGGTCGCCCCCGGGATGAGTCCGCTATCCTGAAAGGCAGTCGCTCCCAAATCAGCCGCGATCACCGAATAGGGAGCCCCAAAGGCCGCGGATCGTTTCACATCGTAGCCGTAGGCAATCCCGGAGGGGGGCGGCCTCCACGTGAGATTCGCCGTCGTGCCGGAGTGGGTTGCTTGCAGGGCGGCGGGAGCCGGGGGCGGCAAGGGATTCCCGGCACCGAAGAACCGGATCTCCGCGACGTTCGCATAACCATCTCCCGGTGAAAGATAGCGGACGTATCGGAAGGTGCCGCCGCTGCGCGCGCGCAGCGTGGTCGGCACACCCTGGGGCGGGAGCACGTTCACTTTCGCAAGCTCAACCACTCCTGAGCTGAAATCAGCAGCGTTCGATCCAT
>CBIHMP010000328.1:0-4346 GCA_966211015.1 uncultured Luteolibacter sp. | reverse complement strand
CAAGGTCGCGATGGGTTCGGAGGCGGGAGGATTCGGAGTGAAGGTGATCTTCCAGGTGCCCGTGTAATCGGAGCCGTTTTGCACCAAGGCACGGATATCGAGCTGATCCCCTTCGCTGGCGAAGCGGGGAGCCTGGGGCTCGATCATCAGGGGCTTTTTCACCACGATGTTCTCCTCGGCTCGGCCGAAGCGGGAATCGCCGTGATGCACGATCGCGATCACGCGGTAGCGCGTGAGCGTGTCCGGCATCTTGAAGGTGGCGGTGAATTTGCCCGAGCCGTCGGTGGTCAGGGCGGGATGCCAGCCGGCGCAGGGATTGAAGTCGCGGCGCGGGAGACCGGCCATTGCGCCGAGTTCGTCATCACCGCCGCCGACGAAGAAGCCCTTGTTGAAGAAGCTCTGCTCGTCCGGGGATTCGGCGATGAAGCGGTCCAGCGTGGTGCCGCAGCTCACCCGCAGCTCGCGGGGGTCGTAGAACCACGCCATCGGATCCGGCGTCTCGTAGCCCATCACGGCCAGCGTGCCCTCGTCCTCCGCGTAGAGCGTCACCTCGGCGTTGCCGGCAGCGGAGCCGTCGGCAAGTTTCACCGTGCCGGAGATCGAGACTTCTTGCCCGGGAAGGACACTGTCCTCCGGCACGCCCAAATCGATGGCCAGGCGGTCGCGGCGGTTCTCGACCGTCAGTTCGCAGTAGCCCAGGCGGAGCTGGGGTTCCTTGAACATCCGGGAGCTGTCTTGGGCGCCCTTGATCACCAGCACGGAAACGAAGGCGTTCGGTGCCTCGTCATCCCCGACGGGGATGTCGATGACAGGTTTTTCGGACCTCAGATCCACCATGAAGGAGTGCAGCACCTTCTCCCGCTCCACGGTTACCAGCGCCATGCCTTCGATCGGGGAAAGCACCAGCACGCGCGCGGTCTCGCCCGGCTGGTAGATCTTCTTCTCGGGGACCAGCTTGATTCTCATGCCGTCCTCATAGGCCCAGGGGTACTCGTCGCCACCGTACACGTGGAGGGAAACCGCGGTGGCGAAGGCCCGGCCCTCCGGATCCTTCCCGCGGAGTTCAAGCTGGTGAAGGCCGGCTTGCTGAGGGGCGAGGAGGAACTCCGCGTCCTTGCCCGGTGAAATCGCGAGCTGGGTCGTCGAGAGATCCTCGCGCCGCGCCTCGTTGCGCACGGCCGTGCCGCCGCTGCCGTCGGAGAGGCGGACCTGGTCGTTCACCTCCCGCGACAACTTCGCTTCCACGGTGAGGTCGCCCGAGTAGGCTTCGCCTTCCGGAGTCACCGCGACGATCTTCAGCGGGATCTTGTCACCCACCCGCGCGAGGCGGTCCAGGCGGGAGACGCCGACATACACGGAGGAGGGATGAACCGTCGTCTCCGTGCCCTCGCCGAGCGTCTGGCGATTCGCATCCGTCACCTCCGTGGAAATGCTCACCTCCCGGGCCATCGGGAATTCCGACTCCGGTAGCTTCGCTGCGATCCTTACCGTTCCGTCCTCGGCGAGCGTTGCCGTGCCGGCCTCGCTGTTGGCGCGGCGGGAGCCGCCGTCTTCGTCCCAACGGTAGCCGAAGTAGTGGTACCAGTAGCCGAAGTCCGGCGTGCGGTGATCGCCGAAAAGGTAGTCGCGGAACTTCTCCGGGTAGAGGTTCGTATCGGAGACGTGAGTGAATTGCTGCACTTCGCCCTTCGCGACAGGCTGGCCTTGGTAATAAGCGGCCTTCAGCGTCAGCGTGACCTCCTTGGCACCCGGCGCGGGCTTGTCCAGTTCATGGGTCAGCTCGAAGGCGTTGCGGCGGAACTCTTCCACGCGCAGGAACAGTTGGAAGCGCGCGCTTGATTCGATCCGTTGCCGCTCCGACCAATCTTCCAAACCCTCCAGCTTCGCGAGTTCCTGCGGATATTCGAAAACGATCCGGTGATATCCGGTTTTCTCCGGCGGCAGCTCGAAGGTGAGGTCGAAGCTACCGGAATTGGAAACCGCGACCTCCCGCGTCAGGATCTCCTTTCCCTCCGGATTCAGGACCGCGAGGCGGGTGGGAAGGAGACGGTCCGGCACGATCTCGTTCCCGTTCTGGCGGCGGACGATCCCTTTTACATGCACCGTCTCGCCCGGGCGATAGAGGGAGCGGTCGGAGAAAAGCAGGACCTTCCGGAAGTTCGTCGGCGTTCGTTCCCAGGAATAGCGCACGGGGAAGCGCCAAAGGCCGACGGTGGGCAGCGCGGTATCATAGGCGATCGAGTAGCGGTCGGCACCGAGGGCGGCCTGCAGGTGCCGGGCCGCGGCTTCGCGAGGCAGCGTCGCCATGCCGTCCGCACCGGTCATTGCTTCCTGCAGTTGCTTCGCGTCTTCGCCGAAGGTGGTCAGCGACACTCCGGGCAGCGGCTTGCCGGTGAGGCAGGAGAAAGCGAATACGCGCGCTTCGCCCTCGATTGTTTTCCACGCGAGGCCGATGTCAGTGAGCTGGATCAAGGCCTGCGCGACGGGCGACTTCACCCGGTTGTCTTCGTTCGGATTTTCCGGCTTCACGCCTTCTTTCGGAGTGCCTGCGATCTCGATGAAAAAGGCGGCGGGAGCTTTCGCTTCAAGCGGGCTTCCCTTTTCCTCCTTGGGAAACCCGAGTTGCCAAGGCTGTGCCTCACCGGCGAGGAGCTTGTCCCAATCGAGGAGGACGGGCTGGGTCGTGTCGAGCGCGTTGGAAAGCTCGATCTCGAGATCCGCTACTGTTTCCCCGCTCATCAGCTCGTAGGGGATGAGATGGGTGGGGGAGAGGTCATCGCCATCGGGTCCGACGCCGGTGTAATGCCGGTAACCCTGTTGGGCACGAATGAGTTGGTCGCCTTCCACGCGCTTCACGCGCACGCGGATCTTCTCCAGATTCACCGTCTGTACGCGGTATTTCCGGTTGCCGGAGGCGAGCTGGCTTTCGTCCTGGCTGGGTAGCGCCAGTTCGGGTTGGAGCGGTTGGAAAACGAGTTGCTTGGAGAAGGCCTGCTTGAGCGGCCTGCCGTCATGCGAAGCAATGTCCGCGGAGAGCGAGACGCTCCAAGTGTCGTGGGCGGAGAAATCGCCGAGCACATGAAGCTCGTCGTTGTGAACCTCCACACGGAAGTCCGCCGGTTGCGGCTGGATGGTGACCAGGCCCGGACCAAGATCCACCGGCAGGCGGAGGTTGAAATCCGCCACGATCCGCCGGGGCGCGTCCGCCATGGTCCGCGCCACCAGCGATTCGATCTTCAGCGGGTCCACATTGCCGATGTAGCGGGTGGCGTCCGCGGTGAACTTCGCCTTTCCGGTCGCATCGGGCAGGCCGTTGAGCATCGCCAGCCGCCAGTTCACTCCCTCCGGGAGGGCTTGCAGCGGCGTGACCACGAGACCGTTGGGCAGTTCGAGTTCAGGCTGGAGCTCGGGCTGAGGCAGATCGGGATTCAAGCGGCGTGCGAAACGCTCGCTCCATGAGGCGCCGGAGTAGCCGGGTTGTTTCAGGCGGCCCCAAACCGCCCGTTCCGTCTTTGCCGCGACCCGTTTTCCTCCGTCCGCTTCGAAGAAGAGGAAGGGTGCCGCCTTGTCCGGCGCGACGTCGCCGTTGAAGCGGAGGAAGAAAGCGGCGGTGCGGGGCGACCAATCCTCGGCATAGCGCTCCAGCAGCGCGGCCGAGTCCACTTGGAACGGCTCGCTGTTTACTTTCGCCACCTCTTCCGCGGGGATCGAGGAGCCGTCCAGGTGCTTGCGCCCGCCCTTCAGCTTGAAAACATACGCCGCACCGAGGACGGGAGCTGATTTCGGCCTGAATTCCGCCACGTTGGCCTCCTTCCAGAACAAGGTGCCGTTCCACGCGGGCCGGATGTCCAGCCAGTCGTTTGCGGTTTCCTTCCCGATGAGGTCTTCGCCGGCAGCGGCGCGATCCAGGACGAGTTCGATCGTGCTCTCCGGCGTCAGGGACGCGGTCGAGACGTGGAGACGTGGTGCGGCGGCGGCACCGGTGATGCAGAGGCCCGCCAACAAGACGGCAATTGGGCGCATGGTCGTGGTGATGTTGCGTGCAGCGACACGAAATCGCTACCGGGCAGACATGTCATCCCAAGCTGCGCAATATTTCAACTTCCGGTTTGTGAAAATCCGATGAGAGGCCGGAGAAACATTCGTTTCGCCGCTCTGTTGGGGCCTGAATCCCCCGTTGTGACATCTTCCGCTTGTCACGAACCTGTCCGCACCATCAGCCTGCGGCCGGAACTCGTGCAGATAGCAACACGCCCCGCCCTTTGGGACGTGGAACTTCACCCCCTCCGTTCCCTAAGATGAAGAGCCTTGTCCTCCCCCTTCTGTTTCCGCTGGCGCTATTCCCC
>CBIHMP010000327.1:0-4370 GCA_966211015.1 uncultured Luteolibacter sp. | reverse complement strand
CCAAGAGCCGTTGACCGCGAAGGCCGAGCGCTTCCAGAAGCGAACGCGAGACGGGGTGCAGGGAGCCGCGCGTCATCCGGGCCAAGGCCAGGGCGGCGGGGGCATCGAGGGAATCCACCGCTTGCGGATTCTCCAAGACCGGGCGTTCCAAGGTGAGCGTACCGGTCTTGTCGAAGATCACGTGCCTCACGCGGCGCAAGCGCGGCCACAGGCTGGTGCGGCGGACGAAGGCACCTGCGCGGGCGAGCCGGGCCGCCGCCCATTCGTCAGCCAGAGGCACCGCGACCCCGAGGGCGCAGGGGCAAGAAACGACATATACGGAAATCATCGCCTGCAGGCCGCTGCGCCAGTCGTCCGCGGCGGTCCATGCGGCGAAAACCAGTAGTCCGAGGGTAATTACGACGGCCAGGTAGCCGCGGAGCATGCGCTGGAACAATGGCGAGCCCCGGTCCAGATCGGAAGCCAAGGCCAGCTTCGAAATCAAGGAGTCTCCCCATGCTTCATCCGCCACCACACGGACGCTCTCGCGCCCGAGCAGGATGGAGCCGGCTGGCAAGCGGGTGCCCGAACGCATGGTGACGGGATCCGCCTCGCCGTGGATCCACTCCAGCGAGACCTCCGCCGCTCCCGAGCTCAGCACGGAGGTAACGGGAAGGGCCTTGCCGGGGTCGAGTTGGAAGCGGGTCCCGGGAACGATGGATTCCAAGGCGATCATCTCTTCCCCGGCAACCACTGCCTGGGGAAGCGGCGAACGGCGGAGCAGGCGGAGGCGGTTGCGCTCGACCGCGGAGGTTTGCACCTGTCTGCCCAATAGCATCAGGAAAACGAAAGTGGCGACGAAATCGAAATAGACCAGCCGCTCCTCGCCCGCGATCCATCCCGCGATGGAGCCGAGATAGGCGGCGATCAGGCCCAGAGCGATCGGGAGATCGATGTGAAGCGTGCGGTGCCGTAGCGCCCGCCATGCCCGCCCGATGAAATACGCGCCCCCCACCAGCATGGCGAGGGTGGCGGAGGCGAACGCGATCAACCGGAACAATCCGGCAAACTCGAAATCGTCCGGCATGCCGAGATAGGTCGGGAGGGAAAAGCCCATCGCGTTCAGCGCGAAGGCTCCGCAGAGGCCGAGACGTCCCGCCAATTCGCGTCCGTGCCGCAGTTCGGTCCGGGCCCCCGCGGGTGCCAGAATGTAGCCGAACGAGGCCAACTCGATGGCAAACGCCAGGACATCGCAGTTTCCCGCCTGCCATTCCAGCCGGACGCGTCCCGTGGCCGGATTCGCCGCTGCCCGGATCGCCCCCGCCTGGCGCATGAAGAGCTTGTCGATCAGCCAGACGCAGCCGATGCAGGAGATGCCCTCCACCGCGCATTCCAGTTCCGCCGCCCCGCCGGGGCGCCGGACTTTCTCGGCCATCCCGGCGGCAGGGGAAATCCAGGAGAAATCGTGGTTCTCGAAGGGGCGGCTGCGCACCGGCGAGGCGGCGGCATCGCTCTTCAGCTCGTAGTAGCGGCCAAAACCCTGCTCGCGGATCATCGCGGCCACGAACTCGCAGCCACGGCAGCAGTAGCGTTCTTCCACCGCGCGGGGTGTGAAGCCGGTACCGCAGTGGTCGCAGGTTCGCATGGAACCGAAAGTGGCGCGTCCGGGGCCCGCTCGCCACGCATCGCTTGCCGCAAACCGCGCATATCCTCGTGCCGGAAAAATGCTTAGGGTGCCGCGGCTTCGCGGCAGCAGGAGGGGAGTTCGTCCGCCGGCTTCTCCTGGGGGCGGAAAGGCAGCGTATCCTGGAGGCGGAAGACGAGGACGAGCGCCGCCACCAGCGCCAAGCCGCGTCGGATCCCCTGCAGGGCCGCCGGGGAGAGCCTCTGCCCGAGGCGATGTAGGCCGTGCTGCGCGACCCACAATAGAGGGACCGTGCCGATCCCGAAGGCGAAGGCGATTTCCGCCCCGCGCGCGGCGCTGCCGGCGGTCAGCAGCGCGAGCAACATGGCATAAAGCGGGCCACAGGGTAGGAAAGGCGTCAGCAGCCCGGTAAGTGCCCCGCCCGCGACAACCGGCATTTTCTGCGCCCTGAAGCGCATCCGGACGGCCAGGCGGGTGAGGAATGCCGGGCGCGGGATCTTTTTCTCAAGGCCGGTGGCCAAAAGCAGCAAGGCCAGCACCATCGCCCATGGCAACAAGACCGCCGGGGAGCGGAAGAACCAACCAAGCGGTTCCCGCCCGAGAGCTCCGCACAATCCGCCCAGCACGGAGTAGGATGTCAGACGGCCCGCGTGATAGGCGGAGGCCGCGGCGAGCCGCTCGCCCTCGCTCCGGGCGAAGGTTCCGATACCGCAAGCGAGGGGCCCGCACATCCCCGCGCAGTGGAGGCTGGTGGCTACCCCGGCCAACAGGGCTCCGGCAAGAGTCAGGTCCATGATGCTACTTTGCGGCGCTCCGGGTCTCGATCGACTGCGGTGCATGCTTGTGGGCCACGTAGATCAGTGTGCTCCACGCGCCGACAAGCAGCGCGAAAGCGAAGCACACGAAAAGCCAGGGATGGCGGACGAAGAAGGGGGGGCGCGGTTCGGCGGATGAATTCATGGGGTGGATAGGTTGGGATTGGATTCGGGACCAAGGAAACGGAGCTTGTGACGGAGAACGATGCCGCCGGGCTCGAGCCGGACCTCGAGGCCGAGATCGGAAGCACCGCGATACGCATGGGCCGGAATCACAACAATGGCGGGACGGGTGATCTCCCCGCGGGGCGGCACCTCCACCACCGCATCAGCCCCGCTCAGGGAAAACCCTTCGGGAGCCCCCGCGAGGTGAAGCGTGAAACGCGCAGTTTGGTTGCGTTTGTTGTGAACGCGGATCTGATAGTGGTTCCGGATCGCGGTGGCATCCGCGTAGAAGGCCGGGCCGCGCATGCGGGTGAAGTCCACGGTGAAGGGGCGGGCATGGAAGTAACCGGCGATCACGAACGCCGAAAGCCCGAGCACGCCGAGCACCGTGTAAGCGATCACGCGGGGCCGGAGAATGCGGCGCTTCTTGCCCGCGAGCCCCTTCATCGAGTCGTAGCGGACCAGACCCTTCGGCCGCCCGATTTTCTCCATGATGTCGTCGCAAGCGTCGATGCATGCGGCGCAACCGATGCACTCGAGTTGGAGGCCATTCCGGATGTCGATGCCGGTAGGGCAGACGTTCACGCAACGGCGGCAGTCGATGCAGGCCCCGCTGGTCTTGTCCTTCGCGCCGCGCGGCTCGCCGCGACGCTCGTCGTAGCCGATCACCACGGTATCATCGTCCGTAAGCGCGCTCTGAAGCCGCCCGTAGGGACACATGATCACGCAGAACTGCTCGCGGAACCACCCGAAGCAGAACCATAGCGCGCCCGTGAGAAAGACCACCATCCCGAAGGCGCTCGCGTGCGCCAGCGGTCCCTCCTGCATGTGTTGGTAGAGCCGCGGAATAGAAACGAAATAGGAGAGGAAGACGTGCGCGATCAGCGCGGAACAGACGAAGTAGAGGAAATGCTTGGTACCCCGCCGCGCGATCTTTCCCGCGCTCCATGGCGCGGCATCCAGCTTGCGGCGCATCACCGCGTCGCCTTCCGTGAACCTCTCGATACGGCGGAAGACATGATCCAGAAAGACCGTGTAAGGACAGGCCCAGCCGCACCACAATCGTCCCAACAGGGCGGTGACGAAGAACAGCGCGAAGCCCAGCCCCGTGATGCCGAAAAATATCACCCAAAGGTCCTGGGGCACCAGGGTGAGACCGAAGATGTGGAACCGCCGGTGTTCGACGTCGAAGAAAAGTGCGGGACTTCCGTTCACCGGAATCCAAGGCAACATCACATAGACAGCGATGAGCACGGCTCCGAAGGCTCGCCGCGCCGTGGTCCATTTTCCCTTCACGTCCGCCGTGTGGAGGAAGTGATGTGATCCGTCGCGATTGATGGTCGTGACGGAATCGAGATTCGGTTGTTTCGGTGCCTGGACGGCCATGCGGGATACGGGGACTATCGTCCGCCCCCGCTCGGAACGCTCCGCATCCCGTGGCGGAGAGTGCGCGGATTATGGGATCGGACGCCGCGGTTTCCCGCTCCGGCCGCTTCCCGATTGCCCGGGTTGCACAGGCGGGTTTTCCTAAGTTGCGGGCGTCGGCTCGCTTTCGGGCCCCTGTTGCAGTGCCTCGGCGTCCAATCTCCGCTGGCAATGTCTCCAATTTTCAGCGGAGCACACGGTGGCGGAGCAGCTGAATTCACAGAGGGCGACACTATGAGGGACGGGCTGGACGAGGTGGGCGAGGAGCCGCTCGCCCCACGTGGCGGATGGGGGCTCCGCAGTATCGATTTCCGGCTTCATGTTCATGGGGGGGGTGAATA
>CBIHMP010000326.1:0-4382 GCA_966211015.1 uncultured Luteolibacter sp. | reverse complement strand
TCTCTTCCTCGATACCTTCAACCGCAGCAATGCCTCGGACATCGACCTCTCCGACGATGGCATGTCCGGCAGCCGGGTGCCGCCGCTCGGCAGCGGGATCTCGTGGTTCGAAGGCTGGGAGGGCAGCGGCACCCCGGAATCGATCCAAGTCACGGAGGGCATCCTGCAGATGGCGACCGGCGTGGGTATGAGTGAAAGCGGACTGAACCACAATTTCACCGGTCAGGATATCATTGATGCCGGCGGCTTCTCGGTCTCCTTGCGCATCCTCGACATCAATACCGCCGCGACCGACCTCCCGAACCGCTATGCCGGCTTTGGTGTGGGACTCGATGCGGTGCAAGCGGCAGGAGGAAACGACATCGCCTCGGCATCGCCGCCGCCGATCCGCGGCGACGCCGGGAATCCCGGGTCCGCGGACTGCTTCGTCGAACTCGACGCGAATGGCGACGTGAAGTTCTGGAGCGATGGCATTCTCCGCGCCACCGTGCCGGTCGGGAAGACCGGGGGTACGCTGACCGTCGCCTTCACCTGCGACAGCTTCGCCGTCGGTGCGACGGTGACGGTGTCCGCCTACCTTGATGGGACCGGCCTCGACCTCGACCCGGCTAGCGCGGCGATGAGCCGGGCCTTCACTTGGGACGAATCCAACGCAAACTTCGTGGCGCTCAGCGCCCGCGCCTCCAACTACGTGCAGATGGATAATTTCGCCGTGCGCAAGCTGCCGCTTTCCGCCGCGCTGTCGATGGAGCACGCGCTCGGGGCAGGCCTCGAAGGAAGCGACAGCGCTCCAACGGCCGACCCGGATGGCGACCGCCTCGACAATTTCGGCGAGTGGGCCTTCGGGACCGATCCTGCGCGGGCCGACGATGAAGTGGCTGCGACCTCGCTGGTGCTGGTTCAGCCGGCCGCGGGTACCTTCCGCTTCGCTCATCGGCGCCTCGCGGGTTTCGCGGCGGCGGGCGTGGGTTATAGCTACCAAGTGAGCGACGATCTTTCCTCCTGGAGAACCGCCGATGTCATCGAGGAATCCTCCGCGCCCCTGGCCGCGAGCCCCGGCTACGAGGTGGTGACCCTAGCGCTCTCCGGGGAGGATCTGACCGGTCAGGACCGCCTGTTCCTCAAGGCAGCAGCGGAACCCTGACGTCCGGCAATGATTTCACCGACTGCACCTGATCCATCATGAAAAGACTGCTCCTCACCCTGCTCGCCCTCACTCCCGCGCTTTCGGCCGAAGAGAAGGCCAAGCCCAATATCCTGCTCCTTTGTGTCGATGACCTCAAGCCGGTTCTCGGCTGCTACGGCGACAAGCTGGCCAAGACGCCGAACCTCGACCGCCTGGCCGCGCGCGGCATGCGTTTCGACCTGGCCTACTGCAACCAGGCGGTCTGCTCCGCCTCGCGGAACAACCTGCTCTTGGGCTCGCGCTCGACTTCACTCGGTATCTACGACCTCGGCACGAATTTCCGCAAGGCGGTGCCGGACGCGGTGACGCTGCCGCAGTATTTCATGAAGTCCGGCTACCGGGCGGAGGCTATCGGAAAGATCCTGCACACCGGCCACGGGAACACCGACGACACGGCGTCGTGGAGCGTGCCCACCATTGTCGAGAAGGTGGTCGAGTATCTCGACCCCAAGAGTTCGGCAGGTGGGAAACTCACCCGTGAGGAGGCCTATTTCACCAATCAGGAACTCGGCCGCATCAACCAGCTTCCGAGGGGCGCGGCTTGGGAATGCAGTGAGGTCCCGGACAACAGCTACGCCGACGGCCGGATCGCCGACATCGGCATCGAGCGGCTGAAGGCGGCGAAAGGCCGGACCGGCACGCCGTTCTTCCTCGCCCTGGGATTCGTGAAGCCCCACCTGCCGTTGACCGCACCGAAGAAATATTGGGACATGCACGATCCCGCGAAGTTCGAACTCGCGAAGGACCGGCAATCGCCGAAAGGCGCGCCGCCCTACGCCGGCAAGCGCGGCGGCGAGATCTCGAACTATGAGCCGATTCCCCCCAACGGCCGCGCCAACGACGAGACCGCCCGCAAACTAATCCACGGCTACTACGCCGCCACGAGCTTCATGGACGCCCAACTCGGCCGGGTGATCGACGAACTCGACCGGCTGGAGCTTTCCGGGAATACCATCATCGTGGTATGGGGCGACCACGGCTGGCATTTCGGCGACCATGGCCTGTGGACGAAACACACCAACTACGAGCAGGCCAATCGCATTCCCTTGCTGATCGTGGCTCCCGGCATCAAGCCCGGCTCCACCCGGCAACTCGCCGAAACCGTGGATCTCTACCCGACGCTCGCCGAACTCGCCGATCTGCCAAAGCCGACCGGTCCGCAGCCGATCGACGGCCTCAGCCTCGTGCCGGTATTGAAGGATCCTTCCTCCAGGGTCCGTGATCACGCCACCCATGCATTCCCGCGGAGCGAAGGTCGCATCGGTCGCGCGATCCGCACCGAGCGGTACCGTCTGGTTGAGTGGAAGAAGCCGGGGATGTCTCCGGATACCGCCGACTTCGAGCTCTACGACTACGAGTTGGACCCGTCGGAGCCGGTGAACCTCGCCAAGCAGAAGCCCGGAGTGATGAAGGAACTCCGCGCCATTCTGGCCCGGCATCCCGAAGCGGAGCCCCGCCCGATCGGGAAGAAGGACCGGTGAGATGCCGACGCTCCGCTCTGCGGCGGGCGGTGCCCGGCAGGTCCCGCCGCATCAAGGAGTCGCCGCCGGTCAGGACCAGCACCGGCGGCGCGAGAGCGGCGAATTGCTCGTCCGGTTCAAACGGAGTGTCTCCGCAGCAGGGCTTCAGCGCAATCTCCCGCCAAGTGATGTCTCAAGACTCGCCGATGCGCTTGCGTCGCCAAGTGGTGGGGGATTGACCCACGATCTTGGCAAAGCAGCGGTTGAACTGGGATAGCGACTGATAGCCAACCTCGAAGGCCACCTCCGAGATCCGGCGGTCCGATCTGAGAAGTTCCTTTTTCGCGCGTTCGATGCGGCAGCGGTTGACGTAGTCCGTCAGAGTGAGGCCGGTGGCCTCCTTGAAAAGACGGCAAAAGTGGGATTCGCTGAGGCCCGCTTCGTGCGCCACGGCACCGAGCGGCAGCGGGTCGTCGAGATGCTCATGGACATAGCGGCGTGCTTTGGCGATTGCCGCGGGCTCGCGGCCTTCCTCGATGATGGCGAGCGATTCAGCATGCTTGCCGAGCTGGTCGGCGAAGCTCTGGAGCAGCGTGATCATGCTGGCGTAGCGTTCCGGCTCGACCGAGCGGGTCTGCAGATAGGCGACCCGGAGGGTGTCGCGTGTCTCTCCGTCCAAGGTCTTGCGGCCCAGGCTGCCGAGCACGTCCTCGAACTGCGCTTCATCGGGTGTGCGCGAGAAAACCTGGCCGGTTTTGAGGAATCCAACGATCGAGTTACCCAGCTTCACCGGGACGGCGGAGGCGGTGAGGCCGGCGAAGCAATGGCAGGAGGACGGGCCTTTGACGCGAGCCTCCGCGATCAGGCGGCGGTTGGTCTCGATGCAGGCCATACAAGCGCTCCGGCAAAGGTTGAGCGCTTCGCAGAAAGGGCTGCGGTTCACCGCTTGGTCATCCAGGCACCAGTCGTCGGGATTCGCCCCCACCAGGCGCAGCGGGAGGCCCGTGGCGGTGCGAAAGGCATCCTGGTAAACCTTGAACAAATCCGATTGCTTCAGCCGCTCATGCAGCGTGGCTTCGAACGGTGTGCTTGCCGGTTTCGGGGATGAATCGGGCATCGGGTGGGACAATAGGGAAACCATAAGGGCGTTTTTTAGCGAGATCAATCCAACAGGTGCGGGAACCCGTCGCCACGAGAAGAATCGAAACGACGGAACTCAGCGGCATCAGCACCGCTGCCAATAAGGGATTCATGCGTGCTGCAGCGGCGATCACCACCACGGCAAGGTTATAGGAAAGGGCGAAAACAAAGGCCCGGCGGACACCGGAGGTCCGGGCATCCGCCGCGGCGAAAGCCTCCGTCAGATAAGTCAGTCCCGACCCGAGTGCGTAGAAATCCGCCTTCGACTCCAGCAAACTGCGGTCCACAACCGGAGTCGCCGTGACGAAAGCGGCGTCGAAAGCGAGGGAGTCGTTGGCACCGTCCCCCACGAAGAGGGTGTCTTGGCGATCAAGCATCGCGACACGGGCCGCCTTGTCCTGCGGCGAGAGCCCGCCGACCGCCGAGCCTGCGGGAAGATCGAGTGCCGCAGCCAGAGCGGCGACCTTCTCCGCCGCATCGCCGGAGAGGATGTGGAGATTCAGGCCACGTTTTTTCAGGGCCGAGAGAGTGGCGAAAGCCCCAGGACGGAGCGAGTCGCGGAAACGGAAGGTCGCAATCACGGCGCCATCGTGGCG
>CBIHMP010000325.1:0-4465 GCA_966211015.1 uncultured Luteolibacter sp. | reverse complement strand
CGGTCTATCGTCCGATCAACCACGATCCCTCGACCGGCGGCGACCAAAGGGTCGAGTTCGATTCGCTCATGGGACTCCAGGATTCCACCACGGGCAAGCGGGACCGCTTCTACTTCTCCTTTTACAACATGAGCGGGGATTTCCTGGCAGCGATCGTCTTCGACAACACCTCCGGCAAGGTCTTGTCGGACGACGGCGTGAGCGTGCGCGATTCCGGCGTCGAGTTCCTGCGGGGAGACCAGATCCTGGGCGTCGCCGCGCTCCAGATCCTGAGCGTGGGGATCGATTTCGGGAAGAATGAGTGGGAGGCCACCTTGGATTCGATCCCGCTCTTCAAGCAGAAGTTCACCTCGACGCAGAAGGCGTTGACGCTCGGCCCGATTGCGGCGGAGTGGGAGATTCCTTCCGGGTCCCCCGGGCAGGCCGGTGACAATTGGCTCCTGGTCGCCGATTGGATGGTAGCGGCGATCCCTCCCGGCACTTTCGCGGTGGATTCGTTTGTCCGGAACGGCAGCGGCCAAGGAGTGCTGAGCTGGCCCGGCCATCCCGGCTTCGACTATCAGGTCCAGTTTTCGGGCGACATGGCCACGTGGCACAGCAACCTTGCGGGCTCGCGGTTTCCGGCAAACGGCACGCAGGGCACCCTTACTTTCACCGATCCCACTTCCTCGATGCCGGAGAGGCGTTTCTACCGGGTTCTCCGGACGCCGACACCCTGAATCCATGACCGAGACCTTCCAGAATCCTGGTTTCGGAGACGGACTCTTGCCGTTTCCGGGCGGCCTCTTGCGGCCCTTCGCAGCGGTACGTTCGGAAGCCACGATCACGGATGCCTCGCTCCCTCGCATGGACAATCAACCCCAGGAGCTTCCCGCCGATCTCATCGAGCGGGCCCGCAAAGGAGAAGCTCAGGCAGGGCGGGAGCTCGTGGAGACGCTTCACCCGTTGGTCAGCCGCTGGGTGAGAGGCCAGATCCGCCGCCACGCCGATGTCGAGGACGTGGTGCAGGAGGTCTTTCTGAAGGTGTTCGTGAAGATGCACCAGTATCGGGGGCCGCAACCCTTCACCCATTGGGTCAGCCGCCTGAGCATCACGACCTGCTACGATTGGCTGAGGCGACAGAAGGCCCGCCCGGCGGTGATGGCGAGCGATTTAACGGATGCGGAGCGCGAAGTCATCGAGCAAACCTTGGCCAACGATGGAGGAGAGAACCCGGGTACGCGCGCCGAACTCCTCTCCGGTCTCCTCGATCGCTTGATCGCCTCGCTCAAGCCGCAGGAGCAGATTGTCATCCGCCTTCTGGATATCGAGGAACGCCCCGTCGCGGAGATTGCGGATCTCACCGGCTGGAGTCACTCCAAGATCAAAGTCACCGCTTTCCGCACCCGTAAGAAACTCAGCGAACTCCTCCAACGCCTCGAGAAACCATGAACCGTGGCTCACAACCCTGGCGAAGCTTTGCGGATGCCTCACGCGCCGCCGGAGGAGAATCGCCTGATGAATCAGGGCAACCCCAGCCAATCCCCTGGCTTTCGGAGTTCCCGGAACAGGTCCACGCCGTCTTTTTGCAACTGATATGGAAGCGATGGGCTACAGCCACGATCCTGGCGGCCCTGCTCGTGCTGACTGCCCTTCTTCTTTCCCAGCGTCCAAGCGGCACTGCGGATGCTACTCCGCCTGCGCCGCGAATCACCATTCCTGTCGCGCCATGAGACCGACCTTGCGAGATCACGTCACCATCCTGCTTGCCCTGCTGACCGTCTTCGCCTGTGGATTCGGCGTCGGCCATCTCTCCGGTAAGAAGCAAGCGAAGCCGCGGCCGGAGATGTCCCGCCAGTGGGAAGAGGAAACGCTGTCCCTGTTGAAGCAATCGCTGAAGCTGGATCCGGAGGAGCACCGGGTGGTGGAATCGGAGATCCAGCGCACTGCCGCACGCATCCGCCTCGAGAGGGAGGAGACGATCCTCATCTATCACGAACGGATCTCGGAGCTGTATGATCGATTGATCGCACAGCTGGGCGAGGAAAGCGCGAGCCGGCTCAAGGAGGAGAAGCGGACACTCGACGAGAAGATCGAAGCCCTCCGGCCGAAAACCTGAGAATGGAACCGATGCAACACCGGCTGAATTTTATTTCCGGAATCGTGATGCTCGTCGTGGCGGGAACGCTCGTTTTTGTCGTGACCCAGAGGGAGGAGCCCGCCGGGGAAACCGCCGGAGCGCCGGCACCCTACGGACCGGCGTCCCGGAAAGGAAGCGGGCGGAGCTTCGATCGGACGCCCGCGGTAGCAGGCGGCGGAACTCGCGATAGGGGTACGGCGTCGGGCCGCGGTACTGCTGAAGAGCGCCCGAGCGCGGCGGTGCGGCGGCCATCCCAAGCACCGGGATCCCTTCGCAAGGATCTGAGGGTGGAAGTGGATGCCGCAAATCCGCGGCGGCACGAACTGGAACAGCGCGCGAAGCTCGTGGAGTCCCATGCCTTGCGCCGGCTCGGCGTTCTCACCGAGCAGCTCGACCTTACCGCCAGTCAGCAGGCGCGGATCTTTCCCGTTCTCGTCCGCGGCTCGCAATCTTACGATCCGACCATGCGCATCCTCAGCGGCAGCCATGCGCGATCGCTGCCGTCCGAGGAGGGGGTTCCGGGGAACCCGCCCTTGGACAAGCCGCAGGAACAGGCGTTGGTCCAGAAGGAGCTGGATCCGGTGCAGTCCGACGAATTGATCGAACGCTCGATCAGTGATCTTTTGATCTGGGAGGAGATCATCGGTGGCCTTGCGCACCAGTTGGATCAGGCCGTCCCTGGAGAAGTGGCTGAAGAGGCACCGGAGCGCGGGATGACGGGACTGCCCGGTAAAGAACCGCCCGTGGAAGAAGTCCCGGCCGCGGAGAATCCCGCGCCGACTCCCGAGTCCCGTGGAGGAAGGAACCTCTTCGACCAGTTGGACTCCGGTCCTTAGCACGTGTACCCTCGGATTACCCTTCTTGGAAAAGCCCGGTGACATGGAGCCCTACCCAGCCCCTGGCCGTTCGCGTCTCGGCGTCGGCCTCTTCGTTTTCTTGATCGCTGCGATGGCAGGAGCGAGTGCCGCCGAATCCCTCGCCGACCTCCTCGCAAAGCCCGGAGCGGACCTCTCGGATGAGCGGTCGCGCAGGGAGATCGTGGATCAACTCGCCGTCGCCCGGCAGCAGCGGGTGCAAGAGGCAAGGCAGCGCGCTGCGGGACTCGGACTTCCCCTTCGGATCACGCGTCCGGACGGTGTCACGCAGGAGATCGCCGGATTCGAGGGAGACGAGCCGGTTTATCTCACGACGCATAACGCGAACGCTGCGATCTCGACCGCCGCGAACCTGACGCGCACAAGTCACGCGGTGGATGGCAGCGGGATAGTCATCGGAGTGTGGGATGGAGGAGCGGCCCGCACCACCCACCAGGAATTCGGCGGGCGGACCTACGCCAAGGATGGCGCGGTGTCGATCGACCATGCAACCCACGTGGCGGGCACCCTGGCGGCAGCCGGGCTGAACCTCAATGCACGCGGGATGGCTCCCGCGGCCACGGTGGATAGCTACGACTGGAACAACGACGCCTCCGAAATGACCTCCCGCGGGGCGAGCGCTCCCGCCCAAGCCGGGAAGATCTACCTTTCCAATCACAGCTACGGTTACATCAGCGGCTGGAACTACGTGGACAACGGCAGCCGGGTCTGGGAGTGGTACGGGAACGGCACGAACAGCGCCGGCGCGGAGCAGGATTTCGGACGCTACAACGCCTACGCGCGGGATCAGGATGCCTTGGCCGCGAGCGCGCCCTACTATCTGATCTTCCGCAGTGCTGGGAACGAAAGGGTGGACAATCCGGCACCCGGCCAAACGGTGGCCTTGTCACCCGGCAGCGCGACGGTCGTCTCTTACGATCCGGCCCTTCATCCTGCGGGTGACGGCCTTTACCGCGGGGGCTTCGAGAGCATCGGCTACGAAGCACTGGCGAAAAACGTGATGACCGTGGGCTCCACCACCGACGCGGTGACTTCCGGCACGCGGGATATCACCAAGGCGAATCCGAGCAGCTTTTCCTCTTGGGGCCCCACCGACGATGGCCGGATCAAGCCGGATATCGTGGCGAACGGTGATGGCGTGTATTCCTCGCTCAACGGCAGCAACGCCGCCTACGGCACCTACAGCGGGACGAGCATGTCCACTCCGAACGCAACCGGATCCGCAGCGTTGCTGGTCCAGCTGTACGGCGATCTATTTCCCGGCCAAGCGATGCGGGCAAGCACGCTCAAGGGCCTCCTTATCCACAGCGCGGACGATCGGGGTAATCCCGGGCCGGATTACCGCTTCGGTTGGGGCCTCGTCAATGCGAAGGCGGCCGCCGACTTGATCGCCGATCACCAGGCGACTCCCTTGAAGCAAAGGATCACGGAGAGCAACCTGAGTTCGAGTATTGGAACGCAGACCCACTCC
>CBIHMP010000324.1:0-4471 GCA_966211015.1 uncultured Luteolibacter sp. | reverse complement strand
CACCTGCTTGAGGGCGGGGGTCCACAGCATTGCCAGCCACAGCTTGTCTTCGAGGTGCGGCTTGCAGGGCGGGGTCAGCGGGATCTCGCCGGCGGTGGACATTTCCGCCAGACGCCGGGCAGCCGGGATCGACTCCCAATCGAACCACTCGAAGAAACGGTAGAGCGCGCGCCCGTCGGGCACGTATTCCTCGGCGGCCTCCACGGTGCGGCCTCCGCCTGTCTCGCGGGCGAGCCATTCCATCTCGCGCCGGTAGTCGGCGGATTCGTCGGAAAGCAAAACCGCGCCATCCTCCGGCAGAACGGATGAGAAACCCGAGATCATCCCGTCGCGCCCGCCGAGCACCGGGAATCCCGCGTCTGCATACACTCTGGAGAGCCAGGCCGTGATGCCGATGCCCCCGGGCACCGAGTCGAGCTCGGTGAGGGCAAATCCGCCCTCCGTGACCATCAGGTCCGGGCGGATCACGCGAGGGATGACGCCGCGGGATGCGGGCTCCCGTTGGAGCGCCACCATCCAAGCCGGCTTGCCGGTATCCAGCGTTTCAGCCATCCAGGCGGGAAGCTTGGCGGCGGCACTGCGACGGTAGAGTTCGTCGCAAGTCGCTTGGAATTGGGCGAGAGGATGCCCCAGGGTGTTCAGGAAACGGCCCTCGGCCTTCGTGAGCTTCAGGGGCTCCGGCGAATAACGCCAGCCGCCATCGAAGAGCCCGCCCTCCGGCATGGCCGCCGTGATCTGCTGCAGGGTGAGGCTCATTGCAAGGATCGCAGCGCACCGCGGACAAGTTCCTCCACCGTGGAGCCGGGCTGGTCGTCGAGCACCTTGCGGATGGTCTTCCGGGCTTCCACCTGCTTGTAGCCGAGGGCCATCAACGCCAGCTCCGCGTCTGCCGAGGCAGGGGCCAGTTGCCCGCTTGCCGCCTCTTGCCAGGTATCGGCCACGCCCACCTTATCCTTCAGCTCGAGGACGATGCGCTCCGCCGTCTTCTTTCCCAGCCCCTTGATCTTGGAAAGCTCCGCGATGTCCCCGCCGACCACGCAGGATTTGAAGCGAGCCGAAGGCATCCCGTTCAGCACCGCCAGTGCCACCGACGGGCCCACGCCGCTGACCCGGTCGATCAAGAGCAGGAAAATGTCCCGCTCTTCCTCGGTCGCGAAGCCGTAGAGGGTATGGACCATGTCCCGAGGGCTGACATTGAGGTGGGTTCGCAAATCGACGGCCACACCCTCCGCCGCGTGCAGGCGGTCGAAGGTGGAAAGCGGCACGTGCACCTCGTAACCCACGCCCCCTGCCTCCACCACGAGGCGATTCGGATACGCCTCCAGAACCTTCCCGCGCAAGCGTGCGATCATCGTGCGGCCAGCTTGGACCGGCTCGGGGAACTGCCAAGGGCGAACTTCCGTCATCCCTGCGCTCCCGGGCTTGAAAGTGCGGCTTTTCCAGTCCCGAAAACCCCTCTTTACAAGGGGGGAACGGCTCATATAGTGCGCCCCCCATGATTGTTTCCGCCATCGATTGGCTCTCGATCAGCATCGACCTGCTGCTCGTCGTTTTCGTGATCGTCTGCGTTTTGATGAGCATGATCATCCTGATGCAGCGCCCGAAGAACGAGGGTCTCGGCGCGGCTTTCGGCTCGGGTGCCACGGATCAGCTTTTCGGCGCGCGTACCACCAACGTGCTGCAGAAGGCGACCGTCTATCTCGCCACGCTCTTTTTCGTGCTCACCCTGGTGCTTGCGATCCTGATCCAGAGGAAGAGCTCCAGCAGCCCGACGCTCGTCGCCGAGGCCAAGGCTCCCGAAGCACCGGCCGTCGTGGAAGAGAAGCCGTCCTCCATCGCCGAAGAGGCGGAGAAGGCCGGCGAGACGCCGCTTGAGCCCGAGGCGACCACGCCTCCGGCCGAAACTCCGGCCACCATGCCGGAAGAGGGCGAGGCTCCGGAGGCACCCCAGCCTGACGCCGCTCCGGCGGAAGGGACTGGCGACGCTCCGAAACCCGAGGGCGGCACCGCTCCGGGCGAAGGCGAGCCGGAGCCGGCCGGGGAGACCCCGCCTGCAGGCGAGGAAAAGCCCCCGGGGCAACCTTGATCGCGGAGGTTTCTCTTTTTCTTCCAGGCGCGCGGCTGATTTTGCCCCGCGCCTTTTTCATGGCTTACGGAAACCGTCGATTTCCCTTTGAGCAAGGGCACTCCCTCGCTTGAGTGCGTGGCAAGATGACCTCTGATGCCGAGCTTCCAGCATGGGCGCGTGAAGACGCCTTTCCTGAGGCCGGACCGGGCTGGGGCTGGGTGGACCGAAAGGGCCGGCGGTACGAATGCCCCGGCTTCGAAGATCTCTCCCGCACCCTGAGCGGGGACAGCGGTGCCCGCGCCGAGCTGGTCTGGACCCCCGACTCTCCCGGCTTGGTACTGCCCGAGGAGGTCCCGGCCCTGCTGCCGGCTTTGAAAACGGCCCGCATCCGCTGGGCGGAATGGGACATCCAGGAGGGCAAGCGGCAGATGATCGTCTTCGGGGCGGTCTTTTTCCTGCTGCTTTACCTCAATGGTTTCCGGCCCGACCGTATCCGGTCGAGCGGCACCATGGGCCTGGCGGCGCTGCTTTTCCTCATTCTCGGGTTTCTCCCATGGTACCAAGGCGGGAAGCGCCTGGCGCGGGCCCGCAAATGGGCCGCCGGGGATATGGCGGAAGACGCGGCAGCGTTGAGATTCGAGACTTGGCTTGCGATCCAGGAGGCTCCCTTGACGCGCCTCCTTCTGGGCCTCCTGGCGCTTGCGGGACTGGTGCAGGCGCTCGTGGAGATCCACGGGTTCAACGTGCGCCACCAGTTCAGCGGCTTCGCATCCTTCATAGGCCTGGCGAAGTTCCTTTTCAGCTTCAGTGGTCTTGACGGGGCAGGCATGACCATCGCGAACGCAGGTCTCACCAAGGGTCCCTTCACCGATTGGTGGCGGCTTCTCACCGCGCCGTTCTTGCACGGCCACTGGCTCCACTGGCTCATGAATGCCTCCGCGCTCGCCTATCTCGGGAAGAGGGTGGAAACCTTCGCCCGCTGGCCCCATCTGGTGATGGTGTTTGCGATTTCGGCCTGGATCGGGGGAGAAGCCTCCCTGCGGTTTTCACCCACCACCCCCTCCGTCGGGGCCTCGGGCGGCCTGATGGGACTGCTCGGCTTCCTGCTGGTGTTCGAGACGCTCCACCGGCGGCTGGTCCCGGAAAGCTCGCGCCGGCGCCTGCTGGCGGGTGTGCTGCTCACCGGCGTCATCGGCTTCGTGTTCCGCCATTTCATCGACAATGCGGCGCATCTCGGCGGTCTTGTCGCGGGGATGGTCTATGCGGCGCTGGTTTTTCCGAGATCCTCCTCGCCGCATCGGCCGCGTGCGACCACCACCGATGTCCTTTGCGGCGGGGCCGCCCTCGGTCTGGTGGTATCCGCGGCGATCCTCGCGTGCATCAAGATGGCCTAGGAGGCGCTTCCTTGGGCCGGTAGCACCGAGTAGTGCTCCGGCGGGCTGCAATCGTGCAGCATGTATTGGCGCATGAAGCGCACCAGGCCGCGGCTGTATTTCCGCCGGGTGAAGGCACCGGAGGCCATCGAGGCGATATGCTTGGTCATGTGCCGTTCCATGAAGCCGATGCCCGGCCAGCCCTTGAAGCGGGCCGAGAATTTCGCGCCGGTTTCATAGAGTGCGAAGATCCCGCCATCGTAGAAATGCCGGATCAATTCGCGCCAGCTCTCGTGCCAATCGTTCAGCTCCTCTTCCGCCAGCTTGAAGCCGGCGGTCATGAGATCCGGCTGCCCCAGCACCGCCGTTCCTTTCGCGAAGACATGCTTCTCAAAGAGGCGGGCCGACTCCAGGGCCATGAACAAGCCGGGTGAGAGCATCGGATCCACGAAGCCGAAGGAATCGCCGCATGCGGCCCAACCCGGGCCGTGGCCGCGGTCCGAAACGAGCTGGTAGTTCGTGTAGGTCATCACGGGCGTGACCCGTCGCGCTCCCTTGGAATGCTCGCGCAACAGGGGCTCGGCCTGCAAGGCGTGTTCGAGCCGCTCCTCCGGGGAAGCGCCGTAGGTTTTCGCCGCGTCCTTGTGAACGACGATCCCCACCGAGAGACGGCCGGGCAGGGGAATGCGCCAGCTCCAGCCGTGATCGAGGATGCTGATCACCACCTGGCCCGCGGCTTGGAAGTCATGTTGGAAGCCTTCGAAGTGGGCGAAATAGGCGACGTCGCTGCGTTCCCCGCTTTTCGCGCCGATTCCGAGCGTGCGGGCGAAGAGCCGGGCACGGCCGGTGGCATCGATGAGGAAACGCGGGTGCTCCGCGAGCCCGGCGGCGGCGAGCGATTCCGCGGTGAGCTGGATCTCGCGATCCTCCCCGCCCCGTTCCACCGCAGCCCGGTGGGTGACGAATCTCACCCCGAGCTCCTCCGCACGCTCCCGCAGGGTGTCGTCGAATTGCGGCCGCGGGATGTTGT